>NZ_CATNHH010000023.1:0-368828 GCF_950098555.1 Citrobacter sp. T1.2D-1
AAACACTATCAATAAGTTGGAGTCATTACCGCCGTTTCTTTGTTCCAGAACGGCGTGGCACGTGTGTGGATATGATTTTGTGGAATCTGAAGCATGTCCTTCCCTCTTCCAGTCGGTAGGATGCGATTGTGAGTAAACCGCTGTTCCAGAAAGGTTACGCTTCATAACTGGCATTTTAAATACCATTTATTGGTTACTTTTTGCAGGACGCCAAAATGGACTATTCATTGGGATACCGAAACAAAAAGCCCGCCTGTGCGGCGGGCCTCCTGGCTTACGACTGCAATGTCGCCAGCCGCGCGGCGAAACCGACAAAAATCAGGCCGATTAGCGAGTTTCCGACCTTCGCCAGTTTCTTTTTGGTACGAATGTACTGCGTAACAAAGGCCCCCGAAACGATCAGGAAGCTCAGGTAGCAGAAGCTCACCACTTCAAGCGTGGTCGCTAAGATGAAGAATGACAGTCCCGCATGTGGGGCATTCACATCAATGAACTGCACAAAGAAGGAAACATAGAACAGAATAGCTTTCGGGTTCGTCAGGCTCAGCACCAACGCACGTTTAAAAATGGCGCCAAAGGGAACCGCCTCTTCAGCAGCGTCGCCGCCTTTTGCTTTAAGCGTGGCATAGAGGATTTTTGCGCCCAGATAAAGCAGGTAAAAGGCACCGAGATAGCGGACGATATTAAACAATACTGGCGTTGTTTTAATCAGCGTTGCCACCCCGGCATACGCCAGAAACATGAGCACCGCATCGCCAATAAATACGCCGCTTGCCGCAAGGTACCCGCCCTTCATTCCACGTCCGACGCTGTTTTTCAGCACAAATATCGTGTTCGGTCCAGGGACGAGGACAATAAAAATAGCCCCGACCAGATAAGTCCAATAATTCAGTACACCATACTCTGCAAACACGTTAACCTCTTCTTCCTGAAACCACTTTTTCGCTTAACCGCGAAACAATATGCTAACGGATGCCCCTGCTCAAGGGAAGCGCTTTACCGACGCCTTTATTTCAGTGAAAAGGTTGGATAGCGCTCGGCAAAATAGTGGCGTAAGAATTCCACCGTAATACGCACTTTGGCCGATGTGGCCAGTCGTGAAACATACACCGCCCAGATATTGGCCGGCTGGTAATATTCCGGCAGAACATGCACCAGATGACCGCTGGCAATGTTATCACAGACATCCCACCAGGAGCGCAGCGCAATCCCCTGCCCGTCGAGGCACCATTGGTGCACAATTTCGCCATGATTTGATGACAGCGGCCCGGTCACCTTAATGACGTGCTCCCCCTCTTTATTTTGCAATTGCCAGATCCCAAAGGGGTGGTCGCGCTCTTTGATCACTAAGCAGGAGCAGGTGGCAAGATCGGCAAGCTGTTTTGGCGTACCGTACTGCGCCAGGAACGCGGGAGAAGCGCAGAGGATTCGATAGTTCGTCCCCAACCGGCGAGCGATCAGGTTCGGCGCAATGTCATCGCCAATGCGGATGTCGAGATCGACGCCTTCATTGGCCAAATCCACCAACCGGTCTTCCACATCAAAACGCAGCTCCAGTTGCGGATACTGCCTTGCCAGTGCGGACAGCGCAGGTGCCACAACCTGCCGGCCAAACCCAAAGCTACTGATGATTCGCAACATTCCTTGCGGAACCTGACGGACATCAGAGAGTTCATCCATCATCTGATCGACATCGTGCAGAATGCGCTGCGCCCATTCATAGATGCGCTCGCCCTCTTCCGTAATGGTGACGCGACGCGTAGTGCGGTGCAGCAAAACCACATTCAGGTTCTGTTCAAGCAGCGCAATACGTTTACTGACATAGGCCGGTGAAACACCCAGTTCCTGGGCAACGGCGGCAAATCCCGCCCGTCGGGCGACCAGAATAAAGACGCGCAAATCAGTCAGCAAAGGAGGATTATTCATGATCTGTGTTTTATGTTTCACCAGTTGAAGAGATTAACTGTCGATCAGTCAATTATAGGATAAGGAGGAAGTCAATTTCGCTACCCTACAAGTGAGAACTGGTATGAAGAAAACCTGTCGTATTGCCGCGATTCCCGGTGATGGTATCGGTAAGGAAGTGCTGCCAGAAGGCATTCGCGTTTTGCAGACGGCCGCCAGACGTTGGGACCTGTCGCTCAGCGTGGAGACGTTCGAATGGGCCAGCTGTGATTATTACCTTGAGCACGGGAAAATGATGCCGGATGACTGGCGCGAGCAGTTATCCTCCTTTGACGCCATTTACTTTGGCGCCGTCGGCTGGCCGGACACGGTTCCGGACCATATTTCCCTGTGGGGTTCGCTGCTAAAATTCCGTCGGGAATTCGATCAGTATGTGAATCTGCGCCCGGTTCGCCTCTTCCCCGGCGTGCCCTGCCCGCTGGCCGGCAAGAAGCCGGGCGACATTGATTTCTACGTCGTGCGTGAAAACACCGAAGGGGAATATTCTTCGCTGGGCGGACATATTAATCCGGGCACCGAGCATGAGGTGGTCATCCAGGAATCCGTTTTCACCCGCCGGGGCGTGGATCGAATTCTGCGTTATGCGTTTGAATTAGCTCAAAGCCGTCCGCGAAAAACGCTGACGTCAGCGACCAAATCCAACGGTCTGGCGATCAGTATGCCGTTCTGGGATGAACGCGTGGAGCTTATGGCGCAGCACTATCCCGATATCCACTGGGACAAGCAGCACATTGATATTCTTTGCGCCCGCTTTGTGATGCAACCGGAGCGCTTCGATGTGGTGGTTGCCTCGAACCTGTTTGGCGACATTCTTTCCGATCTCGGCCCGGCGTGTACCGGCACCATCGGCATTGCCCCCTCGGCTAACCTGAACCCTGAGCGCACTTTCCCGTCGTTATTCGAACCGGTACATGGTTCCGCCCCGGATATTTATGGCAAAAACCTCGCCAATCCGATTGCGACTATCTGGGCTGGGGCGATGATGCTCGATTTCCTCGGCGCAGGAGATGCGAAGTACACCGCCGCACACGACGGGATTCTGGCGGCGATTGAGCAGGTGATCGCCAGCGGACCTAAAACACCGGATTTGCAGGGGAGTGCCTCAACACAACAGGTCGGTGAAGCGATCTGCGCGAGGATATAAGGGTTCAATGCCTGATGGCGCTGCGCTTATCAGGCCTACGGTTGAGAGTCTGTAGGCCTAATCAGGCGTAGCCACCATCCGGCAAAAACATTAAAGCGGATACTCTGCCAGCAACGCGTTGAGCGTCGTCGCCATCAACGCCGCCCGCCAGCCAGAAATCAATTCAGGCTCTGTATTCTGCGGTTTTAACTTCCAGTGCCAGTTGAGCAACTGGTTGATCTGACGGCGCGACGCCAGCAGCTCTGCGCTGACGTTATGTTCCGCACTCACTTGCGTGACAAGCGCCTTGATCGCCTTAAACGCTTTACGATAACCCGGCATGTCCATCAGATTCAGCAGCGGTTCCGGCAGGGCCTCTTCCGGCAGCGCCTGCGCTTGAGCCACCAGTGAAAGCAGCGTCTTACCGTGGAAGCGAATTTCACTGCCGGAAAGCCCCAGGCTATCGAGTTCGCCCATGCTGCCAGGCATATAACGCGCCACGGACCACAGATGCTCTTCGCGAACCACGAAGTTCACGGCCAGATCGCGCTCACGCGCTTTACGCAGACGCCAGTTGGCGAGCAGTTGCAGGCAGGCCAGTTGGCGCGTGCGTAGCTGCCAGGCGTTAGTGATGTCGCGCCAGGCGTCCTCGGGCGCGAGGATTTCCTGACGACGCGTTTGCATCAGGCGGCACTCATCCAGCGCCGCAGACAACCAGCCCGCAGCCTCGGTTTCCGCCATCAGTTTTCCGGCAATCGGCAACAGATACCAGACATCCGCTGCGGCGTATTCACACTGACGCTCAGTCAGCGGTCGCGCCAGCCAGTCAGTACGCGACTCGCTCTTATCCAGCGCCACGCCGGTGTACTCTTCCACCATCGATGCAAAGCCCCACGACAGCGGGCGGCCGCAAAATGCGGCCAGGATTTGCGTGTCAATCAGCGGTTGCGGCAGTTCGCCGAACGCATTCAGAAAGACTTCCAGATCTTCACTACCCGCGTGCAGAAATTTGGTAATGGCGGTGTCGCGCAGAATCGCTTTCAGCGGCGACCAGTCGCTAATGCCGTGCGGGTCGATCAGTGCAACATGTTCGCCGTCAAACAGCTGGATCAGGCCCAACTGCGGATAATAGGTACGGGTACGAACAAACTCAGTATCCAGGGCAATCGCAGGAAACGCACGGACCGCTTCGCACAGGGTTGCCAGCGCGTCGTCAGTGGTGATCATTTGGTAATTCAAATTGCATTCTCTTCGGTTTACGCCAAAAAAAACGCCGGATTCACCCGGCGTCAGATTGCTGACAAAGAAGGGAAAAAACGTGGTTTTTCCTTCTTTGTGGTTATCAGCCGAAAATCAATAAATTGATTTTCCTGGTTTTAATAAGGTGATCTCTGCTTGTCCGGTATCGGAGCAAGGTTTGCGATCACTCTCACGCCGGATTCACCCGGCGTTTGACGTGTTGCTTAACGCTCAGCCCTTATTGTCCACTTTGGCGCGGGCTTCGTCACGCAATTCTCGACGTAAAATTTTGCCGACGTTTGATTTCGGCAGTTCATCGCGGAATTCAACCAGTTTCGGGACTTTATAGCCCGTGAGCTGACGGCGGCAGAAGGTGACCAGCGCTTCCTCAGTGAGCGAAGCCTCTTTTTTCACCACAAAAATCTTCACCGCTTCGCCACTGCTGCCGGACGGAACGCCGACGGCAGCCACTTCCAGCACCCCCGGATGCTGCATCACCACATCTTCTATCTCATTCGGATAAACGTTAAAGCCGGAGACCAGAATCATATCTTTCTTACGGTCGACAATGCGCAGGAATCCTTCATCATCCATGACCGCGATGTCGCCCGTGTGCAGCCAGCCGTTCTTGATGATCTCATCCGTCGCGTCAGGACGCTGCCAGTAGCCCAGCATCACCTGCGGTCCTTTCACGCACAGTTCACCCGGCTGATCCGGAGAAACTTCGTTGTCGTCGTCATCCACCAGTTTGGCTTCGGTCGACGGCACCGGCAAGCCGATGCTGCCACTGTGATAATCAATATCGTGCGGGTTAACACTGACCAACGGCGCACATTCGGTCAACCCGTAGCCTTCAAGCAGATACTGTCCGGTCAGCTTAACCCATCGTTCAGCCACCGCCTGTTGTACCGGCATACCGCCGCCCGCAGAAAGATGCAAAGAGGAGAAATCCAGCTGCTGGAACTCTTTATTGTTCAACAAGGCGTTAAACAAGGTATTCACGCCGGTCATGGCGGTAAACGGATACTTCGCCAGCTCTTTTACCAGACCCGGAATATCGCGCGGGTTGGTGATAAGCAGGTTCTGTCCCCCCAGTTCAATAAACAGCAGGCAGTTCATGGTCAGGGCAAAAATGTGGTACAGCGGCAGCGCGGTCACCACCAGCTCTTTACCCGGGTGCAAAAGTGGCCCGTAAGTGGCTTTCACCTGCTCCAGGTTAGCCAGCATGTTGCGGTGCGTCAGCATCGCCCCTTTCGCCACCCCGGTCGTCCCGCCGGTGTACTGCAAAAACGCCAGATCCGCAGAAACCACTTCCGGCTTCACATACTGCATACGGTAACCGGCGTGCAGCGCACTGCGAAAAGAGATCGCATCCGGCAGATGATATTTCGGCACCAGTCGTTTGATGTACTTCACAACGAAGTTCACCAGCGTGCCTTTGGCCGTGGAAAGCTGGTCGCCCATACGGGTCAGAATGACGTGCTTAACGCTGGTTTTATCAACCACTTTTTCCAGGGTATGGGCGAAGTTGGAGACAATCACAATCGCCGCCGCGCCGCTGTCGTTTAGCTGATGCTCCAGTTCGCGCGGGGTATAAAGCGGGTTGACGTTCACCACGATCATCCCGGCGCGCAAAATGCCAAACAGCGCCACCGGATATTGCAGCAGGTTTGGCATCATCAGCGCGACGCGGTCGCCTTTTTTCAGCCCCAGCCCCTGCTGCAGGTAAGCAGAGAAGGCGCGACTACGCTCCTCCAGCTTGCGGAAGGTCATCACCTCCCCCATGTTCATAAACGCCGGCTGATCGGCATAGCGCGCGACAGCATGTTCAAACAGTTCCACCAGGGATTGATAACGGTCAGGATTGATCTCCGCAGGCACATCCGCGGGATAACGGTTTAACCAAACCTTCTTCACTGCATCACCTCTAAAATGAGTGTTCGTCGTCATCTCAACCCCAGATAATAAACAAGTCGTTAACATAATATTAACTCAGCGTACCAGTTTATTAATCACTCAACTGAAAGGTTGCGAAGCGCGTCACTATTTATTTTTGTTATGACGTTAATAAAACAGAAACAGCGGACCAGCCGCTGTTTCTTTTACTGATAATACAACGCGTTACTCTGTGACTATCGTTTGAACCTGTGCTGGGCCCGGGTTATACCATCCCCAACCGCCATAGCCATACGGCCAGCCTCTTCTCCCGCCGTAGAACCATGGGTCGATCGGTTGCGGTGGCATCACCACCTGCTGAGCAAGCCGCCAGCGCTTGTAACCCGACACGTCCATCGTCATGAATTTGTACGGCGTATTACCCACTTTGCCTTCGACGGTACCGGTAATCGGTCCCACAACGGTCACCAGTTGCCCCCGGAAATCGACCGGATCAAGGAACCCATTCACATTGGCGTAAATACGCCCGCGCGAGGGTTCGCCCAGAATGGGGCGCGCACCGCTATCGAGCGGAACGGTCGCAATTTCCAGCCGGGTTTTCCCCTGCTGGTTTTGAATGTCCACCACTTTGCCGCCAAAGCGCGCTTCCTGACCCACGTACAGTTGCGGGGCATTCATCACTCGTACCAGATCGTCTTGTGGCGTGGGGCTGGAGCCCTTAATCGCATCCGGAACCGTGACGCACCCGCTCAACATGAGCGCAATCGCTCCCGCGAGCAGGCCTTTAACAACTTGTTTTTGAACCGCCATACTGCGACTCCTTTTCTCAGCGCATTGACCCGGTTTTTACTGGTCATGCTACTGAGATTCATTCTTTTCCGGGAAGTTTCTTCCAGGCTACGTTGTTACGTAAATAAACCGGTTCAGCGTGCTCGACCGCCACGGTTTTGCCGTCGGCGAACATCTGACAGGCGATCGGCAGCATATCTTCCGCCGCTGGCAGCAGGACGTCACCGTCACGCAGCGTCGATTTGCTCTCTTTACCGAGTTCAGGCCAGGCAGGCCAACCCGTCCCGACGGTCACCCAGTCACCGGAAAGCTGTTGTAAACGTTCGGACACCTGCTCAGGTTTCAACACGGCCTCCGTCTCTTCACCGTGCCAGACGCCATGTTCATCGCGCTGATACTCGGCCCAGTAGACCTCACCCATTCGCGCGTCAATGGCCGCCAGGACACGGGTAGCACCGGTTTTACGCCACGCGCCCTGCGCCATCGTCATCAGCGTGGAGACGCCAATCATCGGCAGGTCTGCACCTAACGCCAGCCCCTGGGCAATGCCAATCCCAATGCGCACACCGGTGAAACTACCCGGTCCACGCCCGTAGGCCAGCGCATTAAGTTCCGTCAGAGAGGTGCCGTTAGCGGCAAGGATATCCTGCACCATTGGCAGGATGCGTTGAGTATGTTCTCGTGGGCAAAGCTCAAAATGAGCAGAGTGAGTACCGTCGTTCCACAGAGCCACAGAGCAGGCTTCTGTGGCGGTATCAATAGCCAGAATTCGCATGAGTCTTCGTGCTTAGATCAATAAAATGGCCCGCATCTTACCATACTCCGTAACAGATTACTCGGAGGATGGTATCGCGAGGAATCGCACGGCACGGGCGATATCCCGGGTGCGCGGTGCCGGTGGCAGACTGGCAAGAAACGTGGCGCCGTAAGGTCGCATCACCAGCCGGTTATCACAAATCACCAACACGCCGCGATCGTCAGCATCACGGATCAAACGCCCAACTCCCTGCTTTAGCGTAATCACCGCGTCGGGCAGTTGCACTTCATCAAACGGGTCGCCACCGCGTAAGCGACAATCTTCCATCCTCGCCTTCAGCAGCGGATCGTCCGGCGACGTAAACGGCAGTTTGTCGATGATCACCAGCGACAGCGTATCGCCGCGCACGTCCACCCCTTCCCAGAAGCTACTGGTCGCCACCAGCAGGGCATTTCCCGCACTGACGAACTGTTGTAGCAGTTGGCCTTTGCTGGTTTCCCCCTGCAGCAGTACCGGAAGCGTCATGGTGGCGCGGAACTGTTCAGCCAGATCGCGCATCATCGCGTGCGAGGTACAGAGCATAAAGCAGCGCCCGTTGTTCGCCTCGATGATCGGTCTTAACATTGCTGCCAGCTGTCGCGCCGCGCCCGGCTGATTGGTTTGCGGCAGATAGCGCGGCACGCAGAGCAGCGCCTGGCGGGTGTAATCAAACGGGCTCGGCAGCAGCATCGATTCCGCCTCGTCGATCCCCAGACGCGCCGTAAAGTGATGGAGGTCGTCATTCACCGACAGCGTTGCGGAGGTGAAAATCCAGCTCCCCGGCTTCTGTGCCATCACCTCTTTGAACTTATCCGCCACCGTCAGCGGGGTCAGCGCGAGGGTGAAATTGCGCGAGGTACATTCATACCAGTAGCTGTAGCCGGGTTGGTTGATCTCTTTCAGCCGCTTAAGACGTGCGCGATACAACGTGGCGCGCTCAAACGCGGCATCGAGCAATGCCGAACGTCCGAGGGACAATTTCGCCACGTCATAACACAACTCCAGCGTGTCATCGAGCAGTAAAAAAGCCCGCTGCACCCGCGGATCGGCCAGCAGTTCACGCAGGTTGCCGCGATATCCCGGTTCGCCCAGTTGCAAACGAAAATCCTGCGCGCTTTGCGCCAGACGGTCGGCGCATTTCTGTAACTGCTGGGTATCTTTCAGTTCGGTACGATAGGCAATGGTGATGTCCTTCGCCAGATCCATGAGCTGACGGCTGGAGAGCGACTGACCAAAATACTGGCTGGCGATATCCGGTAGCTGATGGGCTTCATCGAAAATCATCACCTCCGCTTCCGGGATCAGTTCACCGAAACCGCTCTCTTTGACCACCATATCGGCCAGAAACAGATGGTGGTTCACCACCACCACGTCTGCGTCCATCGCCTTTTTACGCGCTTTCACCACAAAGCAATCTTTATACAGCGGGCAGTCGCTGCCGAGACAGTTGTCGTTGGTACTGGTGACCAGCGGCCAGGCCTGAGAATCCTCGGCTACGCTGACGCAGGTGCTGATGTCGCCATCTACGGTCTGATTCGACCACGACCGCAGCAGGATCACATCGCTTAAGGTCTGAACGGGGAGATCGCCGCCCGCCAGCGCCTGTTGTTCGAGGCGCTCCAGGCATAAATAGTTTGAACGTCCTTTCAACAGGGCCAGTCTTCCGGTGTACTTCAGCGCTTTAGCCACCGTCGGCAGATCGCGACTATAAAGCTGATCCTGCAGCGCCTTCGAACCGGTCGAGATAATCACTTTCTTTTTTGCGCGCAGCGCCGGTGCCAGATAGGCGTAGGTTTTCCCCGTCCCCGTTCCGGCTTCGACCACCAGAGGCTGTGATTTTTGAATGGCCTGAGCGACGGCCACCGCCATCTGCCGCTGCGGTTCGCGCGGTTTAAATCCCGGTATCGCTTTAGCCAGTTGACCGTCTGGTGCAAAATCGTCCGTCACACTACCCCCTGTTGATTTGAACAGGGATTATGTCAGGCCGCAGCGGCTTACGCCAGTTGAAGAGATGACGAGGCCCTGACAATATGGCAGTCTTGCCATTTTATGCAGAACGTTAAGAGGAAGGCTTTATGACTATCATCCGTATCGATGCCGAAGATCGTTGGTCTGACGTGGTTATCCATAACAATACGCTCTACTACACTGGCGTACCGGCAAACCTCGATGCCGACGCCTTTGAGCAGACCGCTAACACGCTGGCGCAGATTGACGCCGCGCTGGAACAGCAAGGCAGCAGCAAATCACGCATTCTGGATGCCACCATTTTCCTCGCCGATAAGAACGACTTTGCGGCGATGAACAAAGCCTGGGACGCCTGGGTTGTAGCCGGTCATGCGCCGGTACGCTGCACGGTTCAGGCTGGGTTAATGAACCCAAAATACAAAGTTGAGATTAAGATAATCGCCGCGGTGTAAGCCGGGGTTACTCATCTTCTTCATCTTCAAAACGCGCCACAATCCGCTCGCCGGTATGAGTGGCGCGCAGTTCTCCTGCCACTAAGACAATCGCCTCGCCGCTGCTCATTCCCTGTGACATGAGCTCCTGAATACGCTCAACCGCTTTCTGTTGCTGCTCATGACTGAGTGAAGGTAAACCTGCAAACATCGTTAACTCCTGCTAAATTGTCAGCGCTAATTATTTCATGCAACCCGGAACATAGCCAGTACAGTCAGGATCAATGAAGACGTTATCTCCCGCTATTATCACGCTCCCCTGGCGCCAGGACGCCGCCGAACATTATTTCGCGCCAATAAGTCATCTGCCGTGGGCGATGCTGCTGCATTCCGGTCACGCGGATCACCCGCATAGCCGCTTTGACATCGTGGTGGCCGATCCGGTTTGCACCGTGAAGACGCACGGCGAGACCACACAGGTTTGCGATGCGCAAGGCTGTCGTCTTACTCACGACGACCCGCTGGCGGTATTGCAAAGCGCGCTGACTGCGCTGAACCTCCAGCCGCCGGTCAACGCCGATATACCGTTCCAGGGCGGCGCGCTGGGGTTATTCGGCTACGATCTGGGACGCCGCTTCGAAATCCTGCCCAGCCATGCCCGGCAGGATATCGCGCTGGCAGACATGGCGATCGGCCTCTACGACTGGGCACTCATTGTCGACCACCAGCGCCAGACCGTGACCCTGATCAGTCATTCGGACGTCCAGAAAAGACTCGCCTGGCTCGAAAGCGAGCAATCCCCTGTACGTGCGCCGTTCAGGTTAACCGCAGACTGGCGCTCGAATATGACGCGTGAACAGTATGGCGAGAAATTCCGCCAGGTACAGGCGTATCTGCACAGCGGCGACTGCTATCAGGTCAATTTGGCCCAGCGTTTTCAGGCGTCTTATCAGGGTGATGAGTGGCTGGCCTTTGAGCGATTGAATCAGGAGAACCGCGCCCCGTTCAGCGCATTTTTACGCCTGGATGAAGGCGCTATTCTGAGCCTGTCGCCAGAACGGTTTATTCTTCTGGCCGACGGCAACATTCAGACTCGCCCGATTAAAGGCACCCTGCCGCGACTCCCACAGGAAGAGGCAGACCGGGAGCAGGCGCAGAAACTGGCGAACTCACCGAAGGATCGGGCGGAAAATTTAATGATTGTCGATCTGATGCGTAACGACATTGGCCGCGTGGCAGTGCCCGGTTCAGTGAAAGTACCGGAGTTGTTCGTCGTCGAACCCTTCCCGGCGGTGCATCATCTGGTCAGTACCGTGACCGCGCGGTTACCGCCCACACGGCATGCCAGCGACCTGCTCCGCGCCGCGTTTCCGGGCGGTTCGATTACCGGGGCGCCAAAGGTGCGCGCAATGGAAATTATTGATGAACTGGAGCCCCATCGGCGCAACGCCTGGTGCGGCAGCATCGGTTATCTGAGCGTCTGCGGCAATATGGATACCAGCATTACCATCCGCACCCTGACCGCCGTGGCCGGTCAACTGTACTGTTCCGCTGGTGGCGGCATCGTGGCTGATAGCGAGGAACAGGCGGAATATCAGGAAACCTTTGATAAAGTTAATCGTATCCTGCAACAACTGGAGAACTAAAACGTGGATAACAAGAGCCTGACGTTGGATGATTTTTTATCGCGCTTCCAACTTTTGCGCCCGCAGATTAATCGCGAATCGCTGAACCTGCGACAGGCCGCCGTGCTCATTCCCGTGGTTCGCCGGCCACAGCCGGGACTGCTGTTGACCCAGCGTTCAGTGCATTTACGCAAACATGCCGGTCAGGTGGCCTTCCCCGGCGGCGCGGTTGACAGCACCGATGCCTCGCTCATCGCCGCCGCGCTGCGTGAAGCAGAAGAAGAAGTGGCGATCCCGCCAGAAGCCGTTGACGTGATCGGCGTACTGCCGCCTGTTGACAGCGTGACCGGGTTCCAGGTCACGCCGGTGGTTGGCATTATCCCGCCCAATCTGCCTTACCGTGCCAGCGAAGATGAGGTTTCTGCAGTCTTTGAAATGCCGCTGGCGCAGGCGCTGCATTTAGGCCGCTATCATCCGCTGGATGTCTGGCGTCGCGGTGATTCGCATCGCGTGTGGCTTTCATGGTATGAGCATTATTTCGTCTGGGGCATGACCGCCGGAATTATTCGTGAACTGGCACTACAAATTGGCGTGAAGCCCTGACTATACTTATCTTTACGCGCTGACGACACAACCTGAAGCTCCCGTCACAACATTAGTAAAAACGCGGTTACCCATTAGTTTAATTCATGTGAATAGTTAAGCCGATCCCCGCGTTCCCTCTTACACTATGCGCAGTTATTACATCGTTTCTGGAAGTTTCCAGTCACCCTGTCAGGAGTATTATCGTGATTAGTCTATTCGACATGTTTAAGGTGGGGATTGGTCCCTCATCTTCCCATACTGTAGGGCCTATGAAGGCGGGTAAACAGTTCGTCGATGACCTGGTCGAAAAAGGATTACTGGATAGCGTTACTCGTGTCGCCGTTGACGTGTATGGTTCACTGTCGCTCACGGGTAAAGGTCACCACACCGATATCGCCATTATTATGGGTCTGGCAGGTAATGAGCCCGCCACCGTGGATATTGATAGTATCCCTGGTTTCATCCACGACGTTGAGACGCGCGGTCGCCTGCTGCTGGCACACGGTCAGCACGAAGTAGATTTCCCACAAAACGACGGCATGCGTTTTCATAACAGCAACCTGTCGCTGCACGAAAACGGCATGCAGATCCATGCGTATAACGGCGATGCCGTCGTTTACAGCAAAACCTACTATTCCATCGGCGGCGGTTTTATCGTCGATGAAGAGCATTTCGGTCAGGATGCAGCGAATGAGGTGAGTGTCCCTTATCCGTTCAAATCCGCAACCGAGCTGCTGGAGTACTGTAACAGCACCGGCCTCTCTCTTTCCGGACTGGCGATGCAGAACGAGCTGGCATTACACGACAAGAAAGAGATTGAAGAGTACTTCGGTCACGTCTGGCAGACCATGCAGGCCTGTATCGATCGCGGCATGAATACCGAAGGCGTTTTACCGGGCCCGCTGCGCGTCCCGCGTCGTGCCTCTGCGCTGCGTCGGATGCTGGTTTCCAGCGATAAGCTCTCTAACGACCCGATGAATGTGATCGACTGGGTGAACATGTTCGCCCTCGCCGTCAACGAAGAGAACGCGGCGGGCGGTCGTGTGGTCACCGCGCCGACCAACGGTGCATGCGGTATCGTGCCAGCCGTGCTGGCCTACTACGATCACTTTATTGAATCCGTCAGCCCGGATATCTATACCCGCTACTTCCTGGCGGCGGGCGCTATTGGCGCGTTGTATAAAATGAATGCCTCGATTTCGGGTGCAGAAGTCGGCTGCCAGGGCGAAGTCGGTGTGGCCTGTTCAATGGCAGCGGCCGGTCTGGCAGAACTGCTGGGGGCAAGCCCGGAGCAGGTGTGCGTCGCCGCTGAAATTGGCATGGAACATAACCTGGGACTGACCTGCGATCCGGTTGCGGGTCAGGTACAGGTGCCGTGCATTGAACGTAATGCGATTGCCTCTGTTAAAGCGATCAACGCCGCGCGGATGGCGATGCGTCGTACCAGCGCGCCGCGCGTCTCACTGGATAAAGTCATCGAAACGATGTACGAAACCGGTAAGGACATGAATGCCAAATACCGCGAAACCTCGCGCGGTGGTCTGGCGATCAAAGTTCAGTGTGACTAAACCAGTCACCCTGCGCCACTAATACCTCACGCTCGCCCATCTGCAACGGATGGGCGAAATTTGCCCCCTTCCTCGTCTGTTCGCCATTTCCCCACTACACTTGCTCTGTTACGGTTGGCTTTTGTGGCTGACGGTTATCAGGTGGCCGCATGCAGACAGCACAACGGATCATAAATAAATATCGTCGCAATCGTTTTATTCTCTGTACTCTTTGTGCGCTTGTTACGCTCATCCTGACCCTGAGCGTCCGATTTATTTCGGAGCGGAATTTAAATCACCACCACACGGCGACCTTTGCCTCCCGGGCGGTCGCCACGCTCGATGAAGTACTGCGTCCGTTGCAAAATGGCCGCGATATTCTGTTGCCGCTGATTGGTCTTCCCTGTTCCGTTACGCATCTTCCACTGCGCAAACAGGCCGCCAGACTGCAAACGGTTCGCGCAATCGCCCTGGTCCAGCGCGGTATACTCTACTGCTCCAGCGTCTTTGGCTATCGCAATATCCCGGTTCACCAACTCCAACCTGAACTACCCACCGCAAATGCGCAGCTGCTGCTGTCCACCGACCCGCTGCTCATTAAAGGCAGCCCGATTCTCATCCAGTGGTACCCGGCTTCTCCCGACGGTAAGGACGGTGTACTGGAAATTGTCAATATCGACCTGCTTACCACCTTGCTACTGGAACCGCGTAAACCGCTGATTACCGGAGCCAGCCTGACGGTCGGCAACCGGCATTTGATTTACGGGAACGGCGTGGTGGAGACTCTGCCCACGCTCAAAGATGAACAGCGTTATCAACTCGCCTCGCAACATTATCCTTTTACCATTAGCGTGACCGGGCCTGCCGCAGAAGCACTGGCGCTCAAAGCCCTGCCCGCGCAACTGCCTCTGGCATTGATGCTCAGTCTGCTGGTGGGGTATCTCGCGTGGCTGGCCACTGCCAACCGGATGAGCTTTTCCTGGGAGATTAATCTCGCGCTGGCACAACGCGAATTTGAGCTTTTTTGCCAGCCGTTACTGAACGCGCGGACTAAACAGTGCGTGGGGGTGGAGATCCTGCTGCGCTGGAATAATCCTCGTCAGGGGTGGATTTCGCCTGACGTGTTTATTCCTATTGCCGAAGAACATCACCAGATCGCACCGCTAACGCGCTATGTGATAGCAGAAACCATTCGACAACGTCATTATTTTCCCATGAGCAGTCAGTTTCATATTGGCATTAATGTTGCTGCCAGCCATTTCCAACAGGGTGAATTACTGAAAGATCTCGAACAGTACTGGTTCAGTCAGCACCCCATTCAGCAACTGGTGATTGAACTCACCGAGCGGGATGCGCTGCGGGACGTTGATTATCGGATCGTTCGCGAGTTGCAACAGCAAAACATCAAGCTGGCGCTCGATGACTTTGGTACCGGCAACAGTTCGCTGTCATGGCTGGAAAAGTTGCGTCCTGACATTCTGAAAATTGATAAGTCCTTTACCAACGCCATTGGCACTGATGCCGTTAACTCGACGGTTACCGATATCATTATCGCCCTCGGGCAGCGTCTGCATATCGAACTGGTCGCGGAAGGGGTTGAAACACAGGAGCAGGCGCAGCATTTGCGCCGTCACGGTGTGGATTTGCTGCAGGGATTTTTATTTGCAAAGCCAATGCCGCTGCGCGACTTTCCGCAGTGGCTGGCGGGCAGTCACCCGCCGCCACCCAGGCATAACGGACGCATGACGCCCGCTGTGCCTCTGCGTTAGAGGAGATTACTCCTCTTCTTCATGCGCAGGTTGCTCTTTAACAATTCGCACCAGATCCACGCGGTAATCATTGGCGTCGATAATGGTAATACTCAGCGGAGGAACCTCAACCACATCACCCGTACGGGGAATGTGACCATTAACGGCAATCACCAGTCCCGCAACCGTCGCGATGTCTTCATCTTCATCGACCAGATTATCCACTGCCAGCGCCTGTTGCAGAGCATGCAGATCGGTACCGCCTTTGACTAACCAGCCATCGCCGTCAACGGTAATTTCTGGTGTTTCATCAGCATCCGGGAACTCACCGGCAATGGCTTCGAGGACATCCAGCGGCGTAACCAGCCCCTGTACCACGCCAAACTCGTTGGTGACGATAACAAAGCTACCGCGTGCACGACGCAGAACGCCCAGCAGGTTGATAGGATCCAGCGTTTCCGGCACCACAATGGCCGGTGAAGCAGACGCGATAGCCGCTACGTCGACACCCTCTTCCAGCGCCACCAGCAGCTCTTTCGCCCGTACGATACCGATTATCTCATCCAGTTCACCACGACACACCGGGAACAGGCTGTGTGGAGAAGAGAGCAACTGTTCGCGGATCTCATCGACGCTCAGACTGGCATCCACCCAGCTAATTTCACCTCGCGGGGTCATGATGCCGCGCAGCGAGCGCTGTGCCAGCGTCAGAACGCCGTTAATCATATAGCGTTCTTCTTCCGCAAATGCCCCTTCCGGGATCGGAACGGCAGCCTGGCTTTCGGATTCATGCGAGACCGCAGCCTGACGCTTTCCGCCCATCAGACGCAGGATCGCGTCAGCCGTACGCGCACGCAGCGGCAATGTTGACTGATGACGAATAAAGTTGCGACGCGCAATCTGGTTAAACACTTCTATAATGATTGAGAAGCCAATCGCGGCGTACAGATAGCCCTTCGGAATATGGAAACCAAAACCTTCAGCGACCAGGCTCAGACCAATCATCAGCAGGAAGCTCAGGCAGAGCACTACCACCGTCGGATGTTGGTTGACGAAACGCGTCAGCGGCTTGGATGCCAACAGCATCACCGCCATCGCAATCACCACCGCTGCCATCATCACGGGCAGATGGTTCACCATGCCGACGGCGGTAATGACGGCATCCAGCGAGAACACGGCATCCAGAATAACGATCTGCGTCACAACGACCCAGAAGCTGGCATACCCTTTGCCATGCCCGGAGTCATGTTCACGGTTTTCCAGCCGTTCATGAAGTTCCGTCGTGGCTTTGAACAACAGGAAGATCCCCCCCAGCAGCATAATCAGATCGCGACCGGAGAAGGTGAAATCCATGACGGAGAATAGCGGTTGGGTCAGCGTGACCATCCACGAAATAATGGATAGCAAGGCCAGACGCATCACGAGCGCCAGGGATAAACCAATCAGGCGCGCTTTGTCACGCTGCTTTGGCGGCAGCTTATCCGCAAGAATCGCAATGAAGACCAGGTTATCGATACCCAGGACAATTTCCAGGACGACAAGCGTGAGCAAACCCGCCCAAATCGAGGGGTCCATTAAGAATTCCATGACAAGCTCCTGCTTAAGGAATGGTTAACAGGCGATAAAACACGGTGCAGACAAAACGTGTGGCAAGAAATGCCAGACTGGCAGGCGCGATGCGGCCTGAAGGTGAAATGACGTCGGTGACGATCCATACAGCGGGCTAGTGCCCTATACTCCTGGTAAGTTAAACAGAACGTAAACATAACAGAGGCAATGTGTTTTTGGCAAAGATTTACCTTCCTTTGCAAAGAGTTGTAACAGAGATATTTTACTCTACGAAATTTCTCATTGGCGAAAGCTAAATTACGGATCTTCATCACATAAAATATTTTTTTCGATATCTAAAATAATTCGCGGACATCATATGTTTTTCATTGTAACCCTTATCTGAATCGATTCTGTTGCGGACGGCGATTCAAATACATCTCTCACGTTGATGTGTTAACGATAATAAAGGAGGTAGCAAGTGACCATTGCTATTGTTATAGGCACACATGGTTGGGCTGCAGAGCAGTTACTCAAGACAGCAGAAATGCTGTTAGGCGAGCAGGAAAACGTCGGCTGGATCGATTTCGTGCCCGGCGAGAATGCTGAAACGCTGATTGAAAAGTACAACGCTCAGTTGGCAAAACTCGATACCAGTAACGGCGTGCTGTTTCTCGTCGATACATGGGGAGGCAGTCCATTCAACGCTGCCAGCCGCATTGTCGTCGACAAAGAGCAGTATGAAGTCATTGCCGGGGTGAACATCCCTATGCTGGTCGAAACGCTGATGGCGCGTGACGACAACCCGAGCTTCGACGAGCTGGTGGCGTTGGCAGTTGAAACCGGTCGCGAAGGCGTGAAAGCGCTGAAAGCGAAACCGGTAGAAAAAGCCGCCCCTGCCCCTGTCGCAGCAGCCCCCAAAGCCGCGGCCCCGGCAAAACCGATGGGACCGAACGATTATATGCAAATCGGTCTTGCCCGTATTGATGACCGTTTAATCCACGGTCAGGTGGCTACCCGCTGGACCAAAGAAACCAACGTTACCCGTATTATCGTTGTCAGCGATGAAGTGGCTGCAGACACCGTGCGTAAAACGCTGTTGACGCAGGTAGCGCCTCCTGGCGTGACTGCTCACGTGGTCGATGTTGCCAAGATGATTCGCGTTTATAACAACCCGAAATATGCTGGCGAACGTGTGATGCTGCTGTTCACCAACCCGACCGATGTTGAGCGCATTGTCGAAGGCGGCGTGAAAATCACCTCCGTTAACATTGGCGGTATGGCTTTCCGTCAGGGCAAAACGCAGGTCAACAACGCCATCTCTGTCGATGAAAAAGACATCGAAGCCTTTAACAAACTCAATGCCCGCGGTATTGAGCTTGAGGCGCGTAAAGTGTCGACCGATCAGAAACTGAAAATGATGGATTTGATTGCCAAAGTGGGCAAGTAACCCCCTGGCATTGAATGAGCTTTCACACTTAAGGCTGTTATAGCAATAGGAGAAGTACAATGGAGATTACCACTCTTCAGATTGTGCTGGTGTTCATCGTCGCATGTATCGCGGGTATGGAGTCGGTACTCGATGAATTTCAGTTCCACCGCCCACTGGTGGCCTGTACGCTGATTGGTGCCGTTCTCGGAGATATGAAAACCGGTATTATCATCGGTGGTACCCTGGAAATGATCGCCCTGGGCTGGATGAACATCGGGGCTGCCGTTGCACCTGATGCCGCACTAGCGTCCATTATCTCTACCGTTCTGGTTATCGCGGGTCACCAAAGCATCGGTGCCGGTATCGCGCTGGCTATTCCGCTGGCCGCAGCAGGCCAGGTTCTGACTATTATCGTTCGTACTATCACCGTGGCATTCCAGCACGCCGCGGATAAAGCGGCGGAAAACGGTAACCTGACGGCGCTCTCCTGGCTGCATGTCTCTTCCCTGTTCCTGCAGGCGATGCGTATCGCTATCCCGGCGGTTATCGTTGCGATTTCCGTAGGGACCAGCGAAGTTCAGGGCATGTTGAATGCGATTCCGGAAGTGGTGACAGGCGGTCTGAACATCGCCGGTGGCATGATCGTTGTGGTCGGTTACGCGATGGTTATCAACATGATGCGTGCAGGCTACCTGATGCCGTTCTTCTACCTCGGCTTCGTGACTGCCGCATTTACTAACTTCAACCTGGTTGCTCTGGGTGTGATTGGTGCGGTAATGGCCATCCTCTACATCCAACTGAGCCCGAAATATAACCGCGTGGCGGGTGCACCAGCGCAGGCTGCGGGTGACAACTCCCTCGATAACGAACTGGACTAGCAGGTGAGCGAAATGGTTGATATGACTAAAACTACCACTGAGAAAAAACTCACACAGAGTGACATTCGTGGCGTGTTCATTCGTTCTAACCTGTTTCAGGGTTCATGGAACTTCGAACGTATGCAGGCGCTGGGTTTCTGCTTCTCCATGGTACCGGCTATTCGTCGCCTGTATCCCGAGAACAACGATGCGCGTAAGCAAGCCATCAAGCGTCACCTGGAATTCTTTAACACCCACCCGTACGTTGCGGCGCCAGTTCTCGGCGTAACGCTGGCGATGGAAGAACAGCGTGCTAACGGCGCAGAGATTGATGATGGTGCCATCAACGGTATCAAAGTGGGTCTGATGGGGCCGCTGGCAGGCGTGGGTGACCCGATTTTCTGGGGTACTGTGCGTCCGGTGTTTGCTGCGCTAGGTGCGGGTATCGCGATGAGCGGCAGCCTGCTGGGTCCGCTGCTGTTCTTCATTCTGTTCAACGCCGTCCGTCTGCTGACCCGTTACTACGGTGTCGCCTACGGTTACCGCAAAGGTGTCGATATTGTTAAGGATATGGGCGGCGGCTTCCTGCAAAAACTGACTGAGGGGGCGTCAATCCTCGGCTTGTTTGTCATGGGGGCGTTGGTGAACAAATGGACGCACGTGAACATCCCGCTGGTGGTCTCAACCATCACCGGTCAGGATGGTCAGACGCGCGTTACCACCGTCCAGACCATTCTCGACCAGCTGATGCCGGGTCTGGTTCCGTTACTGCTTACCTTCGCCTGTATGTGGCTGCTGCGTAAGAAAGTCAACCCGCTGTGGATTATCGTTGGCTTCTTCGTCATCGGTATCGCGGGATATGCGGTCGGCCTGTTGGGTCTGTAAGACTGTAGTACACTACCGGGGCCTTAACGGCCCCGTTTTTTTTATCTGGAGGAACAAGGATTAATGACTATTACGGACCTGGTGCTGGTTTTCTTTATTGCCGCGTTGCTGGCTTACGCCATTTACGATCAGTTCATCATGCCACGCCGCAATGGCCAGACTCTGCTTGCCATCCCCCTGCTACGCCGAAGCCGCGTGGACAGCGTCATCTTCATCGGCCTCATCGCGATTCTTATCTACAACAATGTCACCAGCCATGGGGCTATCATGACCACATGGTTATTATGTGCACTGGCGTTGATGGGGCTTTATATTTTCTGGATCCGGGTACCGAAGATCCTCTTCAAACAGGGTGGATTTTTCTTCGCCAACGTATGGATAGAATATAACCGCATTAAAGAGATGAATTTATCGGAAGATGGTGTTCTGGTGATGCAATTAGAACAAAGGCGTTTGCTTATTCGCGTACGAAATATCGACGACCTGGAAAAGATATATAAACTTCTCGTTTCCTCTCAGTGAGTTAGAAACATAGCCTGTGCTTTGTTTTTCGCAATTTAATTGTAATTAAAAACATAGCTAAGGCTATAACCCAGGCGTAAAGATGTTATTTATTTTAACGTTCTATCTACCAATAAATCTAAATGAAAATCGTTTTCAATTAGAAGTCAAATAATATTTCTCCGCAGTTGTTTTATATTCTCAAAATATGTTAAGGTTGCGCCGTCATTTGGGGAGTAGCCGATTTCCAGACTCCGGAAATGTACGTGTCAACATACTCGTTGCAAAACGTGGCACGTACGGACTGAAATCTCTTTCAGTCAGGCGAGACCATAGGCACATCAACTGCTATGCATACTGTATGAACGCCTGTGTTCAGGTGTGCATGTTTACTGGGGGCAGTGGTGTGTTTTATGGAAACCCCGGTCAGGACGCTGTCATGAATATCACTGCCACTATTATTCTCGCTTTCGGCATGTCGATGGATGCTTTCGCGGCATCAATTGGCAAAGGCGCCACCCTGCATAAACCCAAATTCTCTGAAGCGCTACGCACCGGTTTGATCTTCGGCGCAGTCGAAACATTGACGCCGCTGATCGGCTGGGCGCTGGGCATGTTAGCCAGCAAATTCGTACTGGAATGGAATCACTGGATTGCCTTCATTCTTCTGGCCTTTCTGGGCGGGCGAATGATTATAGAAGGATTTCGCGGCGCGGATGATGAAGACGATGAACCGCTGCGCCGTCACGGTTTCTGGTTACTGGTCACTACCGCCATCGCCACCAGCCTCGACGCCATGGCGGTCGGTGTAGGGCTGGCGTTCCTGCAGGTCAACATTATCGCTACCGCACTGGCTATCGGCTGTGCCACGTTGATTATGTCCACGCTGGGGATGATGGTCGGTCGCTTCATTGGCCCGCTGCTTGGCAAACGGGCTGAAATTCTGGGCGGGGTGGTGCTGATCGGTATCGGCGTCCAGATCCTCTGGACACACTTTCACGGTTAATCCGCGCGCTGCCAGAGGTGAAGACGAAAATCCGTCTGGCAGTCAAACGTTTCTCTACTCGCCAGGTGTTCCCAAACCTCTGGCTTCGCCCGCCATGCAAAAGGTGTCATCTGCAATAGCGCCACCGCTTCCTTCCCACTCAGGCTCATCGGGTACGCCAGCGCGATATCTTCCAGCAGGTTGAACCCTTCCAGTTGCTCGGTATGCGGCGCATGGAGTCGGACCTCATCGTAAATCAGCCCTTTCAACTCCATTAAATGCCGCGCTCCCGGCGTTGCAGTGAGAACCCATCCGCGCGGCTTGACCACACGCGCCAGTTCTTCTGCTTTACACGGCGCGTAAATCCGCACAATCGCGTCCTGACTGGCATCAGCAAACGGCAGACGATGACTCGATGCAACGCAGAATGTCACCTGCGGATAGCGCCTGGCCGCCGCTTTGATGGCGACCTTCGCCACGTCCAGTCCATAAGTGGTCGCCGCAGGCAGCGCATCAGCAAAGGCGTGAGTGTAATACCCTTCACCACAACCGATATCAAGAATCGAGGCCGCCGACGCGTCGAGGCGCATGGAAAGTTGTTCAACGATGGCGTCACGCAGCGGCTGATAGTGTCCGGCATCAAGAAACGCACGCCGTGCCTGCATCATCTCCGCACTGTCACCCGGATCGCGCGAACGCTTATGCTGCACCGGCAACAGGTTGACGTATCCCTCTTTTGCCACATCAAACTGATGCCGCTGCGGACAGATAAAACTGTTATTGACGTGCGCGAGAGGCTGGTGACAAAGGGGGCAGGAAAACGACATAACAACTCCGGCAGGTGAATTCAGGGCGCAAGTGTAACGCGATTTACGCCCAGGGAGAATCACTTAGCGCACAGGGAATGTCTGCGGATTGCCATGCATTACCAACAGATGACTGGAGTCGGCGGGCATGCCATCCGGTTTGACGTTTTCCAGTCGCAACACATCGCCCATAATCTGGCTAAAAACGGGTGCCGATACGGCACCGCCGTAATAGGCGCCGTTCTGCGGATCGTTAATCACCACCACCAGTGCAAACTTCGGGCTGCTGGCTGGCGCCACGCCTGCGGTGTAGGCCACATATTTATCCACGTATTTACCGTCATCACCGATTTTCTTCGCAGTCCCGGTTTTAACCGCCACGCGATAATCCCGAACCGCCGCCTTCGTTCCGCCGCCACCCGGCAGAGCAACACTTTCCATCATATGTTCTACCTGTCTGACCAACGCTTCGGACATCACGCGTTTGCCGATGACCGGCGGATCGATACGCGTGATGGAGAGCGGTCGGTAAAGGCCAAAACTGCCAATCGTGGCATAGACGTGCGCCAGTTGAAGCGGTGTCACCATCAGGCCGTAGCCAAAGGCAAATGTTGCACGATCCAAATCGCTCCAGTAGTGACGCTGTGGCATCAGCCCCTGACTCTCCCCGGTGAGTCCCAGTCCCGTGGGCTGACCAAAGCCAAAACGCTGATATGTATCCACTAACTGCTGAATGGGCATCGCCAGCGAGAGATGCGATACTCCGGTGTCACTCGATTTTTGCAAAATACCGGTCAGCGTCAGTTCCGGATAAAAACCCACGTCGCGGATGCGATGCCCGTCGAGAAAAAATGGATGGGTATCGATTACGCTGTCAGGCTGCACAATCCCCTGCTCAAGCGCCGTCATGATGACCAGCGGTTTCACCGTCGATCCCGGTTCGAAGGTATCGCTAATCGCTCGATTGCGAAAATCGTCAAGCCCCGCACCATCCCGATTATTCGGGTTAAAATCGGGGAAACTGGCCATCGCCAGAATCTCACCGGTGGCAATGTTCACCAGCACGGCGGCTCCGGATTCCGCTTTATTCCAGCTAACCGCATTGTCCAGCGCATCTTCGGTAACCGTCTGCAGTCGCTCATCAATGCTAAGCTGAAGTTCATGAGCCGGTACAGGATTGACTTCCGTGATGTTTTCAATCACATGGCCGAATTTATCCTTGCGGACCAGACGGGAACCCGGTTTACCCATTAACTGTGCGTTAAAGCTTTTCTCAATGCCTTCAATACCCTGCCCGTCAATGTTGGTAAAACCAATCAGATTCGCCGCGACATGTCCTGCCGGGTAAAACCGCCGGGATTCTTCACGCAAGTTGATCCCGGGCAAATTCAGTCTCTCTATCCACTTCGCCTGTTGAGGAGAGACCTGACGCGCAAGGTAGATAAACCGTGCCGACGGATCGTGGTTAACGCGCGCCGCCAGCGTTGTGAGCGAGAGATGCAGCGTATTCGCCAGCGCCTGCCAGCGTTCGTTGGCGCCAACGCCGCCTTTACTCAACAAGGTTTGCGGATCAACCCAGACCGCATTCACCGGTACGCTCACCGCCAGTGGCCGTCCCTGCCGGTCAGTAATCATTCCGCGCGGCGATGCCGTGGTGACTTCGCGCAACGAGCGCATATCTTCTTGCCTGACCAGGGAATCGGGTTCAACAATCTGCAACCATGCGACGCGTCCCAATAGCATTCCCAGACTCAGCAATATGGCTATACAAAGTAGTGCAAAGCGTAGCGGTGTGAAACTTCGCGCCGTACCATCACTTTTCTTTTTCACCTGTTCTCCGGCAAACATGATATTCAGGTGACTGATTTAACGGGAATAACGGCGGGAAAGCGGGGAAAACTATGCTAATAACATCACGGCTTTGCAACAAAGCGCTAACGAAGAAGGTATTCAGACATACTTTGAAGGAAGATGCATGAAAAAGCCCCGCATCAGCGAGGCTTTAAATCTGAGGTTGATGCGCAGACGCGCTTCAAATCAGTGGTGTCGATCAGATAGCTGTTACGTTAACAGCAGCCGGACCTTTCTGGCCGTCCTGAATTTCGAACTCAACGTTCTGGCCTTCAGCCAGAGTTTTGAAGCCATTACCCTGGATAGCGGAGAAGTGTACGAACACGTCTTTGCTGCCATCAGCCGGAGTAATAAAGCCAAAACCTTTAGACTCGTTGAACCACTTAACTTGACCTTTAATCTTTGCCATTTGCAAAATTCCTTAGAGTGTTTTCTTAGCCCGCAGGCCTAACATAGATAAAACTGAGACATTACTGCTTGAGGCACTAATATAAGGTTCGGCAGAGAAGCGGTATTCAACGACAACGTGTTTACTCAGGACTTCTTTACTGAAAATGCCACACATAAACAGAACTGTACCTCGTTTAACCCAAAACGTGTTATCACATACAACGTTAATTATGGCAAGCCATTTTTAAACGTGTCTCGATCGGTCGCACAAATCTCACCAGTCGACACAGAGTATCTGCACAGTTATGCGTCAATTCTCAAGCCGATATATTCCCGCGTTCTTGCTGAGCCCTTGTCAGACCAGCATCGCAACGGGGACTTTTCAACCATAGCTCAATAACTTCATGACTTCCAGATCATCGCGATGATGAAACGTGGAGTCAGGCCGTTATCACAAATTCTGCTTTGTTATGCATAATTTGTCTCAACACAAAATGGCCCGTTATCATAATAACAACACATTTCGGTCCAACCTGATATCCACTGTTCTTATGCACTCATTTAATGAAAGAATGATGACAATGCACAAAAATAGGGAAAGAAACGTTTCGATTATTATAAAGCCGATCATTCTCACAAAACGGGGAAGTTCACATTATTAACGTATGGAAAAATATAATTAAGTGTGTGCAGACAATAACCAACGGAATGACTCAGGAAGGAACGGATATAGCGAAGAGATATGTAACTGCACTAATAGCGTGCAGGATAATGACCCAGGAAGGAAAGACCGGCGGGATGCCAGTCCATTCGCTTCCTGTTTTACAAAGGATTAACGCTCTGCGACCAGACGGATGATGTCATCATCCTCTTGCGGGTCATTGGCCTTCAGCGATGCCTCAGCCACTTTTTCCGGTTCGTTCGCTTCACAGAGACGACGCAATAAGGCATTTTGTCGCTTCTGCTGATCTAACAACGCTTCAAGCAGCTCAATCTGCTCATTGGTTCGCGAGCTTGCACGGTTGATAAAGAACCACAGCACCAGCCCAACAACCAGAACCCCCACCGATACAATCAACGACGCAAAATTAAGCACGCCGGAATTCACTACTTCGTTCATTTCACCACCTCAATGTAGACGCATCATTTTACCACCGCGCCACAGGAAGGTAATCAACAGATGAAAAAATGATCTCACCAGGGGATAAATTTATTGATGGCGCAAATTCCGCTGAAAAATTGTACATCCTGGTCACACATGATGTTGAACACTTGGGCCCATAGCAACAGGCACACAAGCACCACCACCACCAGAATTATCCATCGAAACTTTTTCACTCCACTCTCCGCATCAACATCTTATGCCACCAAAATATCATGTGTATCTTAAACCAGGACTAACTACAGAGAACATTCGCGATTTTTTAAGAATCATTTACTTGTATCAATGCGCGTAGACGCTAAGCTCAGTCTAACTTATAGAAGAAAAGAGGTCATAATGCGTTTGATTATTCGCGCTATCGTGTTGTTTGCGCTTGTCTGGATTGGATTATTACTCAGCGGATATGGTGTTCTGATAGGCAGTCAGGAGAATGCGGCCGGATTGGGGCTGCAGTGTAAGTATCTCACCGCGCGAGGAACCGCCACCGCGCAATATGTTCATACCGATAGCGGTATCATTGGGTTAACGGATTGCCCGCTATTGCGTAAAAGTACCGTGGTCGTCGATAACGGTTAAGATCCGCCGCCGTGATGACCGCAACGCGTAATCCTAAGCAGGATGTCATCAGGATAAAACTGCCGGCGCGAAAGTCGGCAGTTTCTTAATATCGCCATCATGACGTCATCAGAATGGATAATGGTTGTAACCCATCTGTTCAGAAATTTTACGCGCCGCAGTATGCAGCATCGAAACGTAGTCATGCAGGTTTTCTTCGGAAAAACGCAGCGTCGGGAAGGAGATGCTCAGGCCAGCAATCACGACACCGAAACGGTCAAATACCGGTACGCCAATGCAGCGTAAACCTTCTTCTTGTTCTTCGTTATCTTCGCCATAACCCTGTTCACGAACTTTATCCAGCACGGGCAACAATGCTTCCGTGGTGGTGATGGTGCGCCCGGTACTGCGTTTGTACTCAACGCCGTCCAGAATCTGTTTCACTTCATCACGATCGCGCCAGGCCAGCAGCACTTTACCAATCGCGGTGCTATAAAGCGGGTTACGACGACCGACACGCGAATACATGCGCAGATTGTACATCGAATCAATCTTATGGATGTATACGATGCTGTCTTCATCCAGCGCACCGAGGTGCACGGTCTCTTTAGTCAGACGAGAGAGTTCACGCATCTGGATGTCCGCACTGCGGATAAGGTCAACGTTCTGTAGCGCACGCGCGCCCAGTTCAAACAGTTTCAGCGTCAGAGAATACTTCTCGGACTCCCCTTCCTGCGACACATAACCCAGCGTTTTCATGGTCTGTAAAAAGCGATAAACGGTGCTTTTTGACATCATGACGCGTTGTGATAACTCGGTAATCCCTATTTCGCGCTCTTCACCCAGCGCCTGCAGAATGCCAAAAACTTTCAGCACGGAAGATACAGAATCAGGCTGTTTATCCAGATCTGCGTTAGCCATCTATCACCTCATTACGAGTGTTTTATAAAAATCAGAACGATTTTTTATTATAATTTCATGGTCAGGCGCCCGCAATCCATCTTTGCTAACTTCGTTACAAATCTGCGACATAAAGCCTGAATATCAATGCTAGAATCACTACCCTGATCATATTCTTCGCAGAAACTATCAATCACATGAATAAACCCCAGGCCGACGGCCTGCCGCTTCCGCAGCGATATGGCGCCATTTTAACCATTGTTATTGGTATTTCGATGGCCGTACTGGATGGTGCCATTGCCAACGTGGCACTCCCCACCATTGCCGATGATTTACACGCCTCCGCCGCCAGCTCAATCTGGGTCGTCAACGCCTATCAGATTGCCATTGTCGTCTCGTTACTGTCGCTGTCGTTCCTGGGCGATATGTTTGGCTATCGACGCATCTACAAATGCGGACTGGTCGTCTTTCTGCTGGCTTCACTGTTCTGCGCACTCGCAGACTCGCTGCAGGTGTTGACGATGGCGCGTGTCGTGCAGGGGTTTGGCGGCGCGGCGCTGATGAGCGTCAACACCGCGTTGATCCGTCTGATTTATCCTCAGCGCCATCTGGGACGCGGGATGGGCATCAACTCCTTTATCGTTGCCGTCTCTGCAGCCGCTGGCCCCACCATTGCCGCGGCGATCCTCTCAATCGCCTCCTGGAAATGGCTGTTCCTGATCAACGTGCCATTAGGAATTATTGCGCTAATTCTGGCGATACGATTCCTGCCGCCCAATGGTTCACGCAGCAATAAACCGCGTTTTGATATCCCCAGCGCCGTGATGAACGCACTGACCTTTGGTCTGCTGATCACCGCACTGAGCGGTTTTGCACAGGGGCAGTCCCTGACGCTGGTCGGTGCTGAACTGGCGGCGCTGGTCGTGGTGGGCTACTTCTTTATCCGTCGTCAACTCTCACTACCGGTGCCGCTATTGCCGGTCGACCTGCTGCGTATTCCCCTGTTTTCACTGTCGATAGGGACATCAATCTGTTCCTTCTGCGCACAGATGCTGGCGATGGTCTCCCTTCCCTTCTACCTGCAAACGGTACTGGGTCGCAGTGAAGTTGAAACGGGTCTGCTGCTCACTCCCTGGCCACTGGCAACGATGGTCATGGCACCGCTGGCCGGGTATCTGATAGAGCGCGTCCATGCGGGATTGCTGGGGGCGCTGGGCCTGTTGGTGATGGCTAGCGGACTGTTTGCGCTGGTGCTGCTTCCTGCCGTACCGTCCGATCTCAATATCATCTGGCCGATGATCCTCTGCGGTGCCGGGTTTGGTTTGTTTCAGTCACCCAATAATCACACAATCATCACGTCAGCGCCGCGCGAACGCAGCGGTGGCGCGAGCGGCATGCTGGGAACCGCTCGTTTGCTGGGACAAAGTTCAGGCGCGGCGCTGGTCGCGCTGCTGTTGAACCAGTTCGGGGATAACGGCACGCATGTTTCTCTGCTGGCTGCGGGGATTCTGGCAACCGTGGCGGCGGTGGTGAGTGGTTTACGCATCACACAACCTCGAGCGCAGGGATAAAAAAAGCGCGTCCGTGGACGCGCTCTCTCTCTTTTGCCGACAGGCTTACTTCAGGTATTCCCCACTTCGCAGCGCTTCGATACGTTTATCCAGCGGCGGGTGAGTCATAAACAGTTCACTCAGTGATTTACCTTTACCATTAATGCAGAAGGCCATCATGCTGGATGCTTCCTGCGGTTCGTAACTGGTTTTCAGACGCTGCAGCGCGGCAATCATTTTTTCACGACCAACCAGTTTG
The DNA here is from genome assembly GCF_950098555.1 of Citrobacter sp. T1.2D-1. Classification (NCBI taxonomy): domain Bacteria; kingdom Pseudomonadati; phylum Pseudomonadota; class Gammaproteobacteria; order Enterobacterales; family Enterobacteriaceae; genus Citrobacter; species Citrobacter sp. T1.2D-1. The sequence goes on from NZ_CATNHH010000023.1 coordinate 29,394, forward strand.
GCGGAACCCGCGTCGGCGTGGAACTCACGATGACGAGAGAACCACATGGTAATAATGCTCGCCAGAATACCGAAGACCAGTTCCAGTACCATCGCGACAGCAAAATAGATCATCGGGTTGCCGTTGCTACCCTCGCCTTCATCACGGTTGCCACCGAGAAAACCCGCGGCGATCTGCGCCAGAATGCGCGAGATAAAGATAACAAAGGTGTTCACGACCCCCTGAATCAGCGTCATGGTGACCATGTCACCGTTCGCGATATGGCTAATTTCATGAGCAATAACCGCTTCAGCCTCATCCGGGCTCATGTTTTGCAGCAAGCCGGTACTGACCGCGACCAGAGACGCATCACGACGCGCCCCGGTGGCAAACGCGTTAATGTCCGGCGCATGGTAAATAGCAACCTGCGGCATAGCAATACCGGCCTGACGCGCCTGCGTGGCGACCGTATTCATTAACCAGCGTTCTCTTTCGTTACGCGGCTGCTCTATCACTTCCCCACCGACGGAACGTAACGCCATCCATTTGGACATCAGCAGTGAAACGAAGGAACCACCAAAACCGAACAGCAGCGCCATAATCATCAGGCCCTGAACGCTGCTCGACTGAATCCCTGTCAGGCTCAGCACCAGCCCGAAAACGACCATGACGGCAAGGTTCGTCAACAGGAAAAGCGCGATTCGCATCATAATTTTCTTTTAACCTCAACTTAACAAAACGCACTATGCGATTACCCACATCGTATGGGTCGTACCGCTATTTTCAAGTATCAATGCCCGGTAAGTCACCAGAAAGACACAACTTTACATTTTGTTGTACCAGACTGACGACTTCATGCGCTTGTTAAAAAAAACAGGCACAATTTCTTGTGCCTGTCTGAGGTTACTTCGCCGCAGCGGGTTGTTCCGCGGGCTTCGCTTTCTCAAGCGTCGCCAGATCCAGCGCAATCTTCACCGTTTCATCAAGATACGGATCCGGCTCCTGGTAATCTTTTGGCAGGTCGTCCAGTTTCTTCAGAACCGGTTTTCCTTCACGTTTAAACCGGTCATTGATTCGCGCCAGACGCATCGCATCATCTTCGTTATTCTCTTTTTCACGCTGCGCGTAATTCAGAGACGCGATGTTACGTTTGTCCTTCATCGCATTGAAACGGGCGATATCCTTCATGATGTACTGGAACTCAGGATCCTGCGCAATACGCGCGTTGTGATCTTTGAGTAACTCAGGACCGAACGGCGTCAGATCGTCTGATTTCACATACGTTGCGGCGTCGATGCTATCCCACGGCAACGCATTATCTTCAAACTTCTCGCCGGTTTCTGTCTCTTCATTCCCTGTTGGCATGATGATATCGGGCGTGACGCCTTTACGCTGGGTACTGCCGCCGTTCACGCGATAAAACTTCTGGATCGTGTACTGGACGGAACCCAGTGCAGGCCATTCCGGACGCAGCATCTGATCGTAAATACGGTTCAGCGAACGATACTGCTGCACGGTACCTTTACCGAAGGTCGGTTCACCGACGATCAGCGCGCGACCGTAATCCTGCATGGCGGCTGCAAAAATTTCCGATGCCGACGCGCTGAAGCGATCGACCAGCACCACCAGCGGACCTTTGTAGTAAACAACGCCATCCGTATCGCTGTCCTCACGGACTTTGCCATTATTGTCGCGAACCTGAACCACCGGACCAGAAGGAATAAACAGACCCGACAGCGAAACCGCTTCCGTCAACGCTCCGCCACCATTGCTGCGCAGATCGATTACGATGCTGCTGACATTCTGTTTTTCCAGTTTCTGCAACTGAACTTTGACATCGTCAGTCAGGCCAACATAGAAGCCCGGGATATCCAGTACGCCGACTTTCTCTTTACCCACCGTCTTCACAGACATCTTAACCGCACGGTCTTCCAGACGAATGCGCTCACGCGTCAGTGTGACCGTTCGGGTTTTTGTTCCTTTGCCGGCAGGCAGAACTTCAAGACGAACCTTGCTGCCTTTTGGCCCTTTGATGAGCGCAACAACGTCATCCAGACGCCAGCCGATCACATCGACCATGCTTTTGCCCGTCTGACCCACACCGACAATGCGATCGCCAACGCTAATCGCTTTGCTCTTCGCCGCCGGACCGCCGGCTACCATGGAGTTGATGACCGTATAGTCATCGTCCATCTGCAACACGGCACCAATCCCTTCAAGGGACAGGCTCATTTCAGTATTAAACTGTTCGGTGTTTCGTGGTGAGAGATAGTTGGTATGTGGATCAATTTCGCGAGCAAACGCCGTCATCGCCAGTGAGAAGACGTCTTCACTGTTGGTTTGCGTCAGACGACGGATCGCGGATTTATAACGACGGGTCAGCGTCTCACGAATTTCTTTGTCGTCTTTGCCGGTCAGTTTCAGACTTAACTCATCGAACTTCACCTTACCGTCCCACAGCGCATTAAGCTCAGCCTCGTCTTTCGGCCAGGGCGCTTTGCTGCGATCGAGATTAAAGGTATCAGTCCCGGTGAAATCCATCGGACGTTCCAGCACTTTCAGTGCGTACTGAAAGCGCTCGAAACGGCGCTTTTGCGCCAGATTATAGAGATCGTAAAAAACGTCGAGCTTACCCGAGCGCAGTTCGTCGCCCAACTGCCCTTTCTTCTTCGCAAACTGCTCGACATCCCCCGCCAACAGCACGTTGTGGCTGTAGTCGAGTAAATTCAGATAGCGGTCGAAAATTTTGGCGGAAAAGGCCGAATCGAGATCGAACTGACGATAGTGAGAACGCGTAAAACGCGACGTAACGCGTTCACTCACCGTCGCGTGCTGTGTCTCTTCCTTAAGAACAGGAATCTGATCGGCACGCGTAATGTCGTCCACAGCGAAGGTCTGGCCTGCTATTGCAAGCAGGCCAGCTAACGCGGTAAGCCTAAAAAATGTGTTCATGCCAGGCCTGGCCTCCGTTTCAGAACACCAGGTGTTCTGCGCGTACAATCAAAGACATACCCGAATTCAGCTGTACACGGACGCCATCTTTGGTGATTTCTAATACGGTGGCATCCATCGCATCATTGCCCGCTTTCACCTTCAGAGACTGTCCAACGCTCAGCGCTGAAATATCCGAAACCGGAGTCAATTTCTCTTCACGAGGTGCGCGCGGCGCTTTCGCGGCCGGTTTATCAGCACGCGGTTTACGCTCAGTCGCTTCTTTGCGGCGTGGTGCAGGACGCGGCTTACGTTCACGGCGAGGTGCGTCTTCGGTTTCACCTGCGGCAGCGGCAGCTTCGCGTTTTTTCGCTTGCTGTTCAGCACGCTGCGCCTGAACGCGAGCTTTCGCTTCTTCAAGCTGTTTACGCGCATGTTCAACGTGCTGCTCATCCAGCTCCCCACAAGGGTTGCCGTCGAGATCGACACGCGTTGCGCCCGGCTTAACGCCGTACAGGTAACGCCAGCTCGAAGTATAAAGACGTAAAGCGGAACGAAGTTGCGTTTTGCTGAGGTTCATTTCGCCCTCAATACGCTCTACCAGATCCTGAAAAATGCCAATTTTCAGTGGGCGCGCTTCGCCTTCCGCACTAAAGCACTGCGGAAAACGCTCGGCCAAAAACGCGATTACTTCTTTACTGCTATTCAACTTAGGTTGATTTTCCATGAAATTTCCTGATTACAACGGACGTAGCCAACAAGCCGCAGGCATGAACAGGCGTCATTATAATGACGCCATCAGTAATTGCTACGGTATCCGTTGATTATCCTGCGATGCTCGCAAAGAATTTTTTGTAATCCGTCATTGCAAGCACGGTTTCAAGCTGCGCGACGAGCCGGCAAAGACCTTGTTCATCCTCAGCGGTGAAGCGCCCAAACGCCGTACTGTCGATGTCCAGCACGCCAATAATATGGCCCTTAACGGTTATTGGCAGGACAATCTCCGCATTACTGGCCGCATCGCAGGCAATGTGGCCATCAAACGCGTGAACGTCGTCAATCCGCTGCACCTGGTTTAGGGCAACAGCTGTGCCGCACACGCCGCGACCCACCGGGATCCGTACACAAGCAATTTTGCCCTGAAACGGACCTAATACCAGCGTATCGCCCTCAAGCAGGTAAAATCCCGCCCAGTTCACTTGCGAAAGACGTTCGTACAACAGCGCGCTGGTGTTTGCCAGCGTGGCCAGAAAACTGGTTTCTCCTGCCATTAATGCCTGAAAATCGCGGTTCAGATCCGCGTATAGCTCTGTCTTGTTCATTATATAATCACTTAGTTGTCTTACTCTGATACTGCCAGCCTATTAAAATAAGCATTAAATGCGTTAATGCTCAAGATCATTCCCGTCATGAGTTAAGATTACATAATTCTAACACTTTGATTCGCGATACATGGCTCTCAAGACACCCCAGATCACGCCAACGAAAAAAATAGCGATCCGATCCATCAGCGAAGCACTGCCTAGTGCGCACTATCAGCGTTGCCCTCAGTGTGACCTGCTGTTTAGTCTGCCGAAGATGCGCTCTCACCAGAGCGCGTACTGTCCCCGCTGCCAGGCGAAAATTCGTGATGGTCGCGACTGGTCGCTGACGCGCCTGGGGGCGATGGCTGTCACCATGCTGTTGCTGATGCCCTTCGCCTGGGGCGAGCCTCTGCTGCATATCTATCTGCTGGGCATCCGCATTGATGCCAACGTGATGCAGGGGATCTGGCAGATGACGCAGCAAGGCGATCCCATTACCGCGACGATGGTGCTGTTTTGCGTTGCGGGCGCGCCGCTGATCCTCGTGAGCGCGATTGCCTACCTGTGGTTCGGCAATATTCTCGGCATGAATTTGCGCCCGGTGCTGCTGATGCTGGAAAAACTCAAAGAGTGGGTGATGCTGGACATCTATCTGGTGGGCATTGGCGTGGCATCGATCAAAGTTCAGGATTACGCCTTTTTGCAGCCTGGCGTGGGGCTTTACGCCTTCATCGCACTGGTGATCCTTAGCATCCTGACGCTGTCGCATCTGAACATTGAACAGCTGTGGGAACGCTTTTATCCGCAGCGACCGGCAAAACGCCCGGACGAGCAGTTGCGTATTTGCCTCGGTTGTCATTTTACCGGTTATCCGGACCCGCGTGGACGCTGCCCGCGCTGCCATATTCCCTTGCGTGAGCGCCGAAATCAGAGCGTACAAAAATGCTGGGCGGCGTTGTTGGCATCGATTGTTTTGCTGCTGCCTGCTAACCTGATGCCTATCTCGGTTATCTACGTGAACGGTGGACGACAGGAAGACACGATCATGTCCGGTATCCTGTCGCTGGCGAACAGCAATGTCGCCGTGGCCGCCGTGGTCTTTATCGCCAGTATTCTGGTGCCATTCACCAAAGTGATCGTCATGTTTACGCTGTTGCTCAGCATTCAGTTCAAATGCGAACAGGGTTTACGCACGCGTATGCAACTCTTGCGCCTGGTCACGTGGATCGGTCGCTGGTCGATGCTGGACCTTTTTGTTATCGCCTTAACCATGTCGCTGATTAACCGCGACCAGATTCTTGCTTTTACTATGGGACCGGCTGCGTTTTATTTCGGCTCAGCGGTCATTTTGACTATTCTTGCAGTGGAATGGCTGGACAGCCGCTTACTTTGGGATGCACATGAGTCAGGAAACGCCCGCTTCGCAGACTGAAGCGCAGATTAAAACTAAACGCCGTATCTCACCATTCTGGCTTCTCCCGCTGATTGCGTTAATGATCGCGGGATGGATGATTTGGAACAGTTATGAAGATCGCGGTAACACCGTGACCATCGATTTCATGTCTGCGGATGGCATCGTACCGGGCCGTACGCCCGTTCGCTATCAGGGCGTAGAGGTGGGTACGGTTCAGGACATCAGCCTGAGTCAGGATCTGCGAAAAATTGAGGTGCGAGTCAGCATTAAGTCGGACATGAAAGATGCCCTGCGCGAAGACACGCAGTTCTGGCTGGTGACGCCCAAAGCGTCGCTCGCGGGGGTTTCAGGCCTTGATGCGTTGGTTGGCGGTAACTATATCGGCATGATGCCCGGTAAAGGTAAAGAGCAGGATCATTTCGTCGCCCTTGATACCCAGCCGAAATATCGCCTGGATAACGGCGACCTGATGATCCATCTTAATGCGCCCGATCTGGGGTCGCTGAACAGCGGTTCGCTGGTCTATTTCCGTAAGATCCCGGTCGGCAGGGTTTATGATTACAGCATTAACCCAAACAAACAGGGCGTCACTATCGATGTTCTGGTTGAACGCCGCTTTACCAACCTGGTGAAGAAAGGCAGTCGTTTCTGGAATGTTTCAGGGGTCAATGCCGACATCAGTCTGAGCGGTGCGAAGGTCAAACTGGAGAGTCTGGCTGCCCTGGTCAACGGGGCCATTGCCTTTGACTCCCCGGACGACTCAAAGGTCGCGGATCAGGATGATACCTTTGGCCTGTACGCCGATCTGGCGCACAGCCAACGCGGCGTCATTGTTAAGCTGGAACTGCCCAGCGGCGAAGGGCTGAAAGCGAACGCCACCCCGCTCATGTATCAGGGGCTGGAAGTCGGTGAACTCACCAAACTGAATTTAGAGCCGGGCGGTAAAGTCACCGGCGAAATGACCGTTGATCCCAGCGTTGTGACGCTGCTACGCGACGGCACTCGCATTGAACTGCGCAGTCCCAAACTGTCGCTAAGTGACGCTAACATCAGTTCGTTGCTGACGGGCAAAACCTTTGAACTGGTGCCCGGTACCGGTGAATCGCGCAGCGAGTTCGTGGTTGTCCCTGGTGAAAAAGCCCTGCTTCATGAACCTGACGTTCTGACGTTTACCCTGACCGCGCCCGAAAGCTACGGTATCGAGGCGGGTCAACCGCTGATCCTCCACGGTGTCCAGGTAGGCCAGGTGATCGAACGTAAGCTAACCAGCAAAGGGGTCGAGTTCACCGCGGCGGTCGATCCACAGCATCGCGACCTGGTTAAGGGTGACAGTAAATTCGTGGTCAACAGTCGTGTGGATGTCAAAGTGGGTCTGGATGGCGTTGAATTTCTTGGTGCCAGCGCCAGCGAATGGATAAGCGGCGGTATCCGCATATTGCCGGGCAGCAAAGGAGAAATGAAGTCCAGTTATCCGCTGTATGCCAACCTGGAAAAAGCGGTGGAGAACAGTCTGAGCGATCTGCCGACCACCACCCTGAGTCTGCGTGCGGAAACGCTGCCGGACGTGCAGGCCGGTTCCGTGGTGCTGTACCGTAAATTTGAGGTGGGCGAAGTGATCACCGTACGCCCCCGCGCCGACGCCTTTGACATCGATCTCCACATTAAGCCTGAGTACCGCAACCTGCTGACCAGCAACAGCGTATTCTGGGCGGAAGGCGGGGCTAAAGTGCAGCTCAACGGCAGCGGTCTGACCGTGCAAGCCTCTCCCCTGTCGCGCGCGCTGAAGGGTGCAATCAGCTTTGATAACCTGAGCGGCGCCAGCGCCAGCCAGCGCAAAGGCGATAAGCGTATTTTGTACGCCTCTGAAACCGCCGCGCGTGCGGTCGGGGGGCAAATTACACTCCACGCTTTTGATGCCGGGAAACTGGCTGCCGGGATGCCGATTCGCTACCTCGGCATTGATATCGGACAGATTCAGACGCTTGAACTGCTCACCTCGCGCAACGAGGTACAGGCGAAGGCGGTACTGTATCCGGAGTACGTGCAGACCTTTGCCCGTGGCGGGACGCGCTTCTCCGTGATTACACCGCAGATCTCGGCCGCTGGCGTGGAGCATCTCGACACTATCCTGCAACCCTACATCAACGTCGAGCCGGGTCGGGGTAATCCACGTCGAGACTTCGAACTGCAGGAAGCGACCATTACTGACTCGCGCTACCTTGACGGGCTGAGTATTGTGCTCGAAGTCCCCGAAGCAGGCTCGCTGGCGATCGGTACGCCGGTGCTGTTCCGTGGGATTGAAGTCGGTACGGTAACCGGCATGACGCTCGGCACATTGTCTGACCGCGTGATGATCGCCTTGCGCATCAGTCAACGCTATCAGCATCTGGTCCGCAATAACTCCGTCTTCTGGCTGGCCTCCGGATACAGTCTGGACTTTGGCCTGACGGGCGGCGTCGTGAAGACCGGCACCTTTAATCAGTTCATTCGCGGCGGCATTGCGTTCGCCACGCCGCCAGGCACCCCGCTGGCACCGAAAGCGCAGGCCGGGAAACACTTCCTGCTGCTGGAAAGTGAGCCGAAAGAGTGGCGTGAATGGGGCACCGCGCTGCCACGTTAATATCAGGCTCCGGCGTGCTCGCGCCGGGGCCTTTATGCTACACTGCGCGCTTGTTTTACTGCCGGTGGTGCTCCCCCGTGACTCAACACGCTGTTTATTTTCCTGACGCCTTTTTGACGCAAATGCGCGAGGCAATGCCTGCACACCTCTCTTTTGATGATTTTCTCGCCGCCTGCCAGCGCCCGTTACGCCGCAGCATCCGCGTTAATACCCTTAAGATTTCGGTTGCCGATTTTCTCACTTTAACCGCCCCGTATGGATGGTCGCTGACGCCGGTTCCCTGGTGTGAAGAGGGCTTCTGGATTGAGCGCGACGACGAAGAAGCATTGCCCTTAGGCAGTACCGCCGAGCATCTGAGCGGCCTGTTTTATATTCAGGAAGCCAGTTCCATGCTGCCGGTTGCCGCCTTGTTTGCCGATGATAATTCGCCGAACCGCGTGATGGACGTTGCCGCCGCGCCGGGTTCAAAAACCACGCAAATCGCAGCGCGCATGGGCAACCGCGGGGCGATTCTTGCGAACGAGTACTCCGCCAGTCGGGTGAAAGTGCTGCATGCCAATATCAGTCGTTGCGGGATCAATAACGTGGCGCTGACCCATTTTGACGGCCGCGTATTCGGTGCAGCACTGCCGGAAATGTTCGACGCGATTTTGCTTGATGCCCCCTGCTCGGGTGAAGGCGTTGTGCGAAAAGATCCGGATGCGCTGAAAAACTGGTCCGTGGAAAGCAATCATGAGATTGCCGCAACCCAGCGCGAACTGATCGAAAGTGCGTTTCACGCCCTGCGCCCTGGCGGTACCCTGGTCTATTCGACCTGTACGTTAAATCGTGATGAAAACGAATCGGTGCTTGCCTGGCTGAAAGAGACCTGGCCTGAGGCAGTGGAATTTTTACCGTTAGACGATCTTTTTCCTGAGGCAACGCAGGCGCTAACAGCCGAAGGTTTCCTGCATGTCTTTCCGCAGATTTATGACTGCGAAGGATTCTTCGTTGCTCGTCTGCGTAAAACAGCGTCCATTCCCGCGCTGCCTGCGCCGAAGTACAAAGTGGGTAACTTCCCTTTCACCCCCGTCAAAGGTCGCGAAGGCGCGAATATAGCCCAGGCGGCTAGCGCCCTCGGCCTGCTCTGGGATGAAAACCTGCACCTCTGGCAGCGCGATAAAGAGGTCTGGCTTTTCCCGGCGGAGATTGAACCGCTGATCGGTAAAGTCCGCTTCTCTCGCCTCGGCATTAAGCTGGCAGAAACCCATAACAAAGGTTATCGCTGGCAGCACGAAGCGGTCATCGCGCTGGCTGATGTGAATCACCGCAGTGCGTTTGAACTGTCGCACCAGGAGGCGCAAGAGTGGTATCGCGGGCGCGATGTTTACCCGCAGACCGCCCCCGCCACTGACGATGTGCTGGTGACCTTCCAGCATCAGCCGATTGGCCTCGCCAAACGGATCGGTTCACGGCTGAAAAACAGTTACCCGCGAGAACTGGTTCGTGATGGCAAATTGTTTACCGGTAACGTCTGAAATCGGGAAATTTGCGCATTTTTTGACTGGCGCTTTTGCCTGCGTTGTCTACGCTGAGAAATGGACGGCCTAACTGGTCGTACCACAATCAGCAAACCAACGGAGAGCACGATGATGAAAACCAGTGTGCGCATTGGCGCCTTTGAAATTGACGATGCCGAGTTACACGGCGAGTCGCCGGGAGACCGAACGTTAACCATTCCGTGTAAATCCGATCCGGATTTATGCATGCAGCTGGATGCCTGGGACGATGAGACCAGCATTCCTGCCCTTCTCAACGGAGAACATTCGGTCCTCTTTCGCAACCATTACGATCGTAAGTCTGATGCCTGGATCATGCGTCTTGCCTGATTCAAAAAGAACCCGTCTATCGGCGGGTTATTTATTTCCCCCTTCCCGCCTGCGTTAATTCCTCCTACACTTTTGTCAGAGCTGTACAAAATGAGGATAGGATGTTCGCACTGGTTCTGTTTGTCTGTTATCTGGATGGCGGTTGCGAAGATATCGTAGTGGATGTTTACGATACCGAGCAGCAGTGTCTGTATTATATGGACGATCAACGAATTCGCCAGGGTGGCTGCTTCCCGGTAGAGGATTTTATCGATGGATTCTGGGCACCCGCGCAGCAATACAGTGACTTTTAATCACTGCAGTCGTACCAGCGTTAACTCACCGCCGAATACCGCCCCCGTGTCGATGTAGTGAAGATTGTAGCTGTCAACGCGTTGATGCAGCGGCGTATGACCAAACCAGAAATGGTCAGCGCCGACAATAGCGGCCCCATCTCCCGCAAGATGCGCACTCAGTCGTGCACGTCGCCACAGCACCTCCGTAAGGTTAACCGGTTTTTGCCACTGATAAACGTCTTCCGGGTAATCAGCGTGGGCAACCACATGCGTCCCCTCGCGGCAATGCAGCTCCAGGATCCACGGCAATTGCTGGCAGTACTCCAGTGCCAGCGTGGCCTGATGCCGTTTCTGCTCAGGCAACATCGTAAACCAGCCTCCGCCATTCATCGTCCACAGCGACCATTGAGACGTGCGCAAGGCATCTATCGCCATCTGTTCATGATTCCCTCTGACCGCCACCATCCAGCGCTTATGCAGCAGTTGCAGACAGCGCAAACTGTCAGGACCACGATCGATGAGATCGCCCACCGAAACCAGCAGATCCTGCCAGGGGTCAAAGCGACAGGCCCGTAATTTCGCCATCAACAGCGCAAAACAGCCGTGGATATCCCCGACTACCCAGATGTGCCGCCAGTGCGCCCCCTCGATCATTTGGTAACTCTTTTCAGGCTGTTTCATGAGAGTTTTTGTCCTCAGTCACGCCCTAACACAAATTTAACAATAGCAGCAAAAAACGCTGGACGTTTATGCCTGGGTGTAGGTATGGTTTACTCAGAATGATAGGTGCGAAACGCCGTTTGGCTCAGGAAAAGCATCCGTTCTACAGATAAAAAGAGACCGAATACGATTCCTGTATTCGGTCCAGGGAAATGGCTCTTGGGAGAGAGCCGTGCGCTAAAAGTTGGCATTAATGCAGGCTAAGTCGCCTTGCCTTTTAAGAATAGATGACGACGCCAGGTTTTCCAGTCCGCGGCTTATGCGGCCGGAAAAAAACGGTGGTAGTCACTGACTGAAATGTAAAAACCGCAAGACCCTCAGCAGAAGGCTTGCGGTTTTTTATTGGAAATCAGAAAGATACTTTTGGGAATTAACAGAGTTTTTCTGCTCGTTCGATAAACGGTGCCAGGCTCATTTTTTCACCCGGTTTTGCCGGATCGTCAATCTGAATCACCGACAGAGGTTGTGCATTCGTTTTGCCGCTTGCCACCTGCTCTTGCGCGATATCATTCAACGGATACTGAACGAGCGTGCTGGGGTTAATCACATACAGCGCGTTTCCGGGCCGACAGGTCAGCATGACCTCTTCGCGATTGAACGCCCACTTATCTTTGCCGATTTCAAAACGGCTCACGGTAATGACCTGCGGTGCCGCCAGTGCAACCCCTGAACTGGTCAGAAGCAGCAAAGAGAGAATCATTTTTTTCATGAGTTTTGCCTGTCCCTCAGAACGGTTCCAGCGTCGCAAACAAACTGACAATTGCCAGCACGACGGCGCCGATTCCCCATTCGATCTTCGTCATCCAAATAAAGTACAGATTGATGCGTCGACTATCCTGGCGCATTCGTGGTACGAGAAGATACCGATTCGCCAGTGCGATTGCCACCATTAGCAGGACAAGTGCACATTTTAGCAAAAGCAGTTGCCCCCAGACGGTCCGCCATGGAAGTGAAAAACCCTGTATAAACAACACATTGGCGATACCGGTAAGCAACACACCTGCCACGGCGAGATGCCCATAGCGTGAAAAACGCATCATGGTGTAAACCGCCTGCTGCTGCCAGCGTCCTCTTGCCATGTCCATGCAGTAAATCACCGGTAACAGACCGCCAAACCAGGCCGCAGTGCAAATCAGATGCAGTGCATGATTTGTCTGCTGGAGCGCGCCAATAACGCCAGAGTGCAGCGTGGCATGCCCAACTCCCGTCAGTAGTGCAAACTGCGCGAGGGTTAAGAGCAGTAATAGTCGCGGTAAATTACGCGGCACAATCAGCGCGGCAACCAGCGTGACCAGCGCCAGAACGATCTGCCAGAGCCACACCCCGCCAAACTGGGTTTGCAATACGGCAACCCAGATCGGAACGGAGATAACATCCTGCCAGCCGGAGCCCATGAGCCCGCCCTGGATCGCCAGCATCAGTAACGCACTCAGAAAACTCCACCATGCAGCATGCTGTTGCAGACGTAAGAACCGTCGGCTCATCAGACGGCGGATAGAGAGCGGTGCCAGCCACGCGCCGTAAAGCGCAGAGCCAAACACCAGCATCAGGGCGGTAAAATGGATGAAGCGGAGTGCAACCCAGGTCAGCGTCAGCATGTTTATTTCACGCTAAAAGTATACTGTCCTTTGGTTTTGTGTCCATCGACGGACACCACGTGCCAGTTCACCGTGTATTGACCCGGCTTCAGCGTTTCATCGAGCGGGACGATCAGCTGTTTCTTATCCTGTTCATTACGCTTTGCCGGACGGGTTTTGATTCCCTCTTGTTTCGGACCGGTAATCGTCGCCCCGCTGAATCCAGGCTCGATACCTTCAGAGAAATTAAGCGTCAGCGCCTGTGGCGCGGCGGCAACTTCGGCCTCCGCGGCCGGATACTGGTGGGTCAGATGCGCATGGGCCCATACGGTCGGAGCCGCCAGGGCTGAAGCCAGAAAAAGGAGCGTATAGCGAAAAGTACGTGCAGGAGAGACCATATCAACTATTCCCTTTTGTAATGCCTTATCCTGTGAGGATAACCTTCTATAATGTTCGCGTCGACAATCTTCAATTGCGGCTTGCCATTATGGCAGACTCTTAGTAACTTTTGCGCGCAATACCAAAGGAGAAGCCCATGCACAAAAATTTGGCTCAGCTTGAACAGGCTGAAATGGACAAGGTAAACGTTGACCTGGCCGCTGCTGGCGTCGCGTTTAAAGAGCGCTACAACATGCCCGTTGTCGCCGAAGTCGTAGAACGCGAGCAACCCGCTCATCTGCGCGAATGGTTTCGCGAACGTCTGATCGCCCACCGTCTGGCGTCCGTTTCGTTGTCACGCTTACCGTATGAGCCCAAACCTAAGTAATATCTTTGATGTAAAGTTACGTATCCTTACATATTGGCTGCTACAGTATAAGTACATTCTTATTCTATGATTTAAGGATGATTGTAGACACTATGAAAAGGAAGTCATTATGTCACGCTGGAAAATAGCCGCAGCACAGTATGAACCGCTAAAAACGTCTATTCGCGAACATATCTCTCATCATCTGAATTTCATCGAGGCGGCAGCCAGACAACAGTGTGAACTGTTAGTGTTTCCCTCACTTTCATTACTCGGTTGCATGGACGAATCGCAGTCGCTGCCCGCACCGCCGGATATCAGTCTGCTACAGCCGCTCTCTCAGGCCGCCCACGCGCACCGCATGACGATCATTGCCGGTCTTCCAGTCGAGCATAACAACCGCTTCGTCACCGGGATTGCCGTTTTCGCCCCGTGGGTAACCTCACCGCGCATGTTTCATCAAAGCCACGGCGCGTGTCTGTGTGAAGACCTGAAAACCATCAGCGTGGTGGATGAACAACCGGAAGGTGTTGATATGGATCCGGCGTGTTCTCTGTTTACAACCAGTCAAAGCGTCAGCGAATCCGAGTTGCTCACCTCAACGTCACGATTACAACGCTTCTCGCATAAATTCTCGATTGCCGTACTGATGGCCAATGCGCGGGGAAGTAGCGCATTGTGGGATGAAAGCGGGCAATTAATTGTCCGTGCCGACCGCGGTTCACTGTTATTAACAGGACAGCGCACAGCGCAGGGTTGGCAAGGTGATATCATTCCATTACGCTAATCGTTTTCGGTCAGGAGTTTTACATGCTGCGCATCATCGATACTGAAACCTGTGGCCTGCAGGGCGGGATTGTAGAGATCGCCTCTGTCGACGTGGTTGACGGTAAGATAGTGAATCCTATGAGCCACCTGGTGCGCCCTGACCGACCTATCTCGCCGCAGGCCATGGCGATTCACCGCATTACTGAAGCGATGGTGGCCGATAAACCGTGGATTGAAGAGGTCATTCCCCACTATTACGGCAGTGAATGGTATGTGGCACATAACGCCAGCTTTGACCGCCGCGTGCTGCCAGACATGCCGGGCGAGTGGATTTGCACCATGAAGCTTTCCCGCCGCCTCTGGCCGGGTATTAAGTACAGCAATATGGCGCTCTACAAGTCACGCAAACTGAATGTGCAAACCCCTGTGGGACTTCACCATCACCGCGCACTCTATGACTGCTATATCACCGCCGCGCTGCTCATCGATATTATGAATACCTCCGGCTGGACGACAGAACAGATGGTCGACATCACCGGGCGACCGGGGTTGCTGACCACCTTTACCTTTGGTAAGTATCGTGGCAAAGCTGTCTCGGATGTCGCTGAGCGCGATCCGGGCTACCTGCGCTGGCTGTTTAACAACCTTGACAGCATGAGCCCGGAGCTGCGTTTAACTCTCAAGCACTATCTGGATAACGCTTAAGCCGCACGGTTGCCAGGCAACGTCCCCTGCGCCAGGCCAATCAGGAAAGCAAATTCCAGCGCAACCCCCTCCCAGGATTTATAACGGCCTGATTTTCCGCCGTGCCCGGAATCCATGTCGGTACACAACAGCAGCAGATGGTCATCCGTTTTCAGTTCGCGCAGTTTCGCCACCCATTTCGCCGGTTCCCAGTACTGAACCTGCGAGTCATGCAGCCCGGTGGTGACCAGCAGATGCGGGTATGCCTGCGCCCTGACGTTATCGTACGGGCTGTAGCTTTTCATGTAGGTGTAATACTGCGGATCTTTCGGATTCCCCCACTCTTCAAACTCGCCGGTCGTCAGGGGGATCGACTCATCGAGCATCGTGGTCACCACATCCACAAACGGTACCTGGGCAACCACGCCATGAAAACGTTCGGGACGTTCGTTGATTGCCACACCCATTAGCATTCCTCCCGCGCTCCCTCCCATGCCATAACACAGGGAGGGCGAGCCGTAGCCCTGGGCTATCAGCGCATCGCAGGCATCAAGATAGTCGTTGAAGGTATTACGCTTTTTCAGGAATTTACCGTCTTCATACCACTGCTGCCCCAGCTCGCCTCCGCCACGCACGTGGACGATGGCATAAACAAAGCCGCGATTCAGCAAACTTAAGCGGCTGCTGCTGAAATCGGCATCTATGCTGGCACCGTAGGAACCGTAGCCGTACACCAGGAGAGGATTTTGTCCCTTGCGAAAATGCTTCTGATGATACACCAGCGAGACAGGCACCTCGACGCCATCACGCGCGGTGATCCACAGGTGTTCGCTGCGATAGTTCGCGGCGTCAAATCCCGCCACCACCGTCTGTTTAATCACCCGTCGTTCGCCGGTATCCATATCCAGTTCAAACAGCGTGTCCGGCGTGGTCATTGAGGAGTAGCCATAGCGCAGGCGCGACGTTTCCGGTTCCGGGTTGTAAGCAAGCCAGGTGACATAGGCCGGATCGTCAAAGGCGATCCCTACGACCTCGCCGGTTTTACGATTGATCTGCCGCAGGCTGGTTAAGCCGCGCTGGCGCTCTTCCACCACCAGCCAGTCGGTAAAGGGGTAAACCCTTCCAGCATGATAGCTTCCCGCGCCGGGATCAGCGTTTCCCACCGTTTCTCATCGCGCACACGGGTGCGATAGAGGCCAAAATTTTTACCCTCGCGATTCGAGCGCAGGTAAAACTTATGCTGATAGTGATCGAGGCTGTATTCGTGGTCCTTGCGGCGTGGCAGGAAGATGAACGGTTCGGCATCGGCCAGTTCGGCATCCAGCAGCAAAACTTCGCTGGTCGTTGCGCTAGCCAGATGAATGACGATGTAATGTTGGGATGTCGTTTTGTGCAGACTAACGTAGAAGGTGTCGTCTTTTTCTTCGTAAATCAGTTCGTCCTGCGTCGACGGTGTACCGATGGTGTGTCGCCAGACCTGCCAGGGTAACAGCGTCGTCTCATGCTTACGCACATAGTAGAAGGTCAGCGAGTCATTCGCCCAGACAAGCTCGGGTTCCACGTTATCCAGCATCTCCGGATACCAGTTACCGTTTTCCAGATTGCGAAAACGGATCCCGTACTGACGGCGAGAAAGGTAATCTTCCGCCAGCGCCATGATGGTGTTATCCGGCGTGATCGCCAGTCCCCCCAGGGTGTAAAACTCGCTGTGCGCCGCCCGCTTGTTGCCGTCGAGCAGCGTTTCCCAGTCATCCCACTCCTCGCTTAGCGCCGACTGACGTTGATAAATGGCGTACTCACATCCGGGTTCATAGAGATGGCGATAGCGATAACCGTTTTTCACATACGGTGCAGAAGTATCACGGGGAGGAATGCGATCGATAATTTCTTTCAACACACGTTCCTGCAACGCCTGCTGCGTAGACATAACCTGATGTCCGTAGCAGTTTTCCTGTTTCAGGTAATCCAGCACATCCGGCTGCGAACGGGTGTCGTCCCGCAGCCAGTAGTAATTATCAATGCGTGTGTCGCCATGGAGAGTCATGGCGTGGGGAATGCGATTGGCTTTCGGCAGCATGTCATTGTTCTTTCGTCTTTATACACCCTCTAAGGGTGGCAAAACTGACGAATGATGCAAGCGAAACATGCCGCCGACGGTATTCGGTTAACCGGGTAGCGCCTGTTTTTGCTGTTTCAGATCCTGCTCAATGCCGTCGCGGACATCCTGTGGGATCTTCAACGCATCGCCCAGCGCGTTCAGGTAGCTACGTTCCATAAAGTGGTCGATGTCAATGGCTGCACAACTGAGGAAATAGATCTCCAGCGCCTCTTCCTCGTTGCGGATCCCCTGCGCCAGACGCTGTGGATCCAGCGGTTGTTCAATCGCCTGTTCGATGAATGCGCGCCCCTGTTCTTCAACGCCCGCTTCACGTAGCTGCTGTTCGATTGCCGCCCGTTCTTTGGCGTCGATGTGACCGTCGCTTTTCGCCGCGAAAACCAGCGCCAGAATCAGGCGTTCGGTACGGACATCCAGCGGTGTGCTTTGCGCGCCAAACTGCGGTTCATCCTGATGAGCCGCGCGAACTTTATCCTTGTACTTGTTCCACAACACGCTACCCGCCACCGCGCCGCCACCGACCAACAGCGCACTGGTGCCGTATTTGCTGAGCAGTTTGCGGGAAGATTTGTTGGCGAGCAGTAACCCTGCCAGGCCACCCAGCGCACCGGGTACCAGCAGCTTACTTAATCCCTGTTCCCCCGAAGAGGACGAAGACGATCCGTTTTGCCCGAGAAGAGAGTGTAATTGATTAAGCCAGTTAGCCATTTTATCCCTCAAGTACTGACAATGAATTCTCAAAGCGTACCCGAGGGGATGTCAGGAAATGTCTGCCAGCGCTAAAGATGCGCAAATGTTCGCGCTATTGCTGGCGGTATTGCGCCGTGCCGGCCTTGCAGTCGACCTTCACCTGATAATGAATATCCGCGCTTTTTCCACGCACGGTCAGTGGCACCGTCCATTTCCCGTCCTGCCCTGTAATCTCTTTCGGATTAGCCCAGACAACCGGATCGGCCTGCCCCACCCGTTTTTGATCGTCTGCCCAGCGCACCACGCGATTTTGCTGATAATCACGTTTCACACTTGCGGCAATGCCTGCCGCATCGAGACCCTCACACGGGGGGAATTTCACGGTTTTACTGTCAGTGTCCGCAGCAGATACCGACAGACTGGCGCCTAACAACAGCAGGCTGATTAACGCACCTGTTCTTTTCATACTTTTCCTTTACCCAATAGCACATTGATTCAGGAAAAAGCATGGTACAAAACGTCAGGAGCGCAAGTCAGATTCAGGCCGCCTGAGTATCGTCTCCGGCAGAGGCGTCGTTCTCAACCGCCTGCGGAGAAGGCAACTTACCGGTTTTGAGGATGGTGCTCAGCACCTCTTTTTGTTCTGCCAGCCACAACGACAGCGCTTCACGCTGTTCGTCTTCCAGTGCTAACGGCGACTGTTCAAGCCAGGTGTCGAGCAGATCCGCCGTATCCAGCATCTTGTCATACGCATCGGCTTCCTTTTTGCTGGTAAATGACATTTTTTCCTCACCTTCCCGAATGACTACGTATTTAACTTCAACCGCCATGTTGCAGCCTCTCAATATTACTGTATTTATGTACAGTATATTCTATTTTACCGCTGAAATCAACCTGGCAATAAAGACAGACGCAAACGTTTTCGTATATACTGCGGCCAAATTTGTTGGGGGATATATTCATGACGTTATTAGGCACAGCGCTGCGTCCGGCAGCAACTCGAGTGATGTTATTGGGTTCAGGCGAACTGGGTAAAGAAGTGGCCATCGAGTGCCAACGCCTCGGTGTGGAAGTCATCGCGGTGGACCGGTATGCCGACGCGCCGGCAATGCACGTCGCGCATCGTTCACACGTCATCAATATGCTGGATGGCGACGCGCTTCGCCGCATCGTTGAACTGGAAAAACCGCACTATATCGTACCGGAGATTGAAGCCATCGCCACGGACATGCTGGTGACGCTGGAACAGGAAGGGTTGAACGTCGTACCCTGTGCACGCGCGACAAAGCTGACGATGAACCGTGAAGGTATCCGCCGTCTGGCGGCGGAAGAACTGGCGCTGCCCACCTCGACCTTCCGTTTCGCCGACAGCGAAGCCACCTTCCGCGCCGCCGTGGCTGAAATCGGTTATCCCTGCATTGTAAAACCGGTGATGAGTTCTTCCGGCAAGGGGCAAAGCTTCATTCGTACTGAAGCGCAACTGACGCAGGCGTGGGACTACGCGCAACAGGGCGGTCGCGCGGGTGCAGGTCGGGTGATCGTTGAAGGCGTCGTGAAGTTTGATTTTGAAATTACCCTGCTCACCGTAAGCGCCGTCGACGGCGTCCACTTTTGCGCCCCGGTAGGTCATCGTCAGGAGGACGGCGATTATCGTGAATCCTGGCAGCCGCAGCAGATGAGCGCGCTGGCGCTGGAACGCGCTCAGGAAATTGCCCGTAAGGTGGTGTTATCTCTGGGAGGTCATGGTCTGTTTGGCGTGGAGCTGTTTGTCTGCGGTGATGAAGTTATTTTCAGCGAAGTCTCCCCTCGCCCGCACGATACCGGCATGGTGACGCTGATTTCTCAGGATCTGTCGGAGTTTGCCCTGCATGTGCGCGCCTTCCTTGGCCTGCCCGTGGGTGCCATTCGTCAGTATGGTCCGGCCGCCTCTGCGGTAATTTTACCGCGACTGACCAGTCAGGACGTGACGTTTGGCAATGTTCAGAACGCCGTCGGTGCCGGTTTGCAGGTTCGTTTCTTTGGTAAGCCGGAAATTGATGGAACGCGTCGCCTGGGTGTGGCGCTGGCAACGGCTGACAACGTTGATGAGGCGATTGAACGTGCGAAGAACGCGGCGGCACAGGTGAAAGTGGCAGGTTAAGGAACAGATCTGTAGGCCGGATAAGGCATTAGCGCCACCATCCGGCAAAGCCCGATACTGGCGCTAACGCGTCTTATCGGGCTCACGGCTTACACGTTGATAGCTTACAGCTTCGCGCCTTCAACCGCTTCACGCGCCAGTTTGGTGATGCGATCGTAATCACCGGCTTCCAGCGCGTCGTTCGGCACCAGCCAGGAACCGCCGATGCACAGCACGCTTTTCAGCGCCAGGTAATCACGGTAGTTGGCCGGGGAGATGCCGCCAGTCGGGCAGAAACGCACCTGAGAGAATGGACCCGCAATAGCCTGCAGCGCTTTCGTACCGCCGTTGGCTTCTGCCGGGAAGAATTTGAACTCTTTCAAACCGTAGTCCATGCCCAGCATCAGTTCAGAAACGGTGCTGATGCCCGGGATCAGCGGGATTGTGCCTTCGGTTGCCGCTTTCAGCAGTGGCTCGGTCAGACCCGGGCTGATTGCGAACTGTGCACCGGCAGCGGTGACGTCTGCCAGTTGCTGCGGATTCAGCACCGTACCGGCTCCCACAATGGCTTCCGGAACTTCTTTGGCGATAGCACGGATAGCATCCATCGCGCAGGCGGTACGTAAGGTCACTTCCAGTACGCGCACCCCGCCCGCAACCAGCGCTTTTGCCATCGGCACCGCGTGTTCCAGTTTATTCACAACGATCACCGGGACTACCGGGCCGGTGGTCAGGATTGTTTCTGCACTTGTTTTCCAGTTTTTCATCAGAGTTCTTCTCTCGACTGATTACAAAATATGCCTTAAAAATGAATACAGGTTGCGCCCTGTTCCGCGCCGGACAACTTCTCACGCAGCGCGCTGAACATTTCACGCCCCGTTCCAATGCGCGATGCGCTCAGATCCGGGATGTGAGCCTGACGAGCGGCAAGCTCCGCCTCATCAACCAGCAGCGTCAATTCACCTGTCTGTCCGTTCACCCGAATAATGTCGCCATCGCGTACTTTTGCCAGCAAACCGCCATCATAAGCCTCCGGGGTGACATGGATGGCTGAAGGCACTTTACCGGAAGCACCGGAAAGTCGACCATCGGTAACCAACGCAATTTTGAAACGACGGTCCAATAATACACCAAGTGGCGGCATGAGTTTATGTAATTCTGGCATTCCGTTCGCTTTTGGTCCCTGATGACGCACAACAACCACGCAGTCACGGTCCAGCAGACCCGCTTCAAAAGCCGGTAAAACATCATGCTGACTTTCAAAAACAATGGCCGGCGCTTCAATCACCTGATTCTCAACCGGTACAGCGGACGTTTTCATGACCGCACGACCGAGGTTACCACTCAGCACTTTGGTGCCACCATGATGGGAGAACGGCTGGTCGAAAGAGGCAATCACATTGCTGTCCAGCGATTTGGCCGCGCCTTCACGCCAGTCAAGTTCGCCATTGTTCAGCCACGGCTCCAGGGTGTAGCGCTTCAGACCAAAGCCGGCTACCGTGTTGACGTCTTCATGCAGCAGACCCGCGTTCAGCAGTTCGCGCATCAGGACCGGAACGCCGCCCGCAGCCTGGAAGTGGTTAATATCCGCCGGACCGTTAGGATAGAGACGCGCCATCAGCGGCACGACGTCGGAAAGATCGGAGAAGTCATCCCAGTTAATCTGGATACCTGCAGCACGAGCCATCGCCACCAGGTGCATGGTGTGGTTTGTTGAACCGCCGGTCGCCAGCAGCGCGACAATCCCGTTCACTACCACTTTCTCATCAATCATTTTGCCGATTGGCATCCATTCGTTGCCGTTACCGGTCAGACGCGTCACCTGGCGCGCCGCCGCCGCCGTCAGCGCTTCACGCAGCGGAGCATCCGGGTGGACAAAAGAAGATCCCGGCAGTTGCATCCCCATGAACTCCACCACCATCTGGTTGGTGTTCGCGGTACCGTAAAATGTACACGTACCCGGCGCATGGTAGGAGGCCGCTTCAGATTCCAGCAGCGCCATACGGTCAACTTTACCTTCGGCATAGAGTTGACGAATACGGACTTTTTCTTTATTGGCCAGGCCGCTCGCCATCGGACCTGATGGCACGAAGATGGACGGCAGATGACCGAATGACAGCGCCGCCATCGCCAGACCCGGGACAATTTTGTCACAAACACCGAGGAACAGCGCGCCGTCGAACATGTTGTGGGACAGCCCGACCGCGGCGGACATCGCGATCACTTCGCGGCTCAGCAGCGAAAGCTCCATACCATCCTGACCCTGCGTCACGCCGTCGCACATTGCCGGAACGCCGCCCGCTACCTGCCCGACCGCGTTCGCGTCATGCAGCGCTTTGCGAATGATGTCCGGGTAATGTTCGTAGGGTTGATGTGCGGAGAGCATGTCATTGTAGGAGGTGATGATCGCAATATTGTTACGCAACATGCTTTTGAGAGAGGCTTTATCGTCTGGCTGGCAGGCCGCGAATCCGTGCGCCAGATTCCCGCATGCCAGTTGTGAACGGTGAACGGTTGAGGATTTAGCCTGTTCTATACGAGAGAGGTAGGCAGAACGGGTCTCACGGGAACGTTCAACAATACGTTGTGTTACGCGTAACAAATTAGGATTCATAGAAGCTCCTGAAATTTATCTGTCAGAGCGGTAGGTTTGGCAAGTTCATTTACTGTGGTTTAAAACACAGGAAACGCTTGTTAGCCGGAGCTCTGGGGCAAAATCGTTTCAGGCAGTGTAATAAAAAAAACCTCGTGGGTGAATCCACACGAGGCTTAAAAGTGCAAAAATTGTTCAACAATCTGTGTTAGATCATGTTACCGGTAAAATAACACGGAAGAGTTAGACGCTTTTTTACTCAAATTCATTCCAGGAACGACCATCACGGGTAATCATCGCCACGGAGGCGACCGGTCCCCATGTCCCTGCCTGATACGGTTTCGGCGCATCGTTATCCATCGCCCACGCTTCGGTGATGGAGTCGACCCACTTCCACGCCTCTTCCACTTCATCACGGCGCACAAACAGCGCCTGAATACCGCGCATGGTTTCCAGCAGCAGGCGCTCGTAAGCATCCGCCAGGTGCGTCTGATTGAAGGTTTCGGAGTAGCTCAGATCCAGCTTGGTAATTTGCAGGTTATGCTTGTGGTCAAGACCCGGGACTTTGTTCAGAACCTGAATATCCACGCCTTCATCCGGCTGCAGACGAATGGTCAGTTTGTTCTGCGGCAGATCCTGCCAGGACTCTTTGAACAGGTTTAGCTCAGGGGTTTTGAAATAAACCACAACCTCAGAGCATTTCGTCGGCAGACGCTTACCGGTACGCAGGTAGAACGGTACGCCCGCCCAGCGCCAGTTATCAATGTCCACGCGGATAGCCACAAACGTTTCGGTGTTACTGCTCTTGTTCGCGCCCTCTTCTTCCAGATAACCCGGCACTTTTTTGCCCTGCGCAAAGCCGGTGGTGTACTGACCGCGTACGGTCTTTTCGCGTACATTGGAACGATCAATGCGACGTAGCGACTTCAGTACCTTCACTTTTTCATCACGAATGGCGTCAGCGGTCAGATCCGACGGCGGCGACATCGCAATCATGCACAGAATTTGCAGCAGGTGGTTCTGGATCATGTCGCGCATCTGGCCGGCCTGGTCGAAATAGCCCCAGCGTCCTTCAATGCCCACCTCTTCTGCCACGGTGATTTCCACATGATCGATCGTGCGGTTATCCCAGTTATTGACAAACAGGGAGTTGGCAAAACGCAGCGCCAGCAGGTTCAGAACTGTCTCTTTCCCCAGATAGTGGTCAATACGGTAAACCTGGCACTCTTCAAAATACTCACCGACCTGATCGTTGATCTCGCGAGAGGTCGCCAGTGAAGTTCCGAGCGGTTTTTCCATCACTACGCGCGCCGGTTTGGCATTCAGTTTCGCTTCGCCGAGCCCCTTACAGATTGCGCCAAAAGTGCTTGGTGGCATCGCGAAGTAGTTGATCGTAGTGCGATTTTTCTGATCAAGCATCTCTCCCAGACGGGTAAATGCCGCAGTGTCGTTCACGTCCAGATTGCAGAAATCCAGGCGAGCGCTCAGGGTGTCCCACAATCCTTCATCGATCTTCTCTTTCATGAAGGTTTCGAGCGCTTCGCGCACGACCTTCGTGTAGGCATCTTTGTCCCAGTCGGCACGGCCTACCCCAATAATGCGGGTATCCGGGTTGAGCTGACCGGCTTTTTCCAGTTGATACAGGGAAGGCAGCAATTTACGACGCGCAAGGTCGCCTTTCGCGCCGAAAATGACCAGGTCACATGCCTGGGCTGTTTGCGTTACCGCCATGTCATTCTCCTTAGTTAGCTATCCTGGTACTTTGCCAGGCATTACTTGTAATTTTATTACAGTGCACTGTACTGCTTTTACGTGATTCCGGAAACCGTAAACGCTTAACCCACCGTGCGGTTGGCGTTTAACGGCGCAAAATGGTCAAAAACGTCGTCGATTTGCGACGCATAACGTTGAGTCAAAACACGATGCTGATCATGTAATGAAAAAAAACAACAACTATTCTGACCATTTTGCCCCCTTCTCAGGTTAGCAGGGGTACTATCTACCAAAATTGCCTCTCGATTTCTTGTATTGCTGAAATCGTCATATCTTTGAGTCTACATCATGAATATGCTGGAAAAGATCCAGTCTCAGCTGGAACATTTGAGCAAATCTGAACGCAAAGTCGCCGATGTCATCATTGCCTCGCCTGAACGGGCCATCCATTGCAGTATTGCCACGCTTGCACAAGAAGCCGACGTCAGCGAACCGACGGTGAATCGCTTTTGTCGCAGCATGGAAACCCGTGGCTTCCCTGATTTTAAACTGCATCTGGCACAAAGTCTGGCAAATGGTACCCCTTATGTTAATCGTAATGTGGATGAAGATGACAGCGTCGAGTCCTATACGGGCAAAATTTTCGAATCGGCGATGGCCAGTCTTGACCACGTTCGCCAGTCGCTGGACAAATCGGCGATCAACCGCGCGGTGGATCTGCTGACGCAGGCAAAGAAAATCGCGTTCTTTGGGCTGGGGTCTTCTGCCGCCGTCGCGCATGATGCCATGAACAAGTTTTTCCGTTTCAACGTCCCGGTTATCTACTCCGACGACGTCGTTTTGCAACGGATGAGCTGTATGAATTGTAGCGACGATGACGTGGTGGTGCTGATTTCACACACTGGTCGCACCAAGAGTCTGGTCGAACTGGCACAGATTGCGCGTGAAAACGATGCCATGGTGATTGCGTTAACCTCCGCCGATACGCCGCTGGCACGTGAAGCAACGCTGGCAATTACCCTCGATGTGCCGGAAGATACTGACATTTATATGCCCATGGTCTCTCGACTTGCGCAGTTGACCGTGATAGATGTGCTGGCTACGGGATTTAC
Organism: Citrobacter sp. T1.2D-1; assembly: GCF_950098555.1. Lineage (NCBI taxonomy): Bacteria > Pseudomonadati > Pseudomonadota > Gammaproteobacteria > Enterobacterales > Enterobacteriaceae > Citrobacter > Citrobacter sp. T1.2D-1. Next base: position 54,622 of record NZ_CATNHH010000023.1, read on the forward strand.
TTTGCGTCGTGGGGCAAAATTCAGAGATAACTTGAAGCGTGTCAAAGAAGCGCTCAAGGAATCGCGTTTTGATAAAGAACTGCTCATCAAGAGTAATGACCGCTAACAGCAATAATAAGTCCGACTTAAATTCATCATCCGGTTTTGTTCGCTATGCTTTGTAGACCCTAAATAATTCGCGTTGCGGGAAGGCGGCAACGCAGCGAATCCCCAGAAGCTGACTTAAGGTAGTGACTGGAGTGAGCGAGGAAGCCAACGCACAGGCAACGTGAAGTATGGCGGGTGTAGAAGGTTTTCAGAACGACCGGTTTATTGTTCACGCAACACCTAGTTGTTTCAGTCAACGGAGTATTACATGTCCAGAAGGCTTCGCAGAACCAAAATCGTTACGACATTAGGCCCGGCTACTGACCGCGATAACAATCTTGAGAAGATTATCGCCGCTGGCGCTAACGTCGTACGAATGAATTTCTCTCACGGTTCGCCAGAAGATCATAAAATGCGCGCGGATAAAGTTCGTGAGATAGCTGCCAAACTGGGACGCCACGTGGCCATTCTGGGTGATCTCCAGGGGCCAAAAATTCGCGTCTCTACCTTTAAAGAAGGCAAAGTATTCCTCAACATCGGTGACAAATTTCTCCTGGATGCCAACCTGGGTAAAGGTGAAGGCGACAAAGAAAAAGTCGGTATTGACTACAAAGGTCTGCCGGCAGACGTGGTACCTGGCGATATTCTGCTGCTCGACGATGGACGCGTGCAGTTAAAAGTGCTGGAAGTTCAGGGCATGAAAGTGTTCACGGAAGTGACCGTGGGCGGCCCGCTTTCCAATAACAAAGGCATTAACAAACTGGGTGGCGGTCTTTCCGCAGAAGCCCTGACCGAAAAAGACAAAGCCGACATCGTTACCGCCGCCCTGATTGGCGTTGACTACCTGGCGGTCTCTTTCCCGCGCTGCGGTGAAGATCTGAACTACGCTCGCCGCCTGGCGCGCGATGCAGGCTGCGATGCCAAAATTGTGGCAAAAGTTGAGCGTGCTGAAGCGGTCTGCGATCAGAATGCGATGGATGACATCATTCTGGCCTCTGACGTGGTGATGGTCGCACGTGGCGATCTCGGCGTTGAGATTGGCGATCCGGAACTGGTCGGCATCCAGAAAGCCTTGATTCGTCGTGCACGTCAGTTGAACCGTGCCGTGATTACCGCGACCCAGATGATGGAGTCGATGATTACCAACCCAATGCCGACCCGTGCGGAAGTGATGGACGTCGCAAACGCCGTGCTGGATGGTACCGATGCGGTCATGCTGTCAGCCGAGACGGCCGCAGGCCAGTACCCGGCGGAGACCGTCGCGGCGATGGCTCGCGTCTGCCTGGGTGCAGAAAAAATCCCCAGCATCAACGTCTCTAAACACCGTCTGGATATTCAATTCGACAATGTTGAAGAAGCGATTGCAATGTCCGCCATGTATGCAGCGAACCACCTGAAAGGGGTTACCGCGATCATTACCATGACCGAATCCGGTCGTACTGCGCTGATGACCTCTCGCATCAGTTCTGGCCTGCCGATTTTCGCCATGTCCCGACATGAGCGTACGCTGAACCTGACCTCGCTTTACCGTGGCGTTACGCCGGTCTATTTCGACAGCGCGGCGGATGGCGTTGTCGCGGCAAGCGAAGCGGTGAATCTGCTGCGTGACAAAGGCTACCTGGTATCAGGCGATCTGGTTATCGTGACTCAGGGTGACGTGATGAGCACCATCGGTTCGACCAATACTACGCGTATTCTGACCGTCGAGTAATTGTCTACTGATGCAAAAGGCCTCTCTTTCGAGAGGCCTTTTTTATTTGAGAGGGTAGAGATCTTTGCGCTTATAAGGCTGGATTTCACCCGGTTTTCGGGTCTTCAGCAGTTTCAGGATCCAGGTATATTGCTCGGGATGAGGGCCAACAAAAATTTCCACCTCTTCGTTCATTCGCCGGGCAATGGTGTTGTCGTCTGCGGTTAACAGATCGTCCATCGGCGGGCGCACCTGAATCGTCAACCGATGAGTGTCACCGTTATACAGCGGGAACAGCGGGATCACGCGCGCACGGCACACTTTCATCAGTCGACCAATGGCGGGTAGCGTCGCTTTATAGGTGGCAAAGAAATCAACAAATTCGCTGTGCTCAGGACCATGATCCTGATCCGGCAGATAATATCCCCAGTAACCCTGTCGTACGGACTGGATAAACGGTTTAATGCCGTCATTACGCGCATGCAAACGACCGCCAAAGCGGCGACGAACCGTGTTCCAGACGTAATCAAACACCGGATTTCCCTGATTATGGAACATTGCCGCCATCTTCTGTCCCTGTGATGCCATCAGCATCGCCGGAATATCCACGCCCCAACCGTGCGGCACCAGGAAGATCACCTTCTCATTGTTGCGGCGCATTTCCTCGATGATTTCAAGGCCTTCCCAGTCAACGCGCGACTGTATTTTCTCCGGGCCGCGAATCGCCAGTTCCGCCATCATCACCATGGCCTGCGGCGCAGTAGAAAACATGGCATCGACGATAGCCTCGCGTTCGGCTTCGCTACGCTCAGGAAAACATAAGGACAGGTTGATCAGCGCCCGACGACGCGAGCTTTTACCCAGACGTCCGGCAAAACGGCCCAGTTTCGCCAGTAGCGGGTCGCGAAAAGACGCAGGCGTTAAGGCAATACCCGCCATCGCCGCGACGCCCAGCCAAGCGCCCCAGTAGCGTGGATGGCGAAAAGACTTCTCAAACTCAGGGATGTACTCAATGTTATTCTTTTTTGTTTCCATGCTTATCCAGTGCCTGATGACGCGAAAAGTAAATCTGATGATAGTGTAGCGGCGCACCCTGCCGCGCACAAAATAAAAAAGCCGGCACACGCGCTGCGTACCGGCTTTAACGTCAGGAGTGATTAATCGAAGCGTAACTGCGGCAGAACCTCTTTCACCTGCGCCAGGTAATCGGTACGATCTTTACCGGTCAGACCTTCGGTACGCGGCAGCTTCGCCGTCAGCGGGTTAACCGCCTGCTGGTTGATCCACACTTCATAGTGCAGATGTGGACCGGTAGAACGCCCGGTGTTACCGGAGAGCGCGATACGATCGCCACGTTTGACCTTTTGTCCTGGTTTCACCAGCAGCTTACGCAGGTGCATGTAGCGCGTGGTATAGGTACGACCATGACGCACCGCCACATAATACCCAGCCGCCCCACTGCGCTTCGCCACGACGACTTCACCGTCACCCACGGACAGCACCGGCGTCCCCTGCGGCATCGCAAAATCCACACCTCTGTGCGGCGCGACACGTCCGGTAACCGGGTTAGCTCGACGCGGGTTGAAGTTAGACGAAATGCGGAACTGTTTCGCCGTCGGGAAACGCAGGAAACCTTTCGCCAGCCCGGTACCGTTGCGGTCATAAAACTTACCGTCTTCGGCACGGATAGCGTAGTAATCTTTACCTTCTGAACGCAGCCGCACGCCCAGCAACTGGCTCTGCTCGCGCTTGCCGTCCAGCATTTCACGGGACATCAGCACAGAGAACTCATCGCCTTTTTTCAGTTTGCGGAAGTCCATCTGCCACTGCATCGCTTTGATCACCGCACTGATTTCCGCGCTGGTCAGCCCGGCATCTTTCGCACTGGCCACGAAGCTGTTGCCGACGGTACCTTTCATCAGGCTGTTTACCCAGTCACCCTGCTGCGTTTCAGCGCTCATCTTAAAGCCGTTCGCCGCAGTACGGTCATAGGTACGGGTTTCACGACGCGACATTTCCCACGTCAGACGCTGTAAATCGCCGTCGGCGGTCAGCGTCCAGGAGAGCTGTTGACCAATCTTCAGATTACGCAGTTCTTTATCGGAGGCGGCAAGCTGGGTGATATCCCCCATATCAATGCCGTACTGATTCAGAATGCTGCTGAGGGTATCACCCGTCGAAACAACATATTCATGAACGCCCGCTTCCCCTGAGGTTTTGTCGTCCAGCTCATCCTGAGGAATGGCTTCATCTTCCTGTGCAGCCTGATCGATAGGCTCGCTGGCCTCCGGGAGCAGTGAACGAATTTCGCTCTTCTCCAGTTCGATCGTTTTAACAATGGGGGTGGATTCCGGGTGATAAACATAAGGCCGCCAGACGGCAACGGCCAGTGTCAGAACAGTAAGCGACCCCAACATGACGCGATGGGGTCTTGGCAGATTATTAAATGCCAGGGCGACAGAGCGGGCTATCTGTTGCACGTATTCACTTCCTCATTAATCTCCTTTCAGGCAGCTCGCATACTGGTTCGCTAGTTGGTTCAAGAACGCTGAATAGCTCGTTTTACCCAGTTTGATATTTGTCCCGAGGGGATCCAACGTTCCCATTCGAACGGATGTCCCTCTCGCAACGGCTTCAACGACCGCTGGCCTGAACTGTGGCTCAGCAAAAACGCAGGTTGCTTTTTGCTCAACCAACTGTGTTCTTATTTCATGTAAACGCTGCGCACCAGGCTGTATCTCAGGGTTGACGGTAAAATGACCCAGCGGAGTGAGTCCGTAGTGTTTTTCGTAATAGCCATAGGCGTCGTGAAAAACGAAATAGCCTTTACCCTTGAGCGGTGCGAGCTCGTTACCGACCTGCTTATCGGTTGCGGCTAATTGTGCCTCAAAATCCTTCAGGTTGGCGTCAAGTTTGGCTCGACTTTGCGGCATAAGTTCCACTAATTTTTCATGGATTGCAACCGCTGAGGCCCGCGCTATCTCTGGGGAGAGCCAAAGATGCATGTTGTAATCACCATGATGGTGATGCGCATCACCTTTTTCGGCGTGCCCATGATCGTGGTCATGGTCATCATCATCATCATCTGCCCCTTTCATGAGCAACGGTTTCACATCTTTGAGCTGCGCAATCGTTACCTGTTTAGCTTCGGGAATATTACTGACGGACTTTTCCATGAACGCTTCCATCTCAGGTCCAATCCAGACAACTAAGTCCGCGCCCTGTAAGCGTTTTACGTCAGATGGACGCAGTGAATAGTCATGTTCGGATGCCCCATCCGGAAGTAAGACTTGTGTATCCGTGACGCCATCAGCAATGGCAGAAGCAATGAACCCTAATGGCTTAAGAGAGGCGACAACAGCGGCATTTGCCGCCTGTGTTGCACTGCCCCAAAGAGCGGCGGATAATGCAGCGAAAAGAAGCGTATTTTTATGTAACATAATGCGACCAATCATCGTAATGAATGTGAGAAATGTGATATTATAACATTATATAACTTCTGCAAGACTAAAATTGACATGACGACTTTGGTTTCACTGGAAAATGTCTCGGTCTCTTTCGGTCAGCGCCGCGTCCTTTCTGACGTGTCGCTCGAACTGAGACCCGGAAAAATTTTAACGCTGCTCGGCCCAAATGGTGCCGGGAAGTCAACGCTGGTTCGGGTCGTCCTCGGGCTGGTAGCCCCGAATGAAGGGGTGATCAAGCGTAACGGCAAGCTGCGAGTTGGCTACGTTCCGCAGAAATTGTATCTTGATACCACCCTGCCGCTCACCGTCAGTCGTTTCCTGCGCCTGCGCCCCGGAACGAAGAAAGATGACATCCTGCCAGCTCTGAAGCGCGTGCAGGCCGGGCATCTGATTGACGCGCCAATGCAAAAGCTCTCCGGAGGAGAAACGCAGCGCGTACTTTTAGCGCGTGCGCTCCTCAACCAGCCGCAACTTCTGGTGCTTGATGAACCCACTCAGGGCGTGGATGTCAACGGCCAGGTCGCGCTGTATGACCTTATCGATCAGCTACGTCGCGAACTGGATTGCGCCGTGCTGATGGTGTCTCATGACCTGCATCTGGTGATGGCAAAAACGGACGAAGTGCTGTGTCTGAACCATCATATTTGCTGTTCAGGCACCCCTGAAATCGTTTCCATGCACCCGGAATTTATCTCGATGTTCGGCCCTCGCGGCGCGGAACAGCTGGGGATTTATCGTCATCATCATAATCATCGCCACGATCTACAGGGTCGTATTGTGTTGCGCCGGGGAAATGGTCACTCATGATTGAATTATTACTGCCTGGCTGGTTAGCCGGGATCATGCTGGCCTGTGCGGCAGGTCCGCTGGGTTCGTTCGTCGTCTGGCGTCGGATGTCCTATTTTGGCGATACGCTGGCGCATGCGTCGCTGCTTGGCGTCGCCTTCGGTTTGTTGCTGGATGTGAATCCTTTCTATGCGGTCATTGCCGTCACGCTGATGCTGGCGGCGGGTCTGGTGTGGCTGGAGAAACGCCCTCACCTCGCCATTGATACACTGCTTGGCATTATGGCGCACAGTGCACTGTCGCTGGGTCTGGTGGTGGTCAGCCTGATGTCAAATATTCGCGTGGATCTGATGGCCTACCTGTTTGGCGATCTGCTGGCCGTGACGCCGGACGATTTGATCTCTATCGCCATTGGCGTGGTTGTCGTGCTGGCAATCCTCTTCTGGCAATGGCGCAATCTGCTGTCGATGACCATCAGCCCCGATCTGGCGTTTGTCGATGGCGTGAAGTTGCAGCGCGTGAAGCTTCTGTTGATGCTGGTCACCGCCTTAACCATTGGCGTGGCGATGAAGTTCGTCGGGGCGCTGATCATTACCTCGTTGCTGATTATCCCTGCGGCCACGGCGCGTCGTTTTGCCCGTACGCCGGAGCAGATGGCGAGCGTTGCGGTAGGGATTGGGATGATAGCGGTTACAGGCGGGCTGACCTTCTCGGCCTTCTACGATACCCCTGCGGGTCCGTCAGTCGTGCTGTGCGCCGCAGTGCTGTTTATTTTCAGTATGATGAAGAAGCAGGCAAGCTGACGGGGTGTTGCCGGATGGCGGCGCTGTCGCGACTTATCCGGCCTACGTGGTTTGTAGGCCCGATAAGCGAAGCGCCGTCAGGCCCGAGAAATTACGGCATTTCCGGCGGCGTAATACCAAAGTGATTCCAGGCGCGCACTGTCGCCATTCTTCCGCGCGGCGTGCGTTGCAAAAAGCCTTGCTGAATCAGATACGGCTCCAGCACATCCTCAATCGTTTCACGCTCTTCGCCGATGGCCGCCGCCAGGTTATCCAGCCCGACCGGCCCGCCAAAGAATTTGTCGATCACCGCCAGCAGCAGCTTGCGGTCCATGTAATCAAACCCTTCGGCATCAACGTTCAGCATATCCAGCGCCTGCGCGGCAATATCAGCGGAAATGGTACCGTCATGTTTCACTTCGGCAAAATCCCGCACGCGTCTGAGCAGGCGGTTAGCGATACGCGGCGTTCCTCGTGCACGACGCGCCACCTCCAGCGCCCCCTCATCGCTCATCTCCAGGCCCATAAAGCGCGCACTGCGGCCAACGATATACTGAAGATCTGGCACCTGATAAAACTCCAGACGCTGCACAATACCAAAACGATCGCGCAGTGGTGAAGTCAGTGAACCCGCGCGAGTCGTCGCGCCAATCAGGGTAAACGGCGGCAGGTCGATTTTAATCGAGCGCGCCGCCGGTCCTTCACCGATCATAATATCCAGCTGATAATCTTCCATCGCCGGATAGAGCACCTCTTCCACCACCGGTGACAGCCGGTGGATCTCATCGATAAACAATACGTCGTGGGGCTCAAGGTTGGTCAGCATCGCGGCCAGATCGCCCGCTTTTTCCAGCACCGGGCCAGACGTGGTGCGCAGATTGACGCCCATTTCATTGGCAACGATGTTGGCAAGCGTGGTTTTCCCCAGACCGGGAGGACCAAAAATCAGCAGGTGATCTAGTGCATCGCCACGCAGTTTTGCCGCCTGGATAAAAATCTCCATCTGCGAGCGCACCTGCGGTTGACCGATGTACTCTTCGAGTAGTTTCGGGCGAATGGCACGATCGGCAACCTCTTCGGGGAGGGTGGCAACTGCCGAAATCAGGCGATCTGCTTCTATCATCCTTTACCTCATAACGCGGCGCGCAGGGCTTCGCGTATCAGTGTTTCACTGCTGGCATCCGGGCGAGCGATTTTACTCACCATGCGGCTGGCTTCCTGTGGTTTATAGCCCAGCGCCACCAGCGCCGCAACCGCTTCCTGTTCAGCATCGTCCGACGTCGGGCTCGCTGGCGAGGTCAGCACCAGATCGGCGGCTGGCGTAAAGAGATCGCCATGCAGGCCTTTAAATCGGTCTTTCATTTCAACAATCAGTCGTTCAGCGGTCTTTTTGCCGATGCCTGGCAACTTGACAAGTGCGCCCAGCTCTTCACGTTCGACAGCGTTAACAAACTGCTGTGCGGACATCCCGGACAGGATGGCCAGCGCCAGTTTTGGCCCGACGCCGTTGGTTTTGATGAGCTCTTTGAACAGCGTGCGCTCTTGTTTATTGTTAAACCCGTACAGCAGTTGTGCGTCTTCACGCACCACGAAGTGGGTAAAGACAACGGCTTCTTTTCCGGATTCCGGGAGCTCATAAAAACAGGTCATTGGCATATGCACTTCATAGCCAACGCCGCCCACTTCGAGTAACACCAGCGGGGGTTGTTTTTCCAGAATGATGCCTCTGAGTCTGCCTATCACGTTACGCTCCTGCGTTGGGCCGAAAGTAAAGCCGTATCATAAAAAAAGGCTGGATAAATATCCAGCCTCATTTGTTATTATCGCAAGCGACCTCGCGCCAGATTAAGCCTGGATTCACTCACTTGCATCGCATTCTGACTGACGTGGCAGTGGGTAATGGCGATGGCCAGCGCATCTGCCGCATCCGCCTGTGGATTCGCTGGCAGTTTCAGCAAGGTTCGCACCATGTGCTGCACCTGACTTTTCTCTGCACTACCAATACCGACTACCGTCTGCTTCACCTGACGTGCCGCGTACTCAAATACCGGCAGTTCCTGGTTGACCGCCGCCACAATCGCCACCCCGCGAGCCTGCCCCAGCTTAAGCGCAGAATCGGCGTTCTTCGCCATAAACACCTGCTCGATGGCAAAGTAGTCGGGCTGAAACTGGGTGATGATTTCCGTCACGCCGGCATAAATCAGCTTAAGGCGCGACGGAAGATCGTCGACTTTGGTACGAATGCAGCCGCTGCCGAGATACGTCAGTTGTCTGCCTGTCTGACGAATCACGCCGTAACCGGTAATGCGGGAGCCCGGATCAATACCGAGAATGATGGACATCACGCGCCTCCGGTGGTAACGGGGTTAAGCCACATCATTCTAATGTAGCGGCAACCTCATCAGAGATCTCACCGTTATGGTAAACTTCCTGCACGTCATCACAGTCTTCCAGCATGTCGATCAGACGCATCAGTTTCGGTGCGGTTTCCGCATCCATGTCTGCTTTAGTTGATGGGATCATAGAGACTTCAGCGCTGTCGGCTTTCAGCCCAGCCGCTTCTAAAGCGTCACGCACTTTACCCATTTCTTCCCATGCCGTGTAGACGTCAATTGCCCCATCATCAAAGGTCACAACGTCTTCCGCACCCGCTTCCAGTGCCGCTTCCATGATCGCGTCTTCATCCCCTTTTTCGAAGGAGATCACGCCCTTTTTGCTGAACAGGTAAGAAACAGAACCATCCGTCCCCAGGTTACCGCCGGTTTTGCTGAAGGCGTGGCGCACTTCGGCAACGGTACGGTTACGGTTGTCAGACAGGCATTCAATCATGACCGCCGTGCCGCCAGGGCCGTAGCCTTCATAGATGATGGTTTCCATGTTCGCATCATCATCACCGCCCACGCCGCGTGCGATTGCACGGTTCAGAGTGTCACGGGTCATGTTGTTAGCCAGCGCTTTGTCGACTGCCGCACGCAGACGCGGGTTCGCGTCCGGATCGCCGCCGCCCAGTTTTGCTGCCGTCACCAGCTCACGAATGATCTTGGTGAAGATTTTGCCGCGCTTGGCATCTTGCGCCGCTTTACGATGTCTGGTGTTGGCCCATTTACTATGACCTGCCATAAAAGTTCTCCATTTCCCGTTGCCTTTCAGCCCTCAGGTGCGTTGGCTGCACCCGCTCGCCCCCATCACTGACTCAAGTAAGCTTAGGGTGACTCCCGGTCTTGCCGCCTTCCTGAGAACTGAAATTCCAGGGAAAACTATTTAAGGTTAATTACAAATTCTTCAATCGCCTGCCGGTTGCTCCATGACTTGGTGAGTGCCGCGGCAGCGGGCGCATCGAGCCACTGGTAGGCCAGATGTTCGCTAAAAACGATCTGACGCTCGTGCGGCAGCGCAAGGCAGAACCAGGATTCTGTATTGCGCACCACGCCCGGAGCATAGCGATGACGTAAATGTGAAAAAATTTCAAACTCCACCGTGCGCTGACAGTCAATTAAGGTCAGTTGCTCAGACGCAACGTCAATGGCGACCTCTTCCTTTACTTCGCGCAAAGCGGCCTGCGACGCGGTCTCCCCCTCTTCCACACTGCCGGTCACCGACTGCCAGAATTCAGGATCGTCGCGTCGCTGCAACATCAGCACCCGTTTCGTCTCTTGGGCAAAGATCACGACCAGGACAGAAACAGGACACTTATACACTTTATCCTTCACGCCGCCTCTTTGTTGGCTGCCTTCGTTCATCCCATTCACATAGTTATCTATGCTCATGGGAATTCACTCAGTTGCCGCCGCGATGCAGCGCGAATGATTTCGTGTATATCTGCCATATCAGTTTTTCTCTTCCTTTTTAACCACGTCGATACCCAACTCAGTCAGAGCCGTCTGGTTCGCAAAGCTCGGTGCTTCAGTCATCAGACAGGCCGCAGCGGTGGTTTTCGGGAACGCAATAACGTCACGAATATTATCGGTGCCGGTCAGCAGCATGGTCAAACGGTCAAGACCGAATGCCAGACCTGCGTGCGGCGGCGTACCGTATTTCAGCGCGTCTAACAGGAAGCCAAACTTCTCACGCTGTTCCTGTTCATTGATGCCCAGAATGCCAAACACGGTCTGCTGCATTTCACCACTGTGAATACGCACGGAACCGCCGCCCACTTCATAGCCGTTGATGACCATATCGTAGGCGTTCGCCACCGCGTCTTCCGGTGCCGCTTTCAGTTCGCTCGCGGTCATGTCTTTGGGTGAGGTGAACGGGTGGTGCATTGCGGTCAGACCGCCTTCGCCGTCGTCTTCAAACATCGGGAAGTCGATGACCCACAGCGGTGCCCATTTCGTTTCGTCAGTCAGGCCCAGGTCTTTGCCCAGTTTGAGGCGCAGCGCGCCCATAGAGTCGGCAACCACTTTCTTGTTGTCCGCGCCGAAGAAAATCATATCGCCGTCTTGCGCCGCGGTACGATCCAGAATGGCTTCCACGATTTCAGCGTTCAGGAACTTGGCAACAGGGCTGGTGATCCCTTCCAGACCTTTCGCGCGCTCGGTGACTTTAATGTAAGCCAGACCTTTCGCACCGTAGATCTTAATGAAGTTACCGTAGTCGTCGATCTGCTTACGACTCAGAGCGGCACCGCCCGGTACGCGCAGCGCAGCAACGCGTCCTTTCGGATCGTTTGCCGGACCGGAGAAGACCGCGAATTCGACGGCTTTCAGCAGGTCGGCAACATCCACCAGTTCCATCGGGTTACGCAGGTCTGGTTTATCGGAACCATAACGGCGTTCGGCTTCAGCAAAGGTCATGATCGGGAAATCACCCAGTTCCACGCCTTTCACATCATTCCACACGCTGCGCACCAGCGCTTCCATCACTTCACGCACCTGTTCGGCAGTCATGAAGGACGTTTCCACATCGATCTGGGTAAATTCCGGCTGACGGTCAGCACGCAGGTCTTCGTCGCGGAAACATTTGACTATCTGATAGTAGCGGTCAAAACCGGACATCATCAGCAGCTGTTTGAACAGCTGCGGAGACTGCGGCAGCGCGTAGAATTTACCTTTGTGCACACGCGAAGGAACCAGATAGTCACGCGCACCTTCCGGCGTGGCTTTGGTCAGCATCGGAGTTTCGATGTCGAGGAAACCGTGATCGTCCATAAAGCGGCGCACCAGGCTTGTGATCTTCGCACGGGTTTTCAGGCGTTGAGCCATTTCCGGGCGACGCAGATCCAGATAGCGGTACTTCAGACGCGCTTCTTCGGTGTTTACGTGGTTGGAGTCAAGCGGCAGTGATTCAGCACGGTTGATGATCGTCAGCGAAGAGGCCAGCACTTCGATTTCGCCCGTTGCCATCTCGCCATTGACGTTTTTCTCGTCACGTGCACGCACGGTGCCCGTCACCTGGATGCAGAACTCATTACGCAGTTCAGAGGCCAGCTTTAACGCGTCCGCACGATCCGGATCGAAAAACACCTGCACGATACCTTCGCGATCGCGCATGTCGATGAAGATCAGGCTACCAAGATCACGACGACGGTTGACCCAACCACACAGAGTCACCTGCTGCCCCACGTGGGACAAACGGAGCTGTCCGCAATATTCTGTACGCATGAGATATCCCTTAATTAGCCGCAGGCGGATTGTCGCCTGTCTTGCAGGCCACGATGTCGCAGCTTTAACTGTATGTCACAACTGAATGAAAAAGGCGGCTATTATACTGGAAATTCTGCCGCACGATAAGTCCGGTACTGACTGTACGCCTGTTTCCTGGACGGGCCTTGCGAATTCTCACAAAAAATAACAAAAATTGTCGCTCCTTACACACGCAATCGCGATTAAGGTGTAACGGAATCTTGATTTTGACGGGAGTTACCATGTTACAACTGAACGCTAAAACGACAGCCCTGGTCATTATTGACCTGCAGGAAGGGATCCTGCCCTTCGCCGGCGGCCCTCATTCAGCCAATGACGTGGTGGCGCGCGCCGCGCGACTGGCGCAGACATTTCGAGCTAAAGGCTCTCCGGTGGTGATGGTCCGCGTGGGCTGGTCTGACGATTACGCCGAAGCGCTCAAACAGCCCGTTGACGCACAGGCCCCGGCTAAAGCGCTACCGGAAAACTGGTGGACGTATCCAAAGGCGCTGGGCAAGGCCGACAGCGATCTGGAAGTCACCAAACGCCAGTGGGGCGCATTCTATGGCACAGACCTGGAGCTTCAGTTACGCCGTCGCGGTATCGACACCATCGTGCTGTGCGGGATTTCGACCAACATCGGCGTCGAGTCCACCGCGCGTAACGCCTGGGAGCTGGGCTTTAGCCTGGTGATTGCCGAAGACGCCTGCAGTGCCGCCAGCGCCGAACAGCATCAGAACAGCCTGACCCACATCTTCCCTCGCATTGCGCGCGTGCGCCGTGCAGAAGAGATCGTCAACGCCTTATGATCTACATTGGCCTGCCGCAATGGTCGCACCCGAAGTGGGTGCGTCTTGGCATTACGGGTCTTGAAGAGTATGCCCACCACTTTAACTGTGTGGAGGGCAACACCACGCTGTACGCGCTGCCAAAAGCGGAGATCGTGGCACGCTGGCACGCGCAAACGACCGATGCGTTCCGTTTTTGTTTTAAATTTCCGGCGACCATTTCTCATCAGGCAGCGTTGCGCAACTGCGATGATTTGCTCCACGAATTTCTGACCCGGATGTCACCGCTGGAAACCCGCATTGGTCAGTACTGGCTGCAATTGCCCGCCAGCTTTGGTCCACGCGATCTCCCTGCCCTCTGGCATTTTCTCGATGCCTTGCCGCAGACGTTTACCTACGGCGTCGAGGTGCGCCACCCAGAGTTTTTCGCCAAAAGCGACGCGGAACAGCAGCTCAATAGCGGGCTGCATCAGCGCGGAGTCAATCGGGTGATCCTCGACAGTCGTCCGGTACACGCGGCCCTTGCGCATAATGAAGCCATCCGCGATGCCCAACGCAAGAAACCGAAGCTGCCGGTGCATGCCGTCGTCACCGCGAACCATCCGCTGGTGCGCTTTATCGGCAGCGATGACATGCGGCAAAACCGGGAATTTTTTGCCGCATGGCTAAAAAAATTACCGCTCTGGGAGCAAACCACCACGCCGTATCTTTTTTTACATACTCCGGATATCGCGCAGGCTCCAGAACTGGTCGACACTTTGTGGCAGGACTTACGTACCGCCTTACCGGACATCGGAACTGCTCCGTCCATTCCACAGCAATCTTCTCTTTTCTGAAATTGCCACCTATCATAGACAGTGCCATCAGCCATTTTAAAGGGAGTTTGTATGGTAAGCGCGCTGTATGCCGTTTTGGGTGCGTTGTTGTTGATGAAGTTTTCTTTTGACGTTGTCCGCCTGCGGATGCAATACCGCGTTGCCTATGGCGACGGCGGCTTCAGTGAACTCCAGACCGCCATCCGCATTCATGGTAATGCGGTGGAATACATTCCCGTCGCGTTAGTGCTGTTGCTGTTTATGGAAATGAACGGCGCAGAAACCTGGATGGTGCACATTTGCGGCATTATTCTGCTCGTGGGTCGGCTGATGCATTATTACGGTTTCCACCACCGTCTGTTCCGCTGGCGTCGCTCAGGCATGAGCGCCACCTGGTGCGCGTTGCTGCTGATGGTGTTGGCGAACCTTTGGTATATGCCGTGGGAGTTGGTTTTCTCCCTGCATTAGCGCACAATACGCCACTTTATTTTTCCCGGATTTTTACGTTATGTCTCACCGCGACACGCTTTTTTCTGCGCCAATCGCCAGCCTGGGCGACTGGACTTTCGATGAACGGGTAGCCGAAGTCTTCCCGGATATGATCCAACGTTCTGTCCCCGGCTATTCCAATATTATCTCGATGATTGGTATGCTTGCCGAGCGCTTTGTGCAGCCGGATACGCAGGTTTACGACCTGGGCTGTTCGCTGGGTGCAGCGACGCTCTCTGTGCGTCGCAATATTCATCATGAAAACTGCAAAATTATCGCCGTTGATAACTCCCCGGCGATGATCGAACGCTGCCGCCGTCATATCGATGCTTACAAGGCGCCGACACCCGTCGAGGTCGTGGAAGGCGACATCCGCACGATTACCCTCGAGAACGCCTCAATGGTGGTACTGAATTTTACCCTGCAATTCCTTGAGCCACCGGAGCGCCAGGCGTTGTTGGATAAGATTTATCAGGGGCTGAATCCGGGCGGTGCGTTGGTACTGTCGGAAAAATTCAGTTTTGAAGATGCAAAAGTCGGTGAACTGCTGTTCAACATGCATCACGACTTCAAGCGGGCAAACGGCTACAGCGAACTGGAGATCAGCCAGAAGCGCAGCATGCTGGAAAATGTGATGCTGACCGATTCGGTCGAAACCCACAAGGCGCGCCTGCGCCAGGCCGGTTTTGAGCACAGCGAACTGTGGTTCCAGTGCTTTAACTTTGGCTCCCTGGTGGCGCTAAAAGCTGGGGCGAGCGCATGATCGACTTTGGTAACTTCTATCAGCTGATTGCCAAAAATCATCTTGCCCACTGGCTGGAAACACTTCCCGCGCAGATAGCCACCTGGCAGCGCGATCAGCATGGTCTCTTCAAGCAGTGGTCAAACGCGGTGGAATTTCTGCCGGAACTGACGCCGTACCGTCTGGATTTATTGCACAGCGTGACGGCGGAAAGTGAAGAGCCGCTAAGCCCAGGGCAACTCAAGCGTATCGATACCCTGATGCGAAATCTGATGCCGTGGCGTAAAGGGCCGTACTCGCTGTATGGCGTGAACATTGATACCGAATGGCGCTCCGACTGGAAATGGGATCGCGTGCTGCCACATTTGTCAGACCTGACCGGGCGTACAATTCTGGATGTCGGTTGCGGTAGCGGCTACCACATGTGGCGCATGATTGGCGCGGGGGCACATCTGGCCGTCGGCATTGACCCAACACAACTGTTCCTGTGCCAGTTTGAAGCGGTGCGTAAACTGTTGGGTAACGATCAGCGTGCGCATCTGCTGCCGCTGGGCATAGAACAACTGCCAGCGTTGAATGCGTTTGATACCGTCTTTTCGATGGGGGTGCTTTACCATCGCCGCTCACCGCTGGAGCACCTCTGGCAGTTGAAAGATCAGTTGGTGAAAGACGGTGAACTGGTGCTTGAAACCCTGGTAGTGGAAGGCGACGAAAACACCGTACTGGTGCCGGGCGACCGCTACGCGCAGATGCGTAACGTCTATTTCATCCCTTCCGCACTGGCGCTTAAAAACTGGCTGGAGAAATGCGGCTTTGTCGATGTTCGCATCGCAGATGTTTGCATCACCTCAACCGAAGAGCAGCGTCGTACCGAGTGGATGGTTACCGAATCGCTGGCCGACTTCCTCGACCCGAACGATCACAGCAAAACCGTTGAAGGTTACCCTGCCCCGTTACGCGCGGTATTGATTGCACGTAAACCGTGATGTTGTGGGTCGTAGGCCGGATAAGGCGTTAGCCGCATCCGGCGTTTTGCCGGAGGCGCTTCGCTTATCCGGCCTACGGTTTCTGATGGAATAAGGTTCTTTCTCCAAAATAGTTCGGTTTGCAACAAGGCGGCGACACAGCGAATCCCTGGGAGCTTACATAAGTAAGTGACCGGGGTGAGCGCGGAAAGCCAACACAGTTGCAGGCCTAAATATGCAGGAGAAAGATAAAAAAAGGCCCCTGTTGAATGGGCAGGGGCCTGGTACGAGCAAGCATCATATTGGGCGACATGATGCAACGGTAAAATCATTTGGCCTGATGGCGAACCATGATTCCTTTCATTTCAGCAACCGACTTGCCGTCTACCGCATAGCGGGAATATTCATCCGCTTGCTTATCTGTCGACATTGACAGACCCTGATTGCGATAACGCATCGGCGAAGCCATCAAGGTTCCGGCGGAGCTATGTACTTCCCGTACCCCGACATCCAGGAAACGCGACAGATTTTCTGCGCGAACCCCCGCTCCGGCCATAATGATTGGAGCACCGGGTTGAGCAATAAGTTCCAAAATATTTGCTAAACCTTGCACTGCATCAGATTTTTGCCCCGACGTCAGCACTCTGGCGATCCCCAATTCTGCGAGATTCTTCAGTGCATTTAACGGATTAGCACACATGTCAAAGGCGCGATGGAAGGTCACGGCCAGTGGACCCGCTGCAGCCATAATCTGCTGCATACGCGGCATATCGACATGACCATCAGGGTCAAGAATCCCCGTCACCAGTCCAGGAAAACCCAGCTCACGCACGGTCCGTACATCATCCAGCATCGCAGCGAACTCGCCGTCGGTATAACAAAAATCCCCACCGCGTGGACGGATGATCGGATGTACAGGAATCGTCACCGCCTGACGGACCGAGCGTAACACGCCCAGTGACGGCGTTAAGCCCCCCTCCTTTGGCGCGGCGCACAGTTCAATGCGGTCCGCACCGTTTTGCTGCGCCGTGAGCGCGCACTCCATGCTGTAACAACAGATTTCCAACAATGCCATATTCACTCCTGTTGCTGTTCGCTAGCGACAATCGCCTCAATCGACCACGGGTGGAACTTGACGGTCACCTTCCCGTCAGTGACCGCCAGCGTCGGGTTCGACAGACGTTCATGTTCCCCTTTCGGTGAACTGGTTTTCACAAAAATGCCCGGCTGGCTCAGCCCGTCATCCGAAAGCAGCGCCAGCGCGCGCGCGTTCAGGGTTTCAGGATCGCCCGGCAGGACGATTTCAATATGTTCCCACCCTTCATGAGGATACCGCTTTTCTCCGGGCCACGGCAGTTCCACCACACAAAAACGCCAGTGCGCGACGCACACCGGCTCATGCAGTTTAAACAGGCAAATCGGTCTGCCGTTGATGGTATTTTCCGACAACAGCTCACCACACTGTTCAAATCCGCGACGCCAGCGTTCGGCAGTGGCATCCTGATGACAGCGCAAAGAAATGTGATCGGCCTCAAGCGGTGAAACATCCAGACCGAGGCGAGTGGAAAGTTCTGTGAACGCCTGAGTGAATCGCGGTAAATCTGCGGAAATATCATGCAGTTCGTCAATGGTCTGCCAGTTCGCCATAATAAGAGCTCTTATCGGTGTACAAAGCCGCTAATTTACTCTGTTGGCCTCTCGCAACCAACCGTAGATTACGGGTTTTGCGGTATGCATGCTTATGCACTCCTTTAACGCTTATTTTCTGCGCACGCTTGCGGCTGTGCAGTGCTGACGCAGGGGGGCATTTGCAGTATACTCCCGCCCTTAATTCTTAAACTGGTGCGGTAAATAACATCCCGCTTCATCAACGTAAGGTATTCCGGTGAATATTCAGGCTCTTCTCTCAGAAAAAGTCAGTCAGGCCATGATTGCTGCAGGCGCGCCTGCAGATTGCGAACCGCAGGTTCGTCAGTCAGCAAAAGTACAGTTCGGCGACTATCAGGCCAACGGCATGATGGCAGTTGCTAAAAAACTGGGTATGGCTCCGCGACAACTGGCTGAGCAGGTGCTGACTCATCTGGATCTGAACGGTATCGCCAGCAAAGTTGAAATCGCGGGCCCTGGCTTTATCAACATTTTCCTCGATCCGGCGTTCCTGGCAAAACACGTGGAACAGGCGCTGACCTCCGATCGTCTTGGCGTGGCTAAACCAGCAAAGCAGACGGTAGTGATAGATTACTCCGCGCCGAACGTGGCGAAAGAGATGCACGTCGGCCATCTGCGTTCCACCATTATCGGTGATGCCGCCGTGCGTACCCTTGAGTTCCTCGGCCACCACGTTATTCGCGCCAACCACGTCGGCGACTGGGGCACCCAGTTCGGTATGCTGATCGCTTATCTGGAAAAACAGCAGCAGGAAAACGCCGGTGAAATGGCGCTGGCCGATCTCGAAGGTTTCTACCGTGAAGCCAAAAAACACTACGACGAAGACGAAGCCTTCGCCGAGCGCGCACGTAGCTACGTGGTAAAACTGCAGGGTGGCGACGAGTACTTCCTGCAAATGTGGCGCAAGCTGGTCGACATCACCATGTCCCAGAACCAGATCACCTATGACCGTCTGAACGTGACCCTGACCCGCGACGACGTTATGGGCGAAAGTCTGTACAACCCGATGCTGCCGGGGATCGTGGCCGATCTGAAGGCTAAAGGTCTGGCTGTCGAGAGCGAAGGCGCAACCGTGGTATTCCTTGATGAGTATAAAAACAAGGAAGGCGAACCGATGGGCGTCATCATTCAGAAGAAAGATGGCGGTTATCTGTACACCACCACCGATATTGCCTGCGCCAAGTACCGTTATGAGACGCTGCATGCCGATCGTGTGCTCTATTACATCGACTCCCGTCAGCACCAGCACCTGATGCAGGCGTGGACCATCGTGCGTAAAGCCGGTTATGTCCCGGATTCCGTGCCGCTGGAACACCACATGTTTGGCATGATGCTGGGCAAAGACGGCAAACCGTTCAAAACCCGTGCGGGCGGCACAGTGAAACTGGCTGACCTGTTGGACGAAGCGCTGGAACGTGCGCGCCGTCTGGTGAGTGAAAAGAACCCGGATATGTCGGCAGACGAGCTGGAAAAACTGGCCAACGCCGTCGGTATTGGCGCGGTCAAATATGCCGATCTGTCGAAAAACCGCACCACCGACTACATTTTCGACTGGGACAACATGCTGGCGTTTGAGGGTAACACCGCGCCATACATGCAGTACGCCTACACCCGCGTGCTGTCGGTATTCCGTAAGTCTGGTCTGGATGAAAATGATCTGGCGAACGCGAAAGTGCAGCTCAGTGAGGATCGCGAAGCGCAGCTGGCGGCCCGTCTGTTGCAGTTTGAAGAGACGCTGACCGTTGTCGCGCGTGAAGGGACACCGCACGTAATGTGTGCGTATCTGTATGACGTCGCCGGTCTGTTCTCAGGTTTCTACGAGCACTGCCCAATCCTGAGCGCAGAAAACGACGAGATCCGTAACAGCCGCCTGAAACTGGCGCTGCTGACGGCGAAAACATTGAAGCTCGGTCTGGATACATTAGGCATCGAAACCGTAGAGCGGATGTAAATGATAGCAAAAACCCGGCAACCGCCGGGTTTTTTGATGCCCACCTACCCTACTGCCGCTAACGGACAAACACATCAAACTCCAGCCGTTCACCATCGGGACCGCGAATCAGCAAGAAACGCACGTTATCTTCTTCAATCGGCCCTTCATCCAACGGATAGCCAAGCATTGCCAGTTTCCGCTGAACGGCATCAAGGTCGCTGACTTCCAGCGCAAGATGATCGATACCGCAGCGAGGGACGTCAAAAGGTGTCCCTTCGGGAAGCTGATACAGTTCAAGAACCGCCCCACCCATTTCAATGAATGCCACGTCAATATTTCCCTGCGGCGACGTTTTACTAAACCGCTGCTGGCGCTTAAAACCCAGAGGTTCGTAGAAGGCCAGCGACCGCGTTAAATTACTGACCTGATAGCCAACATGGGCAATCGTCTTGATCAACTCGCGCATGTCATACCCCCTTACGCACACACCAGAAACCGTAGAAAGCGACGTAAACAAAGCACAATAACGGGGCGATAAAGGCGATTTGCATATTGCCGCCGTTCATATCAGAGATAATGCCCATCACCAGCGGAATCACTGCGCCGCCGATAATTGACATCACCACTATCGAGCCTGCGGTTTGGGTATCTTTCCCCATGCCTTTGATGACCAGGCCAAAGTTCGTCGGCCAGCATGGTGCCATGCAGAAACTCACGAGGATAAGCGCGTACACGGCAAGCATTGAACTGTTAAACACCGCGATCAACAAAAGCCCGGTTGCCGCTAAGGCGAAGCTGCCGAGCAATAACGCCGGATTCAGGCGATTCATCAGCCAGGTGGCAACCGTTTTGCCAATGGCGTAAATCACCAGTGAGGCAAGCAACCAGTAGGTCGCTGAGTGTTCGCTCGTTCCCTGCTGTACAAGCTGAACGAAACGAATCGTGAAACTCCATACGCCAACCTGCGCTCCGACATAAAGGAACTGCGACAGTACGCCGAGACGAAAACGCGGCATTGCAAACAAGCGCTTCACGGTGGGCCCCATCTTTTCCGCAGAAACCTGTTGCTGAGATTGTGCGCCTTTACACGACGGGAATTTAATAAACACAAAAACCAGAGCCAGCACAACCAGCACCGAACCAATAATCAGATAGGGCCCGACCACCTGACTCACCATCTGATGGCGAGCCGCATCCGCAACCGCGGTCGGCATTGCCTGCAACGCTTCATGGCTGGGGTCGTTTTCACCAAAGACCATCACCTGGCCGATAAGCACGCCGGAAATGACGCCCAGCGAATTAAAGATCTGCGAGAAATTAATGCGCTGTGTGGAAGATTGAATGGGCCCCAGCAAACTTGAGTAGGTATTCGCCGAGGTTTCCAGGAAGGAGAGTCCACAGGCAATTACCCCCAGGCAGGCGAGGAACGCGCCATAGGTCATTATCTGAGCGGCGGGAACAAAAAGGAAGCACCCCAGGGCATACAGGCATAATCCAATGATAATCGCCACTTTATACGAATAGCGCTTAATCAGCGCCGCCGCAGGTAGCGCGACAAAAAAGTAGCCCAGGAAAAAAATCGACTGTACCAGCGCGGTCTGGGTATCCGTCAGATCGAACCCCTTTTTAAACTGGGCAATCAAAATATCATTCAGGTTGCCCGCCATCCCCCATAGCGCAAACAAGCAGCAAACCAGTAAAAACTGTAGCCATGGGGTATGCGATAAATAAGCGCTGGTATCCAGTTTTTCGTTCTGGACCACCGCTTTATCGACCTTATCCGTAATTAGCGTACTCATTGAGCTATCCTCGTAATGGTTTTCATATTGTAGGGTTCATGTCATTTCATCATCAGAAGCGGCACGGAAAAGATGTTCATGTTCGCCATACAGGTCTACGCGATCGTCCATTGCGTCGGCATGTCGTCTGTCGGCCCGGGAATCCCAAAAGCCCACTCGTCCCGTCAGTCCCATGTTCTCTATCCGCATCTGCGATAGGTGAAATGTCGTGACGCATAAGGCCTCTTCATTACAGCAACCAGGTGATTTCCGGGCAAAAGCAGCCCCCGCCGCACACAGCAGCGTTTCAACAATGCATGTATTAGTCGTCACAACATGACGAGTACTCAGACGATTTGACTGCCGACGTTATGCCGGTTTTTTTAAGCAGAGGTGCGCCAGACGATCTATCCGACCCATCCCCCTTCATGCCTCTTTTCTCATCCCCGCCCTGCTAATTAAAAACAAATGAAAATAAAAAAATGCTAAATTGATCACGTTATTTTCATTTGATGCGTTTTTAAATGGATTTAAGCGTTAAAACAGCGTCAAATGAAACCAATTAAAAACAAAGGGCAGGATATAACCATGAATGAAACAACCCGTCGTTTTGCACGTTTAATCGATCTGAGCGCAGTACAGGCGACCAGTACCGAAGCTGATGTCCGTGCCTCCGCCGAACTGGCAACCCGGTACAACATCATTTCCGTGCATGTACTGCCTTGCTGGACACGCTTTCTCAGCACGTTGCTACCTCAGCAAGGGACTGGAGAGGTGATGATTGGCGGGCCAGTCGGCTTTCCCGGTGGCGGGCATGCCACTGATACCAAGGTTCAGGAAGTGAGGCAGCTTATTGCCGATGGTGCTCGTGAAGTGGATATGGTGGTGAACATTGGCAAAGTGTTATCCGGGGATTATGACTATGTGCGCGACGATTTACGCCGCGTGGTGGAAGCCGCAGCGCCAGTACCGGCAAAAGTGATTCTCGAAACGCACTATTTGAACGAAGAACAGATTCGCCGCGTTTGTGATATTGCCGTAGAAGTCGGGATGAAATGGGTTAAAACCTCTACCGGTTGGGCCCCGACTGGCGCAACGGTGGAAAAAGTCAGCATTATCGCCGATCAGCTTAACGGCCGTATCGACATCAAAGGCGCCGGGGGCATTCGTGACCTGGAAACGGTCCGCGCGCTCTACCAACTGGGCGTTCGCCGTTTCGGCATGAGCCATGGCGCGGTCACAAAAGTGCTGGCTGAACTGGAGCAATATCCTGAACGTTTTCCTGAGTTGAACGCCGATTAAACCGAAGGGCTGCGGGCCTGATGGCCCGCCTGAAACGTCACCGGAGTCAGTGATGAAAGATAAAATACTCACGATCGATGTTGGCACTGGCAGTACTCGCGCAGCGATTCTGCATGTCGATGGCACAATGGTCGGCTTTGCTCAAAGAGAGTATGAGCAGACGACGCCACAGGCGGGCTGGTCAGAACAGTCCCCTTCTTTATGGTGGCAGGCCGCCTGCGAATGCGTACGCGAGGTTCTCTACCGTTATCCTGAAACGGCTTCGCAGATAGCGGTCATCGGCGTTTGCGGGCAGATGCATGGAACCGTGCTGCTGGATAATCATGGCGAGCTGGTAGAAGACAGGGCGCTATTGTGGAATGACAAGCGTAGCCAACCGCAGGTTGACGCCTTTGCTGTGCGTGAAGGGCGGGAAAAATGGCTGTCGCATTTAAATAACCCGCCCGCGGCGGCCTGGCCCGCGTTCAAATTAGCCTGGTGGCGTGAGCATAAGCCGGAAAGCTGGTCGAAAATCGCCACCATTCTTATGCCGAAGGATTACATCAATTTCATGTTAACCGGCGCGCTGGCGACCGATTATAGTGAAGCATCCTGTTATTTTCTGATGGACAGCGAGACCCGTCGATGGTCTTCACAGGCCTGCGCTCTGTTTGGCTTACGCGTTGAGCAATTGCCGACGCTGAAGTTATCCAGCGATATCATTGGATACGTGACGCCCGAAGCATCCCGTCTGACCGACCTCCCATGCGGGATCCCGGTGGTTGCAGGAACATCTGATATGGCAGCGTCCCTGCTGGGTTCTGGGGTCTATGAGCCGGGAATGGCGTCTGACTCTACGGGAACATCGACGTTACTCACGGTCGTCGCAAAGCACCCGTTACAGCATCCCCTCGTTAATAATCTTCATCTGGCTAACGCTGCCTGGGGCGGATTCACTATTCTGGATGCTGGCGGTGATGCCGTCCGCTGGGCGCGGCTGGCGCTTGCCGACAATCAGATTACGCACCCGCAGCTTTTACAGGAAGCGGCGACGGTACAGGCGGGCGCTGAAGGGCTGCTATTTCTTCCCTATCTGACGGGAGAGCGACTGGCTGAAAAAAATAACTCGCGCGCGCAGTTCTTCGGTTTGCAACGAAAGCATCGCCGCGGTCATTTATTCCGTGCGGTACTGGAAGGTGTGGCTTTTGCTTCCTGGCGCAATCTTCGCCAGTTGCAGGCGTGCGGGCAATACCCTGAACAGATGATCGCTTCCGGCGGTGGCGCACGCAGCCCGCTATGGCTTGAAATCAAAGCGGCGGCATATAATCTCCCGATATTATCTACGCGTAATCAGGAGAATGGCGTCACCGGATGCGGTATTATCGCAGGGGTTGGCGTGGGGCTGTACGCTGATTTTGCCAGCGGTGTGCGACAGACGGTTCAGTTCGACAAACTGATTTCGCCAGATCCCCGTCTGCGGGATTATTACCAGGCCTGCACTGAGCTTTTTGATACGCTCTACCAGCAGTCCACCGCCTTATATGACAGGCTGGATGTCCTGAGCGCAGGACCAGACTGAAGATAAGCCAGCGCGCTATCGTGCGGAACGCGCCGTAAATAAGAGAGGAAGAATGTTTGCAGAAGAAAGACAGGAGAAGTTGCTCAGTATTCTCAGGGAAAAACGCAAAGTCACTGTTTCTGAAATGTGCGATCTCTTTAATGTATCCGGCGCAACCATTCGAGCCGATCTCCGTCAGTTGGAAGATGAAGGGTTGCTTACCCGAACGCATGGCGGCGCCGTTCTCCGTACGCGGGCGAGTTTTGAACAGGCTTCTGACACCCGCGAAATTGTCAACCTGAGCGCTAAGGAACGGATTGGCCAGCGCGCGGCGGCGCTGGTTGAAGATGGCGATATTATTGTGCTGGATACAGGCACAACGACCCTACACATCGCGCGTAATATCCGCGATCGGCAGAACGTGACCGTGGTGACCAATGATTATCAGATCGCTCGCGAACTGGAATCCAGTCCCTCAATTCAGACCATCCTGCTGGGCGGGATCGTGAAGAAAGGATACCACTGTGTGGTGGCGATAAACGGACGATCCATTCTCGATACGCTGAACGTCGATAAAGCGTTTATGGGGACCAATTCGCTCTCGCTCAAACAGGGTGCCTGTGTGGCTGACATTATGCTGGCAGAAACAAAACGGGGCATGGTTGAGCATGCAAGCCAGGTGATTATCGTTTGCGACTACAGCAAACTGAAGAACACGTCACTGGCTCAATTTACCTCAGCAGATCGTATCAATACCCTCGTGATTGATCGCTTGCCCGATGAGGCAACAGAGTATCGCAATGCGGGTATACAGATTATTTCCCTGGATGAAGAGGCACGCCTGTAGACTTTAGCGTGGTGAAGTGCCCGGATGCGGCGACTGCCTTATCCGGGCTCCCCGTCACACCGCCCCGGAGGACGACGCGTTCCGGAGGAAAGGTCAGAAGTACTTGCGTAAATACTCCGTCAGACACAGCATCGCCATTGCCTGGCCGTAGGGCATGGACGTCAGCGGTATCGCCCGATAGAAGTCGAGATCGTGCCCCATTCCCGTACCGAAAGAGGTTTGTAGCAGTTCCCCTTGCGGTGAAATGTTCCGCACAATTCCGCGAATCGCTTTTTCCGCCACGTCGGCATATTCCGCACTGACAAACCGTTTACGCACGGCTTTTAAAATCCCGTAAGCGAACCCTGCGGTGGCGGAAGCTTCCAGGTAGGAATGCGGGTCGTCAAGCAGCGTATGCCACAGTCCGCTCTCATCCTGACAGTTCGCAAGCGCGGCAATCTGCGCATTCAGCACCTGCACCAGATAGCGGCGTACGGCGTTGTTTTCCGGCAGGTTCACCAGTTCGAGGAAGTCCGGGATAACAATGGTTAGCCAGCTATTGCCGCGTGCCCAGCGGGCGTTGGCAAAGTTATGATGTCCGTCGTAATTCCAGCCGTGGAACCACAGGCCGGTCTCCCGGTCCATCAGATTCTGTACGTGCAGCAGAAACTGATAGGTCGCCTCTTCCACATATTCAGGGCGGTTAAGCAACTGTCCAATTTTCGCCAGCGGCAGCACCGTCATCATCAGCGTGTCATCCCACATCTGCTGATGGTTCTCTTCCGCCAGCGTGATGTGCTGCATGCCGCCATGATCGGTGCGCGGCATCTCATACATCGCCCATTCCGCCCAGGCGTCGAGCCACGGCAGATAAGCCGGGTTACGCGTCTCCTCATAGCGATACGCCAGAGTCAGGAACGGCGCCATCGTGTTGACGTTTTTGGTGGTGGTCCCTTCGGCAAAACGGTCGGCGAACCAGTTGTCGATAATATCGCGCATGGTCTCGTCACCGGTCTGCTGGTAGTACTGATACATCCCGTACAGCCCAACGCCGTGCGTCCATTCCCACCCTGCCCAGCCTTTGGTGTCTATCACGCGTCCGTCGTCCAGGCGCAGCAGAAATTGACCAGTCTCGTCCTTGATGTTCACCAGATTGGTTGTCACCGTCTGAATTAACGTTTTCAGTTCTTCCCGGGAGATAAAACGTTCCGGCTGACGCAGTAATGCGCTATGTTTGACAGGCCAAACCTTCATATCCTTAACCTCTGTTGTAAGTCGAATTCAATATCGCAGCCTGCTTCAGTGAGGGAGCCGCTGGTTTGTTACGATTCAGATAACCAATGTTGTTGTTACCCCAAAGTGATTCATACGGCAGTCCGGCGAGCATCTCGACGGTGGCGCGCGCCTGTGGCGTAATGCTTTCCGGCATTGCGCAGCCTGACTCGCGCATTTTCGCCGTCTCTTCGCGCAGCGTGCTGTGGGTTTGCAAATTCAGTTTAAAGCGCAGGGAAACCAGGAAACCGCAGGCCAGCACCAGTAGCGTACCGCAGCTGAGGATCAGCAGGATGGTATGGCTGACCGCTTCAGGCTGCGTGCTCTGCCCTGAGACAAAGCCTGACATTTGCATGACAATGCCGACCAGCATCACCGCTCCAGCCTGTGACGCTTTACGCGTCAGGGTCATGATCCCAGCGAAGATCCCTTCGCGGCGCTGACCGGTAATGACTTCATCCACATCCGCAATGTAGGTGTAGGTGTTCCACGGTACATAGTTGATCCCCCCACGACCCAGACCTGCCACCGCGGAAACCAGCAGTAACAGAGAGTAGACATCGCTCAATCCGGCGTAGTAAAGCACCGCATAAGAGAGTGAACTCAGACCGAAAAGCACCACC
Organism: Citrobacter sp. T1.2D-1; assembly: GCF_950098555.1. Taxonomy (NCBI): domain Bacteria; kingdom Pseudomonadati; phylum Pseudomonadota; class Gammaproteobacteria; order Enterobacterales; family Enterobacteriaceae; genus Citrobacter; species Citrobacter sp. T1.2D-1. The sequence goes on from NZ_CATNHH010000023.1 coordinate 81,793, forward strand.
ACCATTCGGTAGGATGGCGCAGGTCCAAAACGGATACATAGCGGAATCATGGCGATGACTGCAATAAACTGGAAGATAGCCATCGTTCCAAGCAGATTCGACGCCATTGAGGCTTCCTGCATCAGGACAAACACGACGTAATAGGTAAAGACGGCGTTGAACACGTCCTGGGCAATATAGCCGCCAAGGTACATCCCCAGATGCTGGCGGAATATTTTAATACGCAGTGTAGAGCTTAACTCTACGAACAGACGATTCATGCTCTGACTGAACGTCAGGCTCTTTTTCTCTTCTTCTGCGCGCAGCGCGGCTTCTGTCCACTCTTCACGCGGACGTTCCCAGGTAAAGAACCAGACAAAGGTCAGCATCAACGCGCACAGTACCGAGAACACGAGGCTGGCATAAAAGAAGGAGATCGGGTTGTGCTTACCGAAAGCGGTTAACAAAATGCCGGGCAGGAAAGAGGCCAAAATAGCGGACATTTGCGCCATACCAATACGCGCGCCGGAAAACTTGGTTTTCTGTTTGAAATCATCGGTCATTTCCGGTACCAGCGTCTCGTAAGGCACCAGGATCATGGTATAGACAATATCAAACAGCAAATAGGTCAGCAGGTAATACCAGAAGCTCATATCCCCTACCCACATCAGTGAGTAGCTGAATACGCACGGGATCCCCAGCAAGATAAAGAATTTACGCCGACCAAAGCGCTTGCCGAGCCAGCTGGAGCCGAAGTTATCGGTCAAAAAGCCCATCAGCGGACTGACAACGGCATCCAGCACCCTTGCGGCCGCAAAAATGAAGGTCGCTTCGATGGGAGAAAGTCCGCAGAAGGTTGTATAGAAATAGAGCAGCCAGGCTGCCGTAAGCGCCGTGGTGCCTGCGCCCAGGAAATCGCCTGAGCCATAGGCGAAATAATTCACCAATCCAATTTTACGTGTTTTCATCACCGTTAACCCTGCAAATGGTTGGGGGACTCCCGGCCGGTTGGCTGCGCCAGGGGAGTACTTACACGGCTACAGTAAAAGCTTACAAAGTGGGATACCTTTTCGTTTTTGCCACCTGTTGGAGTGAAATGGCAAAAACGCAAAGAGACCGGCAACACGTGTCACCGATTTATAAAACAGCGTTTCTTTTAGATCAAAAGGTGAGGCCAAAAATGCGAGTCAGGCAGCAATTCAGTCCGCTGCCTGATGAGGAGAATAACCGTTATTGATAGTTCACAATCACCTGATTGCTCTGGACTTTTAATGCGGGAATTAAACGACCGCCGCCGGGAACTTCCCAGATGAAACGCAGCGGTTCAACGGCGGGCACATTGCTAAATGCCATCGTTGTGCCGCTCTGTCCCTCTATCTCCACGCAGCGGGATTGCGAGCATAAGCGCACCCGTAAGCCAGCAGGCGTCGGGCCATTCAGCTCATAACGCCAGGCGACCAGCGTCATCAGACCCGAGACGGGCTGGCTGGATGAAAGCGGCGCCGACGACGCTGACACACCACGATGATTCAGAGTAATACCGATGCTGCTGGCCTGCCACGCCCCTTCCCCGGCAGCCTGTAACGTCAGCGGGAAGAGTAACAGCCAAAAGAGTTTGCGCATTATTTACCTCCAATAGTCGCCGTCATGCGGATGTTACGGTTATCGGACAACTCCATGTTCGACAGCACCACCAATTGCGGCAGGCTGCGGCGCAGGAAACGTGACAGCAATGGACGCAAGGCATGGTTAACCAACAGCACCGGTGGCGCGCCCAACATCTCCTGACGAGACAGCGCCTCCTGGGTTTGCGCCAACAGACGGTCGGCAAGACCCGGCTCCAGTCCACCGCCGCCCTGTAGCGCCTGCAACAGCAGACGCTCCAGCGCGGTGTCGAGGCCAATCACACTGACTTCATGGTTACCCGGGAACCACTGCTGAGTAATGGCGCGACCCAGCGCCACCCGAACCACCGCAGTGAGTTCATGCGGATCGCTCTGCAACGGTGCATGTTCTGCCAGCGTTTCCAGAATGGTACGCATATCGCGAATCGGCACTTTTTCGTCCAGCAAATTCTGCAACACTTTATGCAGCGTGGTCAGGGTTACCACGCCAGGCACCAAATCTTCGGTCAGCTTCGGCATATCCTGTGACACGCGATCCAGCAGTTGCTGCGCTTCCTGGCGACCGAACAGTTCAGACGCATACTGACCGATCAGGTGATTCAGATGGGTGGCGACCACGGTACTGGCCTCCACCACGGTAAAGCCCTGAATCTGCGCCTGTTCTTTTAGCGCGCTTTCGATCCAGATAGCGTCCAGGCCAAATGCCGGATCAACCGTCTGCTCGCCCGGTAATGTGCCGGCCGCGGTACCAGGGTTGATCGCCAGCCAGCGTCCCGGATAGGCGTCGCCGCTGCCAATCTCAACGCCTTTCATCAGAATGCGGTAATGCGCTGGCTGGAGATCCATATTGTCGCGGATGTGCACCACCGGCGGCAAAAAGCCCATGTCCTGGGCGAACTTTTTACGAATACTGCGGATACGCCCCAACAGTTCGCCATCCTGCTGAAAATCGACCATCGGGATCAGGCGATAGCCCACTTCCATGCCAAGCGAGTCTTCCAGTTGCACATCGTTCCAGGTGGCTTCCACCACCGAATTATTTTCCGGAACTTTAGTTGGCTGCGGCTCGGCAGGCGCCTTCTGTTCACGGCCCCGGATCCACCAGGCCAGTCCCAGCAGCGCAGCGGTAAACATCAGGAAGACGAGGTTTGGCATCCCCGGTACCAGCCCCAGCAAACCCAGTACCGCGGCACTGAGCAACATCACCCTGGGGTTACTGAACAGTTGCCCGACCATCTGCTCGCCAACGTCCTGATCGGTACTGACGCGGGTGACGATGACGCCCGCCGCCGTTGAGATCACCAGCGCCGGGATCTGCGCCACCAGACCATCACCGATAGTCAGCAGGGTATAGCTTTCCGCAGCATGCCCCATGGACATACCGTGTTGCAGCACGCCCACCAGCAGACCGCCCACGACGTTGATCACCATAATCAGAATACCGGCGATAGCATCACCGCGAACAAACTTACTCGCACCGTCCATCGACCCGTAGAAGTCGGCTTCCTGGGTCACTTCAGAACGACGCTTTTTCGCTTCATCTTCGCCGATAAGACCGGCGTTAAGGTCAGCGTCAATCGCCATCTGTTTACCCGGCATTCCGTCAAGGACAAAGCGCGCGCCCACTTCGGCGATACGCCCGGCACCTTTGGTGATGACCATGAAGTTGATGATGACGAGGATGACGAACACCACGATACCGATGGCGAAGTTGCCACCGACCAGGAAGTGGCCGAACGCTTCAACCACCTTCCCCGCTGCCGCCGCACCGGTGTGCCCTTCCATCAAAATGATACGGGTGGAGGCCACGTTCAGCGCCAGACGCAGCAGCGTGGTAAACAGCAGAATGGTCGGAAACGCGGCAAACTCCAGCGTACGCTGGGTGAACATCGCCACCAGCAGCACCATAATCGACAGCGCGATGTTAAAGGTAAACAGCAGGTCAAGGATGAACGCCGGCAGCGGCAGGACCATCATCGACAGGATCAGCAGGATGAGGATCGGCCCGGCAAGGATCTGCCACTGCGTGTTTTTTATGTTGTTGGGCAGGCGCAGCATCGCGACCAGATTAGCCATCAGTAGTCTTCTCGTTCATAAAATCCAGAGCTTCAGGCACCGGAAGATTTGCAGGTTGTGGTGGACGTTCCCCACCGGCGAGTCGCCAGCGTTTAAGCTGCCAGACCCAGGCCAGCACTTCCGCGACGGCGGCGTACAGTTGCCCCGGGATCTGCTGACCAATCTCAGCATGACGATAAAGCGCACGCGCCAGCGGCGGCGCTTCAAGCGTGGGAATTTTGTTCTCGGCACCGATCTCACGAATACGTAACGCCACAAGTCCAGCCCCTTTCGCCACCACTTTCGGCGCGCTCATCTTGTTCTCGTCGTACTGAAGCGCCACCGAATAGTGCGTCGGGTTGGTAACGATGACATCGGCATTGGGGACGTCGCTCATCATGCGTCGACTCGCCGCCTGGCGCTGCATCTGCCGGATACGCCCTTTCACGTGAGGGTCGCCTTCGTTCTGTTTAAATTCGTCGCGGATATCCTGGCGTGACATGCGCAATTTTTTCAGATGGCTCATGATCTGGAAAATCACGTCGAATCCGACCATCGGAATCACGCCCAACACGACCAGCAGCGCACACAGCCCGACGAGATCCATCGCGTTGCCCATCGCCGTACGCGGGGACTCCGCCATCAAACGCATCATCTCCGGCCAGTTGTGCCACAGATACAGCGCCGTCACGCTGCCCACCAGCGTGGATTTCAGAATCGCCTTCAGCAACTCCGCCCCCGTCTGCGCCGAGAACATACGTTTGATGCCAGGCAGTGGGTTGAGCTTGGAAAATTTGGGTTGCAGCGATTTACCGCTAAAGACCAGACCACCGAGCAGAACCGGCGAGATCAGCGCCACCAGCACCACGCCGGTGATCAGCGGCAATAGCGCGATCATCGCTTCTTTAATCAGCAGTATGATTTGCCCGAGAATCAGATTGGGGTCATTGACCATGCTGTGGTCAAAGCGCAGTCCCGCTGACAACATGCCCGACAACCGTCTGGCCAGCGACTCGCCGCCAATCCAGATAATGCAGACGCCCACCAGCAAAATCAGCAGTGACGTCAGTTCTCTGGAACGGGGTATCTGCCCTTCTTCCCGCGCTTTTTCAAGTCGGTGGGGGGTGGGGGCTTCTGTTTTGTCGTCGCTCTCGCTCTCTTCAGACACGCATCAGATCCTGGATGGGCTTATGAGCGAAAATGATGCCAGAACAACATTGAGTTAATGGCAAGAGTAAGCAGCAAAAAAGGCAGGGTTTATGGCCTTAAGCCAGATAGCCGGATGGGAGAAACTCGCCATCCGGCCAGTGGGAAATCAGAAACCTAAGCTGTCCAGCAAGTCATCCACCTGGTCCTGGCTGGCGACCACACCGGCTTTACTGGTATCGACCTGCGGCCCATTCAGCAGGCTCTCGCTTTCGCGTTTAGGCCGAGCGCCCTGCTCCGGAATGTTTTCCAGCAGCACCATCAGCAGCTGACGTTCAATTTCCTGAATCACATCCATCATGCGCTTGATCACCTGACCGGTCAGATCCTGGAAATCCTGCGCCATCATGATGTCGAGCAATTGCGCGTTGGTGAAACTGGTATGTCCCGGCACATCACCGAGGTATTTGCGCGTATCCGTCACCAGTTCGCGGGCGTCAGAGAGCTCAATTGGGTTTTCGAACCACTCGTCCCAACGCTTGCTCAGCGCCTTCGCCCCTTTCTCCATTTCGTCCTGATGCGGCTGGGAGGCCTCAACGCTGTTCAGGGCGCGTTCAGCCGCCTGCGCGGTCATCTGTACCACATAGTCCAGACGATCGCGGGCATCGGGAATGGCCTCTGCCGCTTCGGCAATGGCCTGATCCAGTCCCAGTTCGCGCAGACTGTCACGCAGCATACGGGTCAGGCTACCAATGCGGGCAATGATATCCCCGGCAGAATGTTCATCTACGGGTTTAATCGATGGTTGCATCATGGTCAGCCCCTTACATGCCCAGTTTCTCAAAGATTTTATTAAGCTTTTCTTCCAGCGTCGCCGCGGTGAACGGTTTCACCACGTAGCCGCTGGCACCGGCCTGCGCTGCGGCGATAATGTTCTCTTTCTTCGCTTCTGCCGTCACCATCAGCACCGGCAGTGAGGACATCCCACCGTCCGCGCGGATAGTTTTCAGCAACTCGAGACCGTCAATGTTCGGCATGTTCCAGTCGGAAATCACAAAGCCAAACCCACCTGCCTGCAGTTTATTCAACGCATCGGCGCCATCTTCGGCCTCTTCCACGTTGTTAAATCCCAGCTCCTTAAGCAGGTTACGCACGATGCGGCGCATGGTGGAAAAGTCATCCACAACCAAAAATTTAAGCTCTTTATCCGCCATAAAAAATTACTCCTGATTCAAATACGTATTGCCTGTCCGGCACTGATTTTCGCCAGCATCTGCTGGCTTACCTGACTAAGATCGACCACTTCGCTGACGCCACCCATATTGATGGCTTCGCGCGGCATGCCGAACACCACACAACTTGCTTCATTTTGCGCAATCGTCCAGGCACCCGCCTGGTGCATCGCTAACATTCCGGCAGCGCCGTCGTTGCCCATTCCCGTCAGGATCACTCCGACGGCATTGCGCCCCGCATGAATCGCTACCGAATGAAACAGCACATCCACCGACGGTCGGTGCCGGTTAACCGGCGGACCGTCATGAATTTTGATTTGATAGTTTGCCCCGCTGCGCGACAGCTCCATATGCTTGTCGCCCGGCGCAATGTAGGCATGCCCCGGCAGAACGCGCTCGCCGTCCTCCGCCTCTTTCACGGCTATCTGACACAGTTTGTTCAGACGCTCGGCGAACGAGCGGGTAAAGCCTGGCGGCATATGCTGCGTAATAATGACCGCCGGACTGGAGAGCGGCAGCGGTTGCAGCACATGGCGAATGGCCTCGGTGCCGCCCGTTGAGGCGCCAATCGCAATCAGCTTTTCCGAGCTGAGCAGCGGACCCGCTTTTAAGGTCACCGGAGCCTCGAGCGGTTTATGGGCCGTCAGACGCGCCCGCGACGCCGTACGCACTTTCTCCGCAATCATCTCGCTGTAGGCCAGCATCCCTTCACGGATCCCCAACTGCGGCTTAGTGACAAAATCAATCGCCCCCAGTTCCAGCGCCCGCAGCGTCACTTCCGACCCTTTCCCCGTCAGCGACGACACCATCACCACCGGCATCGGACGCAGTCGCATCAGCTTTTCAAGAAAATCAAGGCCGTCCATCCGCGGCATTTCGACGTCCAGCGTCAACACGTCAGGGTTATATTTCTTGATTAAGTCTCGGGCGACGAGTGGATCCGGCGCGGTTGCCACCATCTCCATATCGCTATGGCTATTAATAATTTCAGTCATGATTTGGCGCATCAATGCAGAATCATCGACCGACAACACCCTGATTTTACTCATGCTTTACCCTTACTTAGCGCATAAACCGTTTGCCCGCGCAGGCTAAAGTCGCGCACGAGGTTACTAAAGTTCTCTGAATGCCCGGCAAACAGCAGACCATCAGGCTTAAGGAGAGGGACAAAACGGCGCAGGATGTCCTGCTGCGTCGTTTTATCGAAATAGATCATTACATTGCGACAAAAAATAGCGTCAAACGGCCCCGGCACGTTGTACTGCTTATCAAGCAGGTTAATCACGGAAAACTCGACGTGGCTTGCCAGTTCCTGACGCACGCGTACCAGCCCATCATGCGGGCCCGTTCCGCGCATGAAATAGCGCTGTAGCTGCTGCGGCGACAGGGTCTTCAGTTCGTCCAGCCGATAGATCCCGCTGCGGGCCTTTTCCAGCACTTCGGTGTCGATATCGCTGGCAAACACCTTCCAGCGTCCCGGTGCCGTACCCAGCGTATCGGCCAGCGTAATGGCGATACTGTACGGCTCTTCACCGGTCGATGCCGCGGCGCTCCAGACCCGATATTCGCCGCTGTGGCGACGGGCACTTTCCGCTAATACTGGAAAGTGGTGCCCTTCGCGGAAGAAGGCTGTCAGGTTGGTGGTCAACGAGTTGATAAAAGCCTGCCACTCTGCGCTGCTTTGATTGGCTTCCAGCACGCTGAGATAGTCGCCAAAATCATCCAGCCCCAGCGTACGCAGTCGACGAACCAGGCGGTTATAAACCATATCCCGCTTGTGGTCCGCCAGCACGATCCCCGCGCGCTGGTAGATTAATTGACATATCCGACGAAAGTGCGCGTCAGACAGCGCAAGGCGCTGGGTCATCTGTAACAATAATGACGTTTGCCCGTTGGGCAGAGATGATGTCATAGCGCCTTCTCAATCACATTCAGGATACAACGGGCACAGCCTGCAGCGGTGCCGATTCTTGGTGTGTTACTACGTGTTCTTCCAGTTTGAAAACCGCCACGCGGGCTGACAGCGAGTCGGCCTGATGCGCGAGTTGGTCGGTAGCCGCGGCGGCTTCTTCCACCAGCGCGGCGTTCTGCTGCGTCACCTGGTCCATCTGCGTGACCGCCTGCGCCACCTGTTCAATCCCTCTGCGCTGTTCGTCTGACGCCGAGGCAATCTCGCCCATGATGTCGTTGACCCGCGTTACCGAGCTCACGATTTCCGTCATGGTGTGTGCAGCGGTATTGACGAGTTGTGATCCCTGGTGGACGCGATTCACCGACTCTTCAATCAACCCTTTAATCTCTTTCGCTGCCTGAGCGCTGCGGCTCGCCAGGTTGCGCACCTCTCCGGCAACCACGGCAAATCCACGCCCTTGCTCACCGGCCCGCGCCGCTTCAACCGCCGCATTCAGCGCCAGAATATTGGTCTGGAAGGCAATGCCGTCGATCACCCCGATGATGTCGCCAATCTTTTGCGAACTGGCGGCAATCGCCTGCATCGTACTGGCGACGTTCGTGGCCTGATCGCCACCGGTTTTCGCGGTGTCGGCCGCGCTTTTTGCAAGCACTGAAGCCTGACGCGCGTTGTCGGCGTTCTGACCGACGGTGGCGGTCAACTGCTCCATGCTGGCCGCCGTCTGTGCCAGCGACGCCGCCTGCTGCTCGGTGCGTGAGGAGAGATCGTTATTGCCCATCGCAATTTCGGAAATCCCGGTATGCATCGCCAGACTGCCCTGACGCACGTCGCTGACGGTTTCCCGCAGCGCCTGTTGCATCGCCTTCAGGCTGGCGAAGATCGCCGAAATCTCATTACGCCCGTAGACCGCGATCGGACGCGCCAGGTTACCGTCGGCAATGCTGTCAAAATGACTGCCGATAATCGCCAGCGGCTGGACGATCATTTTACGTGACCAGAACAGCGCCCCGGTTGTTAACAGTGCAGCAATAATCACCATGCTGATAAAGATCGCCGCTGACATGTGATAGTTGTTCTTGCTCTGTTGCCCCGCCACCACCAGCACATGATTAATGTTCTGCTGCCAGGCGTTAAAATTAACGTCAAAGGCGTCCTGCGACGCCTGCACCGGCGCGGTCAGGAAGTCTGACAGCTGGTTGTTCTCAAGCCAGGTGGCCTGATGCTCCAGATCGCTGTGCCACTGGGTGAAGCTTTTCTCCGTTGCGTCCTGCAAGGCTTTCCCCTCCTGGGTATTCACCGCTATCGCCCTGAAGCTGTTAAACAGCGTGCCGGATTGCGCCAGACTTTCGCGCGCGATAACCATCAGACTTTTGATGTCATCGGGCGGATAGCTCAGTGCTGTTAACGTCCCGGCCTTGTTCAGGGCGGTACTCGCCTGTAATAAAACGGCGCGCGTTTGTGCCAGCGCCGCGCGTTGCTGATTACTCTGCTCGACCTGATTCAGGCTCTGAAAACCGTCCCGAAATGCCCAGAAAGACAAGCCATTACTGCCGATCTGCAATACACCACAGAGGATCAAAATCAAAAACAGCGTGGTCGAGATTCGAATACGATTAAACATCAACGCTCCCATCAGGCGGCAACGGCCGCAGTGTTAAAGTTCGGTCAAAATGTTTCCCAGTTAGTATCATGCTCCATGCTTAACGAAGGCTTCTGCGCCGTGCGTGACACGTCCGCAGAAGTCCGTTCTTCTTTGGTTTTTACCGCGAAGGGACGCGCGGCAAGACGAAATGCAGACACCGCCATCGTCAAACGGCTGGCCTGTTCTTCCAGCGCGGCGGCAGCGGCAGCAGATTCCTGCACCAGCGAGGCGTTTTGCTGCGTCACGCGGTCCATTTCAGAAACCGCCAGCGCCACCTGATCGATGCCACGACTTTGTTCATCTGAGGCCGAGGCGATTTCGCCCATAATGTCGGTCACGCGGGTCACCGCATTGACGATATCGTTCATGGTCTCGCCCGCGCTCTCGACCAGCACGGAGCCGGTATCCACGCGCGAAACAGAATCTTCAATCAGCGCTTTGATCTCTTTTGCCGCCTGCGCACTGCGACTGGCCAGGTTACGTACTTCGCCCGCCACCACCGCAAACCCACGCCCCTGCTCGCCTGCCCGCGCGGCTTCCACCGCCGCGTTCAGCGCCAGGATATTGGTCTGGAAAGCAATACCGTCGATGACGCTGATGATGTCGGCAATCTTCTTCGAGCTGCCGGCGATTTCGTGCATCGTTTTGACAACGTTATCCACGACTTTGCCGCCGTGCTGCGCGGTTTCCGACGCGCTCTGCGCCAGTTGCGACGCCTGACGGGCATTGTCGGCGTTCTGTTTCACCGTCGCGGTCAACTCTTCCATGCTGGCAGCCGTTTCTTCCAGCGCCGACGCCTGTTGCTCGGTTCGCGATGAGAGATCGGTGTTGCCGGTGGCAATTTCCGTCGTGCCGGAGTAAATAGCATCCGATCCTTCGCGCACCTGCGTCACGGTCTCCACCAGCGAGCGCTGCATGTGATCGACGCTGCTGGCCAGTTCACCAATCTCATTACGTCCGGCGAAGGTCAGGGTATTGGTCAGGTTTCCGCCTGCGATTTCACGAATATGAGCGATGACCCGGGCAAGCGGGTTGAGCAGCGTTTGACGAATGCCGTACCACACCACCACCAGGATCAGCACCAGCACCACCGCCAGGATGGCGAGTTGCCACTTCGCAAACTGGTAATCGCGCGCGCTTTCATCAAACGCCTGGAGATAGAGTTTTTCGCTGACGCTGGCGTATTTGCTCTTCGCGTCGCCGAGGCCGTTTTGCATGCCCTGCGTGGGCTGTGCGAAAAATGCATCCATGTTGCCGTTTTCAAGGAACTGCACCAGTTCAGTTAAACCGGCAAAATATTTCTGGTATTTTTCGTCCACATCGCTGCTGACCTCCGCCATTTCCGGCAGAGGGGCAAACGATTTAAACCTGCCGTAATGCTCCGCCGCCTGGGCGAGCGACGCTTTCGCGCCCTTCAACAAGTCAGTTTTTGCGCTGCTCTGCTGGTTGTTCGCATCCATCATCATGCGTGCTGATGAACGGCTGAGGTTGATACGCGTTTGCAGCATCAGATCCCATGTCGAGGTCAGTTCACTTTGCTGTTGGCGTAGATCGTTAGAAATAACAAAACTTTTTTGATTCTGCTGCAAAGACGAAAACAGCAAACCACCAGATACAAGCTGTAGCAGTGCGAAAACCCCCAGCACCATCATCAGCATTGTGACAACGCGGATACGGTTAAACATAAGGCACCTTCCTGAAAACGAGTTATCAACGTTATCGGCACCCTGGATAAGAACTTTACGTTTGCGAAAGGGAAATCCAGCTCAGAAGGCGATATCCACCACCACCGTGTCGGTGTAAGTCCCGGCGGGAGGCGTGGACTGGCTGGGTAACACGACGGCGGTGTAGTTGTAGGTTCGCAGCAGACCATCGCTGCTGGTGGAGGATGAGGCGCTGCTGGTCCAGCGCTCCGCGCCGACGCTGCCCCATCGGTTGGTGGTGCTCGCTTTGTAAATTTCGTAACTCAGGCGATTGTTGCCGCTCGCCATATTGCGCACGTTGCCATTAGCGTAACTGCCATTATTAATCCCTACCGTGTAGCTGCTGCCTTTAGTGCAGGTAATCGAGACCGCCTGCGAGATCGCCGGGAAATTTTTCACCAGCGGCGCGCTGCCGAAATTGACATTCGGTGCATTAATGGTGATGCAGTCATTGGTCACCGTCAGGTTAAGCTGCATTGTGGTCGCGACCGTATTGGTTTGCGTGGTGACGCACAGTCCCAGAGCCCCCACCTGACAGATGTTGTAATAAACATTGAAATTGAGCGTCACCTGATACGGTCCGGCGCTGACGTTCTGTCCGGTGCTGGTACGAAAGAAGAGCGGCAGGGTAAAGCGTGTGGAACCTAACAGCGCTAACAGCGTACTCCCACTCCAGGTATAGCTGCTGCCGATGGCCACCTCACTGTTGCTGGCGCAACCGGACAGACCGCACAGACGAACCGGGATCGCATCCGTCACCGTGGTATTGTCCGTGCGCTTGAGACTGGCGCGGGTGCCTGCCGACACCGTTGCCCCGGTATACGTCAATGTCACCGTATCGTTATTTAATAGCCCCAGTACCACATCACATTGCACCAGCAGATTGGCGCTGGTCGCCTGCTCGGTACTGTTGACAGTAAACGAAGAGACGCTGCCAAATGCCCCCGCCGCGGTGTTCACGGTACAGGCCGCCCACGCTCCAGGCGCGGCCATCAATATCAGCAACAGCAGCAGCGCGCGTCCAGTCATCCGCCCCCCTGATGACAGACCAGCGGCCCGTAGGTCTGGAGCTTATGTTCAGGATTGGCCGTCAGTGAAAAGCGGGTTTTGCAATGCAGGCCGTCCGGCGTGACGACACGCAGTGGATTCACCGCATCGAGATTCTCCAGCCAGACTATCCCGTCGTAACCGACCACAGCGGGCGATTTGTTATCGCGCATAACCTGGCTTGCCACCGGCAGCGCGTGCCCGTTTTCATCATGCAGAATGACGCTTGCTACCCGCTCCTGTTCCATCGGGAAATCAACCAGGTATCCGCTCTGGCGACGCAGCGCCACTTTCCGTTCGGTCTCCTTCAGGCGGGTATCGGCAGGCAGATTGAGCGTGTTAATGCTGTAGCTAGCCGGGTAGTAGGCGGAGACGCCGCTTATCAGCAAATAGCCCCGATCGTTGGTGTGACCAACCGGCTGGTTTTCGTAATTGACCGGGACATCAGGGTGCCCGCCGGTGCTGACCACCACAAAGGCATCGTTGATTTTATTGGCGGCAAACAGTTGGTTTTCCATGAAGACCAGCGATCCCATCGCCTCACCCCACCAGGTCATGGCGTCGCTTTCGCCGTAGGTTCCGCCCTGTAATTCGATATTTCGATTCCGCCAGCCCAGCGTCGCCTGCTGATAATCCCGTGCCTGAGACTGGCGCGCCCATGCCAGATTCCAGCTAAACCCGCCGTCAGTCGGCATTGAGTGATTGTAATTAATGCGCTGTGTCTGACCGGCATCCGGCGTTTTCTCCATCGACACCGCCGCGCTGTCCCGCTCGCCCAGCGGGATCTGCACCGACATCGCTAGCGTCCAGTCGCCCTGCTGATTGTCGCGACTGGCAGACAGATAAAGACTGCTACTCCCCCACAGGCTCCGGCTCCAGGAAAGATTCAGCAGTTCTGTTTTCTGTGAGTCAAAACTGCGGATCCCAATCCATGCCGCGCCGATATTGCCAAACTCGCCCATGTTGAACGTCAGCGAATACTGATCGCTGCGCTGGCTTAACGAGGCCAGCGGTTGATTGTCGTTATCCACCAGCGGGGTCTGATCGTACAGCGCCAGATTGCCAAAACCGCGCTCACGGCGGGAGTGTTGGGTGGCCACGCTAAATTCGGCGGTGCTGTACTGATAGCCCCAGTTAATCTGATTGCCGTGATTACCGCGCATCCGGCTTTCCGTCCAGGCGCCATTGATTACGCCAAGTCGGCCCAGCTTGACCAGCGAACCCATGCCGCCCAGCGCCAGTTCTTCCGCTCCCTCGGCGTGGCCCTCAAGCGTCAGATAGTCATTCACCCCGTAGCGGTAGCTTGCGCTACCGACCGCCGGACCGTAATCAAAATTGTCGATGCCGTAATTGCGGCGCAGGCTGCCCAGCGTGACCGCCCCGTCGCTGACGCCTGTTTTGAGCAAATTACTGGCGACATAAAACGGTAAAGTCGTACTCACCTGGCGACCCAGCGCGTCACGGGTCACCAGCACCGCGTCGCCGGCACCATTAATGTAGGGCAAATTAGTGAGGGTAAACGGCCCCGGCTGGAGTTCCGTTGAACCGGCACGATAACCGTTGATAAACAGGTCTACCGCCGTCGGCACCGCCGCCTCACCGGAAAATTCAGGCAAAGGCCAGGTCACCAGATCCGGACGCAACGAGAAGTCGCGTCCCCACGACACACCGCCCACCCGCACGCTGTTGCTCCAGCTCAGGGCGTCGCTTATCACATCCCCCACCCGCCATTGCGTGGCATCTGCCTCATGGGTCGCGGTGAACACGGTATCGTAGCGCACGTATCCGTCCTGCCGATCGCCATCCCCGGCCAGAATGTGCCGCACGTAGCCCGTTGACGAGAGCGAACCCACATCGTTAAAGAAGCGCAACTCGTGCCAGATGGAGGCCTGGCTGTCGCCGTTTTGCGAGTGGCTACTGTAGAAGTCGTAATTAAGCAGCGCCCCGCGGCCGTTGCGCGCCTCGTTTACTCTGGCTTCACCGCCGAATGGCGTTGCGCGTTCGGGTAGCCAGTCCTGCGGTACGCTCAGCAGCAGGCGCTGCCCGCGACTGTCGTATTGCGTCGTAACCTGCGGTAAGCGCGAGACATTGATCTCGCCCTGCGAAAGGTGTTCTGCGGGAAGCCCGGCCTGCAGTAGATCGTCTCGGCTAACGTAGAACTCCCCCGCCCGCTGGATCACCGGCACCACTCGCTGCGTGTCGTAATGGTTTACGATCAGCGCCAGATGAAAAACCGCTTGCTGATTGATAGCGCGGGCATCGGGCGGCGGCGGGAGCGCATCATCCCCCGACTCCGCGCGACAAATTCCGCTGGTGATAAGAAAGGTCGTCATCAGTAAGCCGCTTAGTGGGCGGGACCAGACAACCATTTGCCACCCTGTGCGTTGATTGCCGCGCTAACGTTGTTTGGATGGGTGGCTCCGGCGGGAAGCGGCCAGCGACGAGTGCTGCCCGGCAGGACGTACCCCAGCAAGCCTTGCGCCATCGTGTGCTGCGCGCCGCCCTGACGCAACATCACTTTGCTTAACCGGACGTGCACATTGTTGTCATTACGCACTTCCAGTTGGGGCTGTCCGTCGGCGCGCACCACTCGCCAGTGCAGTTTCGCGGTATCCACCCGCGCATGGTGCTCCCCCTGCGGCCAGGTCTGAATTCCCTGGCCGTAGACAAACAGCGGCAGTGAATAGCGCATTTGCACCTTCAGCCCCATTTGCGGTTTATCCCCGCCGTCAGGTTGTGGGATCTCATCGACGATAATACGGTAAGCCTGCTCAACACCGGCGGGAACGGCTGACTGCTTAATCAGACGAATCAGCTGTTTACTGCCCTTATCAATACGGACAATTGGCGGGCTGGCAACCACATCCTGCTGCGGCTGGTAGCGTTCGAACCCCTCATCCTGTCGCCAGCGAACAATTCGCACCTGCATCGTCGTGGGGGTATTGCCCTGATTCTGGATCCACAACTCGGTGGCGTTGGTCTCCGCCGCCAGCCAGGGATCTATAGGCCACAACAGGATCGTTGCGGCACTGTTTGCCCCTGCTGAAACCAGCGCTGCCGTTAGGCCAAACAGCAGTCCCAAAGACGCTCGCACATGCATATCACTTCTCCCTTCGCTACCATGACAGGGTCACCGTAAGCTGATCTGAATAGTTACCTGCGGGGCTAAACCCCGTCAGCGTTGCCGCGCCAAACAGCGGTAACGCGATATTATTGCTGTCGGTGTAGACGACTGAGACCGGCTGATTCACGCCAATCTCACTGTTCGCCGCCAGCGATGACGAACTGTAGAGCCGATAGGCCACCCGCTCCGTTCCCCCTGAGCGTTGCATATTGCGCACCGAGGTATAGTTGCGTCCGCTGTCAATCGTCATGCTCAGCGCCACGCCCGGCGTGCAGGCCAGTGCCAGCGCGGCATTGGGAACAAATTGCGCACTCACCCGTCGGTTTTCTACACCGCTATAAGCGCCAAAGTTCAGGGTTCCCAGCGCTGCGCCGCTGCTGGTTGTCACCGAGCAACCCGGCGTGATGGTGGCGTTTAGCTGGAAGGACTGCGTGGTGACGGCCATGACCGGCACCGTGACCAGACCGAACATCGCCAGAAAAAGGCGTAGCCGTCCCCCGCCTCCGCACGGGAAGCACGCTCTGAGGATCCTCATGACAGGGGGCGAATCAGTAAATGACGCTGACGTTAATCGTATCGGTGTAAGTACCTGGCACCACGGTGACGCTATTTCCGCCGCCCTGGATCCGGCCGTATAACGTGTAATTATCGACCCCGGCCGTCGTTGAGGCTTTCGGTATTGGGGTGTTATTACTGATAACGTTGTTAAAGCCGCTGTCGCTATAGAGGCTGTAAGCCACGCCCTGGGTAGTATTGGCAGCATTCACCAGGTAACGGGCTGGCGTACCCGGCGTACCGACAACGGTACCGGGTGCCGACGAGTTGGTATTGCCGGTGATTTGCACGGTGTAGTCCGTGGTAGTGCACTGAATGCCAAAACTGTTTCCGCCTGCGGCCCCCGTTAACTGGGTGGTTAATTCCGAGAATGTGGCAGGATGGGTACCGAAATCCAGCGTACCAAAGTTAATACCGTTCTGACTGGGCGAACCATTGATCAGGCAACCGTTGGTTAAGGTCAACGTCGCCCCAACCGTCCCGCTGCTGGTCACCGCCATTGCTGAAGGCAGCGGCAGAAGGAAAATGCCAGCCATCCCCAGGAACCGGGATAATCTGTTCATCAAACACCTCCGAAAAATCGCCACGTTTAACGAAAGTCACGACTCGCATGGCGAGAAAGGTCATGCAAACCTGTAAAACAAACCGATAATCAGAAATTTAGTTTACGGATGAGAAAACGACCACTGCCGTCAGGTTTGACCATACGAACGGGCGATTGACGTAAAAAGCGATTACATATCAATTAATTAACATCTTTAGCATTCTGTTTTCCTCGTTATTTGAGAGGATATATTCCTTCTTATGCGATCCAGTTCACAAAATCGCCCTCGTTAGAACACAACAAAATGAGTAAATAATAAAAAATAGTTGTAACCCTCGGCGGATTACTCCAGGTTAGGTAAGAAATGATTCAGCGGCATTAAATACACAAAACGTATATATCGCTGATGACAAATGGTTAAATTCAGCCCGAGGGATTTTTAGTGGCAAATGCAAATAAGCTCACGATATTTATCGTGATTTTCATGCTGGCAGGCATTCTGTCAGGTGCGGTTATTCACTCGTATACATCCGAAAGCGTTATTGTCGCCTGGTCGGATAACATCACGCTTCTCACCGACATCTTCTTACGTCTGATTAAAATGGTCATCGCCCCTCTGGTGTTCAGCACCCTGACCGTAGGCATTATGCGTCTTGGCGAAACGTCCACCATCGGGCGTGTAGGCGGCAAAGCGATGATCTGGTTCATTAGCTCCTCCATCCTCTCCATTCTGGTGGGCCTGTTTATTGTTACCCTGGAACAACCCGGCAGCGGACTCAATCTGGCTATCCCGAAAGAAGCGGTCGATACCGGCCTCGCCGTTGGCGGAATGAGCCTGAAAGGCTTCCTGTCGCATACTATTCCCACCAGCATTGTCGGCGCGATGGCCAATAACGAAATTTTGCAGATTGTGGTGTTCTCAATGTTTTTCGGGATTGGCGGCGCGTCGCTGGGCGAAAAATTCAATGCCCCGCTGGTAGCCGCGCTGGACGTGGTGTCCCACATCATGCTGAAAGTGACCGGCTACGTGATGTACGTCGCGCCGCTGGCGATTTTTGCCGCCATCTCCTCGGTGATCGCCACCGAAGGGTTGGGTATTTTGCTCAACTACGCCTCGTTCATTGGCGGCTATTACGTTGCCATTCTGATGACCTGTCTGGTATTGCTGGCGGTGGGGTATCTGGTACTGAAGAAAGAGGTGTTTCGCCTGGTCAGTATGCTCAAGGATCCGGTGCTGGTAGCCTTTACCACCAGCAGTTCAGAAGCGGCCTATCCAAAAACGCTGGAGCAACTCACAACGTTTGGCTGCTCGCGCAACATCGTCTCTTTCGTGCTCCCCATTGGCTACTCCTTCAACCTGGTCGGCTCAATGGTCTACTGCTCTTTTGCCTCGATGTTTATCGCTCAGGCCTACAATATCCACCTGTCGTTTGCCGAGATCAGCGTCCTGATGCTCACGCTGATGCTGGCGTCAAAGGGCATTGCCGGCGTCCCGCGCTCCGCGTTGGTCGTGCTGGCGGCAACGATTCCGAGCTTCAATATTCCGGTCGCCGGGATTTTGCTGCTGATGGGTATCGACCATTTTCTCGACATGGGCCGTTCCGCTATCAATGTGTTAGGTAACGGTATTGCCACAGCGATGCTGGCGCAAAATGAAGGTTTGCTGGAAGAGCGTGATGAGGAAGAAGTGTCGCAGAAGGTCGAAGCATAACGGAGGCGGTAATTGCCGGATGGCGGTGTAAACACCTTATCCGGCCTACAACACATTCAAACTGTAGGCCGGATAAGCATAGCGCCATCCGGCGGTCAGTTTATGCAACGTGAGAAGCGGCCATATCCAACAGCGCCATTTCGTCACTGTTCAACAGTTTCTCAATGTTCACCAGGATCAGCATCCGGTCGCCCAGCGCGCCAAGTCCGGTCAGATATTCCGTCGACAGGGTCACGGCAAATTCCGGTGCCGGGCGAATTTGCTCCGCGGTCAGTGACAGCACATCAGACACGCCATCCACAACGATCCCCACCACGCGCTGTCCCAGATTAAGCACAATCACCACGGTGTTATCGTTATAGTCGACATCGCCCTGGCAGAACTTCACGCGCAAATCGACAATCGGCACAATCACGCCGCGCAGGTTCGTTACCCCTTTGATAAAGGAAGGCGTGTTGGCAATGCGCGTGACCTGATCGTAACCACGGATCTCCTGCACTTTCAGGATGTCGATGCCGTATTCTTCATCTCCCAGCGTAAACACCAGGAATTCCTGACCTGACGGCTCGCCGGCCAGTTTGCTTACATTTGTCATACCGGTCATATTTTACCCTTTCTCACTCAATCAGGCGGCGGTGATCGCCATACGTTGTTCGCGATTTAAACCCTGCAGGGCGGAGACATCCACAATCAGCGCGACGCTGCCATCGCCCAGAATCGTGGCGGCTGAGATACCCGGCACTTTGCGATAATTGCTCTCCAGGTTTTTTACCACCACCTGGTGCTGACCAATCAACTGATCCACCAGCAGTGCGTAACGGCGACCGCCGCTTTGCAGGATCACCACGATGCCCTGGGTGGCCTCGGTTTTTGCCCCTTCCACTTCGAAGACTTTCCACAACTCAACCAGCGGCAAATATTCGCCGCGCACTTCCAGCACGCGCTCGCCTCCGGCTAACGGGTGCAGATCATCGTCACGCGGCTGCAGGGATTCCATCACCGCATTCAGCGGCAGAATAAAGACTTCATCGGCCACGCGGACGGACATACCGTCGAGGATAGCCAGCGTCAGCGGCAGCAAAATGCGGATGGTGGTGCCGGTTCCCTGTTTCGACTGGATTTCAACATGGCCGCCCATCTCCTGGATGTTACGTTTCACCACGTCCATGCCCACGCCGCGTCCGGAAACGTCGGTAACCTGCTCGGCGGTCGAGAAGCCAGGCGCAAAAATCAGCATTCCCACTTCGTCATCGGTCATGTTTTCATTGACCGCCATCCCCTGGGAAATGGCCTTCGCCAGAATGCGTTCGCGGTTCAGTCCGGCCCCGTCATCGGTCACTTCGATGCAGATATTGCCACCCTGATGCTCCGCCGACAGGATCAGATTACCCACCACATTCTTACCGGATTCCATGCGTTTTTCCGGCAGTTCGATACCGTGGTCGAGGCTGTTACGCACCAGGTGAGTTAACGGATCGATGATGCGTTCAATCAGACTCTTGTCGAGTTCTGTCGAGCTGCCGACCAGCGTCAGTTCAACCTGCTTGCCGAGTTTGCCCGCCAGATCGCGTACCAGACGCGGGAAACGACTGAACACGTACTCCATCGGCATCATACGAATCGACATCACCGATTCCTGCAGATCGCGGGCGTTACGTTGTAACTGACCCATGCTGGTGATGAGATCGCCGTGATTCACCGGGTCGAGTTCATTCGAACGCTGAGCCAGCATTGACTGGGTGATCACCAGTTCACCGACCAGGTTGATAAGCTGATCGACCTTCTCCACCGCCACACGAATGCTGGTGGATTCATTCGCGCGCGCCGGTTTTTCCCGCTCTGCGCGTCCGGTTTGCGCTTCACCCGCAACCGCGCTCACCGCAGGAACCGCGACGACAGATTGTTCGACGGCAACCGGGTCAGCCACTTCCGCCTGCACCACAGGTGCCGTCGCGGTTACCACTTTCTCAAAGGCAATCTGATCGGCTTCAATCACAAAGCACAGCACGGCGATAACGTCGTCTTCTGCAATGTCGCCGTCAAGCGTTGCCGCAAGGCTGTCTGCGCCTTTGACCACATCAGATAAGGTGGTCAGATTGCCCAGTTCTTCTTCCAGCAGCGCCACTTCATTGGCCTTCAGGCGCGAGAGAACAATGCGCAACTTCTCTTCCTGGGCTGCAACAACCTCTTCAGGCGCCGTGTTGTCGACCACGCTCAGTCGGGCATTTGCCACCACCGCCGGCGCGGTTTCACCTTTCGCTTCCAGCGCTAACTGGCGTAATGCCGTGCAGATGTATTCGAAGCTGGCGGCGTCCGGTTCTTCCGAACTTTTATAGGCATCGAGCTGTTCCTGCATAATATCTTTCGTTTCCAAAAACAGGTTGATAATGGCGGTATTGAGCTGCATCTCACCGCGACGCGCTTCATCCAGCAGGTTCTCCATCAGATGGGTGGTTTCCTGCAAAATGGTAAAGCCGAAAGTGCCGGCTCCCCCTTTGATGGAGTGCGCTGCACGAAATATGGCATTCAGTTGCTCGGAATCCGGCGCTTCGGGCACCAGATCGAGCAGATGTTGCTCCATGTCAGCCAACAACTCGTCAGCTTCATCAAAAAAAGTCTGATAAAAATCGCTTATATCCATGCTCACGCTATCACCTCGGATTGGCTGGTGGCGATGTGGGAACGCTTACCTGCGGACTGGCCTCAGGCTGTTGTAATACACTTACCGGCTCGTTCTGGCTTTCAGCGTTTTCATGCAAAATGGCCTGCTCGGACTGTTTGTTCAGCACCAACAGACTGATTCGGCGGTTGATGGCATCATCCGGACCGCGATCGCTCATGCGCATCGTGGCGGCCATGCCGACCACCCGTAATACTTTTCCGTCATCCAGACCGCCTTGCACCAGTTCGCGCCGCGACGCATTGGCGCGATCGGCAGAAAGTTCCCAGTTGCTGTAGCCCTTTTCACCGCTCGCGTAAGGGAAATCGTCGGTATGCCCGGACAAGCTGATACGGTTTGGAATACCATTCAGCACTGGCGCGATCGCCCGCAGGATGTCACGCATGTACGGCTCAACCTCGGCGCTGCCGGTCTTAAACATCGGGCGATTCTGGCTGTCGATAATCTGAATACGCAGCCCTTCCTGTACCAGGTCAATCTTCAGGTGAGGACGCAACGCCCGCAGTTTAGGATCCGATTCGATGAGCTGATCGAGGTCGCCGCGCAGCTTGCTCAGGCGATTTTGTTCCATACGTTTTTTCAGTTCATCGATGTTCGGCTGCTTGTTCACTTCACCCTGTTGCTGAGTGAAGTCGTCGCCACCGCCGGGAATCGGACTCTGGCTGTTGGAAATTCGATTCCCTCCCGTCACCGCCGTTGCCAGCGGGGTACGGAAATATTCGGCAATCTGAATCAGTTCTTTAGGGCTGGAGATAGAAATGAGCCACATCACCAGAAAAAAGGCCATCATGGCGGTCATAAAGTCAGCGTAAGCAATCTTCCACGATCCGTGTGCGCCGCCGCCATGTCCCTTATGTTTGCGCCGTTTAACGACGACGATAGGATGAGACCGATTCTTCATGCGCCCTCAGTCGTCGTCTGTTGCGGATTCGGATTTTTCACTGCGCGAACATGCTCTTCCAGTTCAATGAACGACGGACGTTCGCTGGAATACAGTGTTTTACGTCCAAACTCGACGGCGATCGGCGGGGCGTAACCGTTCAGATTCGACAGTAATGTGATCTTCACGCACTGCATCATTTTGCTGGTTTCCGCGCTCTTCTGGCGCAGGACGCTGGCGAGCGGCGAAATAAAACCGTAGGCCAGCAGAATGCCGAGGAATGTCCCTACCATCGCGTGGGCAATCAGTGAACCGAGCTCTGCGGCGGGTCGGTCCGCTGACGCAAGCGCATGTACCACACCCATTACCGCGGCAACGATACCAAACGCCGGCAGTGAATCCCCCATCAGAGCCAGGCTGTTGGCCGGCACTTCCGATTCGCTTTCATGCGTCTCAATCTCTTCGTCCATCAGCGCTTCAATTTCGAAGGTATTCATGTTGCCGCTGATGATCAGGCGCAGGTAATCGACGATGAACTCCAGCATCACCGGATCGGCCAGGATACGCGGGTAGCTGGCAAAAATCTCACTCTCTTTTGGGTTCTCGATATCGCGCTCAAGCGAGAACATTCCCTGCTGGCGAGACTTAGCCATCAGGCGATAGAGCAGCGCCAGCAGATCCATATACATCGCTTTGGTGTATTTCGAACGGCGAAACAGTAACGGCAACGCTTTCAGCGTCCCCTTGATGGCTTTACCGTTGTTGCCCACGATAAATGCCCCTATTCCCGCGCCACCGATGATGACAAATTCAGCCGGTTGATAGAGTGCCCCCAGGTTTCCGCCGGTCATCACGTAACCACCGAAAACTGTACCAATAACCACCAGGTAACCTAATAAGATAAGCACGACATCATCCTTCCGCTGTTGACTATGACAGGACGTACAGTCGGGGCGTTAACACGTCGGCGAGGCAAAAAAAAGCAGCGGTAATTGCTTACCGCTGCTGGAGTGTTCCGACCACACCGTATCGGTTAAACAGCCTGTTCGATCTGTTCATCCAGCAGTTGTGGAATAATATCGGCAGCATCCTGGGAAAGTTTACGTCTTTTTACCGCACGGGAAGGCGGCTGGCATAAACTGCAGGCAAAACTACCCGCAGGTTGGTGAGCATGAGTAATGAAATTACCGCCACAGCAGTTGCAGCTCGATAACTGAAGCAGTCCACTTTCTACAAAACGCACCAGCGTCCACGCACGAGTCAACGCCAGCAGTGGTCCCTGTTCACCCTGCGGACACTGCTCGAGGTACAGCCGATACGCCTTAATCACGGCATCAACGCCACTGCACAGACCCGTTTTTAGCAAGAACTGCCAGGCATTACAGAACATGGAAGCATGAATATTTTGCTCCCAGGTCATAAACCAGTCAGTGGAAAACGGCAGCATACCTTTCGGCGGCGGACTGCCACGAAGTTCTTTGTAGAGCTTGATGAGGCGACCGCGACTTAACTGCGTTTCGCTTTCCAGCATTTGCAAACGGGCACCCAGTGTGATCAATTCCATCGCTAACTGGATATCACGAGCTTCCTGAACAATGCTTTTTTCACTCATCATCAGGCCCTTTTCTTACGCGCGGTTTCATCAGCCTGATTGACATCACTTAACAGACGAGTGGACAGCATGATACCGGTATGAATTTGCTGGAGATCGTCCACTCTGGAATCCTGAGTCAGACGAGTAATGGTTTGATGACTGTCGAAACGGAAATGACACACAAGCTGATTCGTTTCTGCCAGTTTTACCATTTGTGGAAGGGTCAGCGCCCCCAGTGAGACCGCCATTTCCTCATTGATCCCGAGACGAAACATAGCGGACGCTTTGTCCTGAACGATTAGACGCTGTGCAAGGAGTAAATATGACAAGTTGATGTCATAAATGTGTTTCAGCAACTCGGATGTATGCATTATTCCCATCCAGAATAACCAACTTTTATTTTTATGCGGTAAAACCGCACCCCGTGATGTCGCCGGGAATTCCCGGTAAAAAAAGCAAATAGGTCAAACACATACCTTTTACTCAGGCGCTAAAACATGAACACACGCGTCACGCTGGTCCCTTGCCAGGTTGTAACGCGAGCACATGATTTCTTACAAATGCCTAAGATTTTTCCTAATTCGACGCAACTGTACTCGTGACACCCGAGACATACAACAAAGCCACGCTGCGAATTTGGAAAATATGTGATGCACATCACATAAATTAACTTAATCGTTAACATAAATCCATCAGTTGAGCTTTTATTTTGCTGGTAAATTAACCAGTGAAACTCCTTTTTATTCTCACGAGTATTAAATCGGGCGTCTGACGCGGTGGAAGATATTACATCACGGCAGTGAAAGTAACCTAACGGAAATAATTCAGGTGAATTTATCTCAATCCGAACAGATAATATTTTTTATCCTTTCCAAACAACATGTTAACTGTTACTATTTTTTAATCAACACACTGTACTTATGATTGCATTGCGATTAATCACTAATGTGAATTGGTTAAACCGAATATTGATTGAGCCCGTAATTTAATTTAAGTCAATCGATTTGGTTAACACTTTTGGTTATTCCTTAGATCCACTTATAAGGAATATTAATGAATAATTATGATAGCCTTCACATTATTGTCATATTGAAGCATTGCAGTTGTAAGCGAATCGGAGTAATGCTGAAGAACCACCTCATATTCTTGCAATAAGGAGCGAGTTATGAGCTACACCCACATTCTTGTTGCCGTGGCTGTGACCCCGGAAAGCCAACAACTCCTGGCAAAAGCCGTCTCCATTGCCCGTCCCGTCAACGCCCGGATAAGCCTTATCACCCTCGCCTCTGACCCTGAGTTATACAACCAATTTGCCGCCCCTATGCTGGAAGATTTACGTGCGGTGATGCATGAAGAAACAAATGATTTTCTTGAGAAATTGGGGAAAGATGCTGGTTACCCGATAGAACAGACCTTCATTACCTACGGCGAGTTAAGCGAACATATTCTGGACGTGTGCCGCAAGCACGATGTGGATCTGGTCATCTGCGGCAACCATAACCATAGCTTCTTTTCGCGAGCGTCCTGCTCGGCGAAAAGTGTGGTGAGCTCAAGCCTGGTGGATGTCCTGCTGGTCCCGCTTGAAGGTGATTAATCTTAAAACGTCTTCAGGCCAGCTTAGGAAAGGTCGCGACTTTGCGTGACTGAAGAGTTTCAGCACTGCGAGGGATGATCGTCTTTAGATCGCGGATAAAATGCTCCTGCCAGTGATTGATGTCGTTTTTCACAATCACTTCCAGCATCTCAGCATGACGTGAAATACGCTCGGCCAGCGGCATAGTGAGTGCGCGATCCAGCGCTGCCGCCACTTCATCGCGATCGTAAGGATTGACGAGCAGCGCGGAGGTCAGCTCATTCGCCGCGCCAGCGAACTGCGACAGCACCAGAACGCCTGGATTGGCGGGATCCTGGGCGGCAACGAACTCCTTCGCCACCAGATTCATACCGTCGCGCAGGGGCGTGACCAGTCCCACATCCGACGCACGGAACACTTTCATCAACAGTTTACGTTCAAAATGCTGGTTAAGATAAAACAGCGGCGTCCAGCCTAATTGCCCATATTTGCCGTTAATGCGTCCGGCTTCCGTCTCAAGCTGATGACGGATGTCCTGGTATGCCTGCACATCGCCACGTGAAGTGGGCGCAATCTGCGTATAACGGATTTTTCCATGATGCTGAGGGAATTTCTCCAGCAGCGCCTCATAGGCCTGAAAACGCTCCGGAAGCCCTTTTGAGTAATCGAGTCGCTCAACGGAAAAAATATTCTTCAGGTTCTTTAACTCAGCCTTTAACTGAGCCAGTTTGGGTGGTAATGGTCCCGACGCCTGGCGGGCAATCTCCTTCGGTTCAATACCGATAGGATAGACCGCCGTGTGAAAGTGTTTCCCCCATGCCGTGTGGTTCTGCGTATCGCAGGAACTGACTCTTGTCAGACTGGAGAGGCTGTCGAGGAAAGCCTGGCGGTCGTTTTCAGTTTGAAAACCCAGCAGATCAAAATCGCACATCTGCTCAAGGAGGATTTCTGACGACGGCAGCGCATTAAAAATCTCCGGCGTGGGAAAGGGAATATGCAGGAAGAAACCGACCCGGTTGTTCACGCCACGCTTGCGCAGTTCGCTGGCAAACGGTAGCAGGTGATAATCATGGATCCAGAGGATATCATCGTCTTTCAGCAGCGGCAGGAGTTTGTCTGCCAGTTGCGCATTCACACGCTGGTAGCCTTCCCAGGCAGTACGCTGAAAGTTTACCAGGTCTAGCCGGTAGTGAAAGGCCGGCCATAACACCGCATTAGAGAACTGGTTGTAATACTCTTCGTGATCCTTTTCGCTCAGGTTAAACGACGCCCAGGTGATGTTGCCCCGGGCGATCTTTTTTAATGGCTCATCCTCGTTACCCAGTTCGCCACTCCAACCGAACCAAAGCCCCCCTGCCGCTTTCAACGCCCCCAGTATCCCAACGGCGAGACCGCCCGCACTGGTTTTGTTATCCGGAGGCGCTATTCGATTAGATACTACGACTAAACGACTCATTGCCATCTCTCCTGTCATTCGTGTTTTTTTCTTGTTGTGCAGCGTAAACAGACTCCAGCCAGCGCCAGACATCTGGCACCCCGGCTAATCGCCATTGTGCCTGCGTCTCCCCCTCTCCAACCTTCACTGAAATACCACCCGCCTTGTTCACCACACGAAACCCCGTCTCATCGGTCAGATCGTCCCCCAGGAAAACAGGGACCCGCCCGGCAAACGGTGCTTCCTGCATAAACGCGGCTATGGCTTCACCTTTGTTGGTGCCTTTCGGTTTAATTTCGACAACACACTTCCCTTGCTGAAGCGCAAGCTGCGGCCAGGTTTGCGTGATACGCAGCGCCAGCGCCTGTAGCGCGGCCTCATGCTCGGGTGCCTGTCGGTAATGCAGCGCAAACGCCATTCCTTTGGTCTCAATCTCCGTTCCTGGCAGATGCCTCAGCGCCGTATGTAACTGCACGCTGATATCGCGTTCTATTGCCGAAGGGAGATGTACGATATGCATTTTCCCATTGATGTCACGGCGTTCAGCCCCATGCACGCCTGCCAGTGGAAAGCGCCATGGGTTAGCCAACGCATCAAGTTCAACCATTGAGCGCCCTGAAATCAATGCCAGAGCCCCTGCGTTGCATTCTGCAAGATGATGGAGCATCTGAAGGATCGTGGGAGGAATCACCACCTGGTCTGGATGCGGCTTGAGCTCTGCAAGGGTTCCATCGAGATCAAAAAAATAAGCATAGTGCGCGGACTGTTCAGGGGTTACGGTTAACGGTTCTGCCACCCGGTACTCCTCCTTATTGTCATGTCTGAGACGCGCGGATCGCGCCTCATAAGCAACGATAAGTATAGACAGTGTGACAATGCTCGCCATTTGGAAAGACAATTGCCAGCCGGGGTAGCGGCTGGCAAAGGAGAGGAACTAGACTAAAAAGTTGGACGTTTTTTATCAGATTGTACGTTTCGCTTTTTGTTTGTAACGGTCGAAGATCACCGCTGCCAGCAGGATCAGACCGCGCACGACGTACTGGGCGAAAGGCGAAATGTTCAACAGGTTCATCGCATTCTCAACGGTACCCAGGATCAGGACGCCCGCCACCACATATGAGATTTTTCCGATGCCGCCCTTCAGGGAAACGCCGCCTAACACACAGGCAGAGATGACAATCAGCTCATAGCCAATGGAGGTCATCGGCTGTCCGCTTGTCATACGCGAAGCGAGGATAATCCCGGCTGCCGCAGAGACCAGACCGGAGAGCACGAAAATAATGATCTTCGTGCGCACCACCGGAACCCCTGCCAGACGCGCCGCTTCTTCGTTGCCCCCAATTGCCAGCGTGTTGCGCCCGAAGGTGGTTTTGTTTAACAGCAAGCCAAAGATGATCAGGCAGCCCACCGTGAGCCAGATCGGGGCCGGTAAGCCGAACCAGTTGGCGTAACCGAGAGTAAAGAAGCGCTCGTCTTCAATCCCCACCGCTTTACCGTCAGAAATGATATACGCCAGGCCGCGGACGATTTGCATCGTTGCCAGCGTGGTGATCAGGGCGTTGATCTTCAGTTGTGCAATCACGAAGCCGTTGACCAGTCCGCACAGCACCCCCAGCAACAGGCCCGCCCCCACGCCGATCCACAGGCTTTCGGTCATATTGATGACCACCGCCGTGGTCACCCCGGCGCAGGCAATCACCGACGCCACGGACAGGTCGAAATCCCCTGACGCCAGGCAAAACAACATGCCGCAGGCCACCATGCCCGACATGGAGATCGCCAGCCCCAGCCCTTTCATATTGATGAATGTCGCGAAGTTTGGCACAAAAATGGCGCAGGCCAGGAACAGGACGGCAAACACCACCAGCATGCCGTACTGGTCCCAGATACGTCCGAGGCTAAAAGGTGACGGCGACTTTGGCGCGCCCGATCCGGAAGTAGTTACGGAAGACATCATTCTCTCCTTTCTCAGGCGACAGCCTGGCTGACTTTAGGCATAGCGAGGCTCAGCGCCTGGCGCTCATCCGCCTGTTCGTGAAGTAATTCCCCGGCGATCTCGCCTTCCCGCATCACCACAATGCGGTCAGCCACGCCGAGGACTTCCGGCAGGTCACTGGAGGCGAACAGCACGGCAACGCCGCGCGCGGCCAGGGCATAAATAACGTTATAAATTTCGTGCTTCGCGCCAACGTCAATCCCACGCGTCGGTTCGTCGAGCAAAATCACCTTCATTTCTTCCGACAGCCAGCGACCAAGAATAGCCTTCTGCTGGTTGCCGCCGGAGAGGTTCATGATTAGCTGTTCGGCACCGGGGGTTTTGATATTCAGCGATCGAATGTGATGGTCGGCATTGGTCTCCTCCCATCCGTTGTTGATCACACATCCGCCCAGCACATGCTTACGCCGGGCGCTGATGTTGATGTTGTCGCGAACCGAATGTACCGGGATGATCCCCTCCGCTTTTCGGTCTTCCGGACACAGCATCATTCCTGCCGCGATGGCATTTGCCGGCTTGCGGATATCAATCGGTTTTTCGTCGATATACACCTGCCCTTCGCTGATGCGGGTACCGCCAAATAAGCCCTTCATCAACTCACTGCGACCCGCCCCCACCAGCCCAAACAGCCCGACAATTTCGCCGCTGCGTACCGTGAGGCTAATGGGCGTACGTACGCCCGGCGCTTTTACCTCATGCAGACGCAGGCGTTCTGCGCCATAGGGACGTGACTGCCAGCCGTAAATATCACCCAGATCGCGCCCTACCATCGCCTGCACCAGCGCATCGTGGTTGACCTGCTGCATATCGGTAAAGGTCTTCACGTAGCGGCCATCTTTAAACACGGTAATCGCATCACTGAGGGCGAAGATTTCCTCCATGCGGTGCGAAACATACAAAATGACCCGCCCTTCTTTACGCAGCTCGCGGATCACCCGGAACAGGTTCTCTATCTCCCTTGCGGAGAGCGAGCTGGTTGGTTCGTCGAAGGCGATGATCTTGGCGTTACGCGCCAGCGCTTTGGCGATTTCCACCATTTGCCACTGACCGATTGAGAGATACTTCAGAGGGGTTGCGGGGTCGATATCCATCCCCAGATGTTTAAGTTGCAGACCAGCTTCATAGTTGAGCAGAGTGCGGTTCACAATGCCGCCTTTGTGCGGAAGCTGACCGAGATAGATATTCTCGGCAACGGTCATCTCCGGCACGAGATGCAATTCCTGGTAAATAATGGCAACGCCGGCATTCAGCGCGGCGGTGGTGTCCGCGAAGCTCATTTCCTGCTCGCGAATCGCCAAAGAGCCCGTGGTTGGCGCATAGTTACCGCTGAGAATTTTTAAGAGTGTTGATTTCCCGGCGCCATTTTCACCCATCAGCGCATGCACCTGACCGGCGTAACAGTCAAAACTGATATCCGTAAGCGCTTTGACGCCAGGGAAGGTTTTACCAATGCCGCGAAATGAGAGATACGGGGTAGACTGTTGCATAACGTCTCCGTGAGTCAGTATCGTTCTAACCGGTTGCCGGATGGCAGCATGAACGATGCCACCCGGCCTTTCACTTGCTGTCGTATTACTTGCCGCCTAACCCTTTTTTCGCCAACTCTTCTTTAAAGTTGTCGCGGGTGATCAGCACCACGTCAGTCACTTCGGTGAATGCAGGTGGCTCAGCGCCCTTGGTTACCCAGTTGTAGAGCATTTCACTGGATTTATAACCGTGAACGTCCGGGCTTGGCAGCAGTGAGCCGAAGAAACCGGTCGCCTGCGCTTTTGACAGTTCGCTCACCGCATCCACGCCGTTGATACCCACGCCGATCACGTCCGCCGCTTTAAAGCCCTGGCCTTCGGTGGCGCGCACGCCGCCCAGCACGGTGTTATCGTTCATACCGACAATCAGCCAGTGCTTCACTTCAGGGTGCTGAACCAGCATGGAGTTGGCGGCATCAAATGCGCCTGGGATATCGTTAGATTTGGTTGGAACCTGGTAGATCTGTTTTTCCGGGAAGCCCGCGGCTTTCAGCGCTTCCATCGAGCCGGAAGTACGACGACGAGCGGTATCCAGTTCGTTGGCCGTAATCGCCATCACCGCGCTCTCTTTAGCGTCCCAGCCACGTTTCTGCATCTCTTTATACAGTTCCTGGCCCTGACGTTCGCCGATTTTGGTCGCTGCCATCATCACCAGCGGGACCGTATCCATCGGTTTGCCTTTGGCATTAACGAACTGATCGTCCACGGCGATCACTTTCATGTCATAGCCGCGCGCTTTAGCAACAATGGCGGAGCCCAGTTTTGGGTCCGGGGTACAAATAACAAACCCCTTCGCCCCACTTGCCGCCAGGCTATCAATCGCATTCAGAGTCTTCTCGCCGTCCGGCACTGCAATTTTAATGACTTCAAAACCCAGATCTTTCCCGGCTTTATCGGCAAATTTCCACTCTGTCTGGAACCAGGGCTCTTCCGGTTGTTTCACCAGAAAACCCAGCTTCATCGATTCTGCCATAGCGGATTGTGACATAACGGCGGCCAGACCGATGGCTGCCAGGGCTTTAGTGAATTTGTGCATGGTTAACTCCAGCTTTAGCGTCATTTTATGTAGGGTAATATTCAACGACTTTGTGTAATTCAGACGAAAAACAAGGCATTACCAAATAGACTCGTGATAAGTGCCAGTTCTGGAATAGTTGTAGCGGGAAATTGATTCTCCATAGGAGAGCGGCATCACACCGCAGAATTACAGTAATTGCGTACATAAATTCAGCGGAAAATGACATAAGAAAGGGGGTAATTGTCAGACAAATGAAAAGTGGGGTAGCACATTAATCCATAAGGTCAGCTCACAAATCCTTGTTCCCGAATACGTCTGCATTCGGGAACAAACGGATTACCACGGATAATAGATATGCTCGGCGTGATCGCGGACCGGTTTGTCATCGCCTAATAAACGGGCTGAAAGCGTCAGGGCAAAATCAAAAATATGGCCTAATCCTTTACCGCTCAGGAGATGACCATCTTCCACAACAGGGGCATCGACATAGATCCCGTCGGCCACCGTTTCATAGAGATCGCCTGAACAGACGTAACGACGCCCCTTCAGTAAGCCGTTGCCGCCTAATACGCGTGCGGCCGCTGAGCAAATGGGACAAATTAATTTCCCGGCGGCATCATGGCGCGAAATAAACTCGACAACCAGTGGATTCGCCGCAAGTTTCACGCTCCCCTGTGGCCCACCCGGCAGCACCACCGCGTCATACAAACTCTCCCGCTTCTCCGCCAGGGTGTAATCGGTCACCATTGGAACATCGTGGTAGCTCACCACGGCGCGAGATTCCGCACAGGCCAGTGTGTCAACGTCGATATTCAGACGACGCAAGATATCAATGGTGACGATCGCTTCCGCTTCTTCGAAACCCGATGCCAGCAAGACTGCCACTCTTTTCATTCACCGTTCCTCATTTATTACATACTGATAACACCGAAAATGACGAGTTAATCATTCGGTTATAATTAAACATGATGTCGCTGCCCTGATTTTCCGCACGAGATAAACCGGAGTTATTTCAGCCAAAACGGTTTCTCAGGATTATTATCGCGGCAGGGACGGTCGAAATTATCAATATTCTTATATTACCATGTGAAATCATTCCGTTTTGTGACTTGAAACGCTATTTCAAAACCAATAACTCATTACCTACCCTTTAAAATCAAAGGGATATATAATTTCACATTATGTTTACCAACTTCTACTTGATGTATTACCTTCAGTAATATGTAAAAAAACATAAACAATACTACTTAAGGATTTTCTTATTCCATTTATGAGGGTATGCTTATTTTCGATTCGCAACGAAATTGACTCTTCGATCACATAATGGACCGGCAGAATGGATTTATTCTGCTAACAGTAAGTTGTGCATATTGGCTTTGCACATCCCTTCTATCAGGAAATAAGGATATTGATATGGCTGCAGTTGGAATGGTTCACAAACTCAACAATCAAATGAATCTTGAGTTTTATGCTTCCAATCTCTACCTCCATCTGAGTGAGTGGTGTTCTGAACACCGTCTGATGGGTACTGCGACTTTCTTACGTACTCAGGCTCAGAGTAACGTCACCCAAATGATGCGCGTGTTTAACTTCATGAAAAATGCCGGGGCGAATCCGGTCGTGAAGGCCATCGACGTACCGGGTGAGGATTTACATTCGCTGGAAGAACTGTTTCAGAAAACGATGGATGATTATGAACAGCGCGCCAGCACGCTTTCGCAGCTAACTGACGAAGCTGAAGCCCTGAATGATGCTCCAACCCTCGATTTTCTCCACGATCTGGAAAAAGAACAGCAGCAAGATGGGCTGTTGTTGCAAACAATTCTTGATGAAGTGCGTAGCGCCAAACGCGCAGGCCTCTGCCCGGCACAAACCGATCAGCACGTACTCAACGTGGTCAATTATCAACAGCATTAATTGACCCCGTCATTGGCCTGCATTTCACACCCCAGCAGGCCAGTTCGCAAAGTCCTTTCAGTCCGATGCCTCCCTCTTTGGGGAGGTATCGCAAAAAGTATTTCTAAAATCTAAAACAACGGTTTATTTTAGTGAGCTTCGCCCTGCGGCGTGAATTTCAGTTCAATCAACGCGATCGCTTTCTGGATAGCGCGTAACGTGACGGGATCGGCAGCAGCGGGATGTGTTGAAAAATCAATATGTTTCAGCTGGCTGGTCATTTTTTCACGAACTTCGACAGGCGCAATCACGTCGAGAACATCGAGTATTTGTTTGATGACGAGCTGACAGGCGACAACGTCAGAGACCAGTTCCTGATCGGCATTCAGCGGTTGGGACATAGTAGGCGTTCCTGATAGTGTTGAAAGGCCGTCATAGTACCGATTCAGACGCTAAAACGATAGCCAGACCTGCCAGCGCAAATGACAGGCATAAAAAAACCTGCCGAAGCAGGTTTTTTCATCAGAACATAGCGCCTGGCGGTACGTCTTTGAAAGTTTTGCAATAATTTTCAAACATGCTTTTCAGGATTTTGCGCAGTTTCATGGCATGACTCCAAATATGTTGTTATGCAGGTGTTATCGTCTATACACACATAATATGACCGCCATCACAAAAATCAACCGTTTTGTGATGAGTATCACTATTTTAAATTTACATATCCTTTGCATTTATGTCTGTTTAGCTGGTAAATCAAGCATCTACGTAACTATCAGTTCCGGTAAAATTTTATAATTTTTTTTGAATGGCAAGTACAACATGCAAGAAGATCGGATCATAGAAAGCAAGCGAGGTATCTCCCCTGCCGCCCTGCTCGTCGCAGGGGCATTTTTTATGGAGTTTATTGACGGTACGGTGATCGCGACCGCCCTGCCCGATATGGCCAAAAGTTTCGGTGTTCCGGCGGTTGATTTAAACATTGGTATCAGCGCCTATCTGATTACCCTGGCGGTTCTCATCCCGGCCAGCGGCTGGATAGCCGATCGTTTTGGCGCACGCAAAATCTTTACGCTCGCCCTCGCCATTTTCACCCTCGCGTCAGTACTGTGCGGTCTTTCCACGACGCTGGAGGGCTTCCTGGCAATGCGTATCCTGCAGGGCGTGGGTGGCGCACTGATGGTTCCGGTTGGTCGCTTAGCGGTATTGCGCACCACGCCAAAGCATCAGTTGATTACGGCTATCGCCACCTTAACCTGGCCTGCACTGGTTGCCCCCATCATTGGCCCACCGCTCGGCGGGTTTATCACCAGCTATGCCAACTGGCGCTGGATCTTCTTTATTAACGTGCCCCTGGGCCTGCTGGCGATCGCACTGGCGCTGCGATTTATTCCCAATATCCGCGATGACGATCGGCGTCCCTTCGATCTTCCTGGTTTCATCGCCACCGCTATTGCGATGGTCAGCCTGGTCTATGCGATGGAGTTGCTGGGCGCGCAACATCCCGAAGGCGGATTGACGATAGTCTTGCTGGCGCTTGGCGTGGGGACATTTGCCTTTTCTCTGCGCCATTTCAAGCGGGCCAGCTATCCAATGATTCGCCTCGACGCCATGCAGGTCCCAACGTTTCGCGTCACCATGTACGGAGGCTCGCTGTTCCGGGCTTCTATCAGCGCCGTGCCTTTTCTTCTGCCGCTCATGTTTCAGGTGGGATTTGGCATGAATGCCTTTCAGGCCGGTTCGCTGGTACTGGCGGTATTTGTCGGCAACCTGACCATTAAGCCCGCCACCACACCGCTCATCCGCTGGCTCGGCTTTAAAAAGCTACTGCTGATTAACGGGACGCTCAATGTGCTGGCCCTGCTCGCCTGCGCGCTGATCACTCCGACCACTCCCGTCTGGCTTATTTTGCTGGTGCTGTATCTTGGCGGCGTGTTCCGTTCGATTCAGTTTACCGGCATCAGCACGCTGGCTTTTTCAGACGTTCCTTCCGCCCAGATGAGCTATGCCAATACCTTGTTCAGCACCGCCACACAACTGGCCGTTGGACTGGGGATTTCGCTGGGTGCAATCGGTATTCGTATTGGCGCGAATGTGAGTGAATGGCTGGGGATGAGCGCAATTCCTGGCATCAGCTTCCGTCTGGCATTTGTGGCCATCGCGCTTATTTGCCTGATTGGCATGGTGGATACATTACGGTTGACGAAGAATGCGGGGAGCGCGGTGTCTGCAAGGCAGTGATGTGTGAAGCCGGAAGCGCATTGCGCCATCCGGCTTTTCAGCAATAATCAGCCGAGGATTTCGCGAACAAACGCTTCAATCTCTTTATTCTGACCATTTTCAAAGAAGCACTGCTGGAAACGTTGACCGGAAACCGCTGTCTTCACCAGCTCCGGATCGATCGCGCGCAGCGTATCAAGATAGTTGTCTTTCACGACCGCCGCTTTGACCTGATTGAGGATCCCGGCGTTACGTACCTGTGGTTCTTTACGCTCTGGCGGGTAACCTTCACCGTTCCGGCCCGTAAAGGCTTTTTCAAAGATAAAGCGCACGTTCAGTTCCGCTCCCCAGCCAAAGCCCTTCGCAAACGGCAGAGACAATGCGTTACCGTTGTTAATTTGCGCAAACAGGAACGCATCCGCCGGATCGATGCAGTAGCCGCACACCACGCCCGGATGAATATTCAGCGACATCAGCGCCCCCTGACCCGTACCGCAACCGGTCACGACGAAATCAACCGCTTTCGAATTCAGCAGAATGCTGGCCATGATGCCAAGATGGATGTAGGTCAGATGGTGGTCATTCTCGTCGCTCATCCCGACGTTGAATACCGGAAAGCCCTTTTCATCCGCAACCGCTTTAAGTTCACGGTGAATGATGGCGTTTTTGCCCGCCTGGCTGTTTTCCATCATCAGTGCAATTTTCATTCTGTCTTCTCCTGAATGCGATGCGGGAAGTCCCGCCTTGAGTCAATCACGATACCGCACAGTACTACTTAGCAAACATACTTTCAAATTTTGTGAAAAA
This sequence comes from Citrobacter sp. T1.2D-1, assembly GCF_950098555.1. Taxonomy (NCBI): domain Bacteria; kingdom Pseudomonadati; phylum Pseudomonadota; class Gammaproteobacteria; order Enterobacterales; family Enterobacteriaceae; genus Citrobacter; species Citrobacter sp. T1.2D-1. The sequence goes on from NZ_CATNHH010000023.1 coordinate 117,690, forward strand.
TGGTTTTAAAAATAAGGAGCAGTTTCACATTTTCATCCACTGACCGCAAACCGTCTCTCCCGTCGTGTGGATTAGTCGTTGCTGATTTATAAGTTATTCAGGCCATTGAAACGCCGATGCGTGAATTAGGATAGCGTATCACCGAACATTCAGAGCGATACCATGAAGACTCTTTTTATTGCCCTCTCACTGATACTCCTGACGGGATGTACGATCAACAGACAGGCGCAGGTGAGTGATGTCAGCACGACGACCGGCGTAGTGCGGTTGAGTTACGATCAGGCGATGTTACAAAACGCCCATACCGATGACTATATCGCCCAGGGTACCGCCACGCGTGCGTGTCAACAATTAGGCTACGCCAGCGCCCGGTCATTCGGCCAACCCGTAAGCACCTGTAGCGTTTATGCCGGATCGTTGTGCATGAATACCAAAATCACACTCTCCTGGCAGTGTCAGGGCGTCGCCATTTCGCCAACAACGCCTCATTATTATTAATTTATGGGCCAGTATTAACTGGCCTGATTTATCGCACGCTGATTATTTTATAGCGCAAATGCGTTTTATTCCCATTCGTATTTTTAATAATTAAATTTATTATTTTACCTTTTGCAAATATTTAAATAACAAATTATAGTGACGCCACATCAACATATTTATGAATTTCGTGGAGCGAAGTCATGCTGAAAACAGAAATGATCGACAAACTGAATGAGCAAATGAACCTGGAATTATATTCCTCCCTGCTCTATCAGCAGATGAGTGCCTGGTGCAGCTACCACAGCTTTGAAGGGGCCGCCGCGTTCCTGCGTCGCCACGCACAGGAAGAGATGACCCACATGCAGCGCCTGTTCGACTATCTGACCGATACCGGCAGCCTGCCACGCATTAATACCGTCTCATCACCTTTTGCTGAATATGGATCGCTGGACGAATTATTCCGCGTGACCTACGAACACGAACAGTTGATCACCCAGAAAATTAACGAGCTGGCGCATGCGGCCATGACCAGCCAGGACTATCCGACCTTTAATTTCCTGCAATGGTATGTTGCCGAACAGCATGAAGAAGAAAAATTGTTTAAATCGGTGATTGATAAATTAACGCTGGCAGGGAAAAGCGGCGAAGGTTTGTATTTTATTGATAAAGAGCTGTCGACGCTCGATACCGCAAATTAATCGTAAACGGTGAGGAAATTCCTCACCGTTTTCTTAATGACGGCAGATCTTGCTTTCATGCGTAGAGAAACCGTCATCCTGAGCAATAAACTTCCCTTTCGCCGCCAGAAATGCCACCAGTTCTCTCGCCGTCATGTCCGATGCTGAGCAGGTATGAAAACGCGCCGTTTCACCAAACCGGGTCTTAATCGCTGCTTCCAGGCTTGCCGTAGAATATTGCTCGCCTGACTCAATCATCATATTCAGCACTTCGTGACCGTGTACAGAATCCATCATTCCTCCTCAATAAAGTGCGTAGCCTACGGCGATACGGAATCCGCTGCTTTGCGCTAACGCAGGTTGCGGTCACTCAAGTGTGTAAATATTTTTGTACGGTCGATGTAACGGTCATTTGACGAAAATAACGTTTTGCCTTACCCTGCGCCGCAGATCTAACCGTCATTTATCTCTGGGATAGTGTAAAGCGTGAAGAATAGAACTCTGGGAAGTGTTTTCATCGTGGCGGGCACCACGATTGGCGCAGGGATGCTGGCGATGCCTTTGGCAGCCGCCGGGGTCGGTTTTGGCGTCACTTTTGCGTTATTAATTGGGCTGTGGGCGTTGATGTGCTACACCGCGCTGTTGCTGCTTGAAGTGTATCAGCACGTCCCGGCGGATACCGGACTGGGCACGCTGGCAAAACGCTATCTCGGACGCTACGGTCAGTGGATAACCGGCTTCAGTATGATGTTCCTGATGTACGCGCTGACGGCAGCCTATATCAGCGGCGCGGGGGAATTGCTCGCCTCCAGTATCAGCGACTGGAGCGGGACGCAGATGTCGCCCACCACAGGCGTCCTGCTGTTCACCTTTGTTGCCGGCGGCGTCGTCTGTGTGGGTACCTCGCTGGTCGATCTGTTTAACCGTTTTCTGTTCAGCGCCAAGATCATCTTCCTGGTGGTGATGCTGGCGCTGCTGATGCCGCACATTCATAAAGTCAATCTCCTGACTCTGCCGCTTGAGCAGGGGCTGGCGCTTTCAGCTATCCCGGTCATCTTTACCTCTTTTGGCTTTCACGGCAGCGTTCCCAGCATCGTGAGCTACATGGAAGGTAATATTCGCAAACTACGTTGGGTGTTTATCACCGGCAGCGCGATTCCGTTAGTGGCCTATATTTTCTGGCAGTTGGCGACGCTGGGCAGTATCGATTCCACAACATTTATGGGACTGCTGGCAAATCATGCCGGTCTGAACGGTTTGCTCCAGGCGCTGCGGGAAGTTGTTGCCTCGCCGCACGTTGAACTGGCGGTGCATCTCTTTGCTGACTTAGCACTGGCGACCTCCTTCCTCGGCGTCGCGCTGGGGCTGTTCGATTATCTGGCCGATCTGTTTCAGCGCCGTAATTCGGCGTCTGGCCGGATACAAACGGGTGCGATCACCTTTCTGCCGCCGCTGGCCTTCGCCCTCTTCTATCCGCGAGGTTTTGTGATGGCGCTGGGCTATGCCGGCGTCGCACTGGCGGTACTGGCGCTGATCGTTCCTTCACTGTTGGCATGGCAAAGTCGCAAACAGAATCCGCAGGCGGGCTACCGCGTGCGGGGCGGACGTCCCGCCTTAGCACTGGTGTTTATGTGTGGCATTGGGGTGATTGGCGTGCAGTTTTTGATAGCCGCGGGACTACTGCCCGAAGTGGGATAATATTATCGAGTGGATAGAAAAGGGGCTAATGCCCCTTTTCTCTTCGTGCTAGTGCAGACAGCACTGCTTGTATTTTTTGCCGCTTCCACACGGACACGGATCGTTACGGCCCACCTTCCCTTCCGCTTTCACCGGTACCTGCACCGGCGTCTCCTGCGGGTGCGCCATCCAGTACGCGTGGAGATCCAGCGCCGCGAGGCGAATCGCGTCAACGCTCTCTTCAAACGCTTCCGGAGTCAGTTTCTCAACCACCTCGAAATTCTCTTCTGTGCCGTGCAGCGCAATAGCATCCAGGGCCGGTTTCAGGGTGTCAGGTAACGCAGACCAGTCGGAAAGCGCGACGCCGCGCATGTAGCCAAAGCACCACTCTTCCACAATGGTAATCTCACGCCCTTCAATTTCGCGCAGACCAAACAGCGGTTCAAACTGTTCCGGGAAATCATTCAGCCGGTCAGCGGTGTCCGCCATATGCTGGAAAGCGAGATTCATAAAGCGCGTCATCTCTTTTTCAGAGGACCAGCGCGGCACATATTGCGCCCCACCCCATACGGCAACCAGCCACTGCTCTGGCTCAATTTCACGTGGCGAACTGAGTACAGCCGTCAGCAGCCCATCCAGTTCTGCCACGTCCAGAATGGCATGCTCGGTGTTGTACTTGGTCAGTACATCATCCAGCCACTCCAGTTCACTTTCGTTCAACGGTCCCGTTTTCATCATGCTTGTCCTCGGTAAACACTCTCGCCAGCGGCTATCTTACATGGCGAACGAGGAAACCGATACTGATTGCCGCGGGATCCGTTAACACTGACTTCTGGTAGCAAGGGCTATACTTTACTCGTCATGCTTTACCAGGTTTTTATCATGAAACGATCGTCGAGTGCCTGTCCCGTCATTTTCACGTTATTTTTCCTTTCTTCTGCTCCGGTCGCCGCTAACGCGCTTCAGAGACAGGCCGGGATGGAACGCGATCTCAGCGCCACGACGCCAGGATGGGGGATAAACATGGATGGTGGCGGTGATGTCGGCATCGCTCTGTTTAGCAAACACAGCAGGAAACCCAGATTTTTTATCGGCGATCCGCTGATATCCGACAATTTCGCCACCCCCGGTGGCAACCCTGCCCGGGATGGGTTTGCCAATAATCCCGCCCGCGGTCTGTTTATGCGAAATGCCCCAATCCGCAGATAATTGTTGTCGCAGGGAATTCGCAATCACAGTCAGGCGATCGTCTTCGGACTACAGCACGCGCGGGTACACCTGTTCGTCGAAAGTGTCATCAACCGCCCTTAAGCGTGTATCACTTCTTTCTACAAAACAGATAGGGCACATTGGCGTTTGAAAAGACATACGCTGATTGATATTCCTCTACGGCCAGGGTCAATTCGCCTCCTGTCCTCAGATAAAATTGGGATAATATCTTTTCGAGCGTTTCATCATTAACGGTATCGGAAAAGGTTTTGACAATGCGTACCGTATGTAAAATCCGCGTCCTGAACTGCTGGGTATAGTTAAAGTAGACCAGCCGATTCACGTTAACACTTGTCTCCCCATCAACTTTCCCCGTAATGACAGCCAGCCCCTCCTTCTTATGCATCTGAAAGGAAACGGTACCTACAAAACGTGCATCATCAACATTCCAGTCGGCATCGCCAATACACTCCAGGTATGAAGATTTGAAAAGTATGTAAAACAGAAAAGCCCCGGAAATAACTGTCGTACTGAAGAATACGATCAGGAGCAAAACAGCGGTATTTTTACTCATTGGCTTAGGTTCCAGAAAAAATGAGATGAACAAAATGCCTCTGTGTCAGACCGCACATCTTTATTACAGACAAATGCCGCAGTACGTCCAGTTTTCGCGTAGCCCGTAAGAAAAATATAATTATTGTTCTGGCAAAAATGCGGATGCTTTTTTATTAACGTAGCGTAATTATCAGTGACTGGCTGCGTCACTTCATAATAGACATGACAATCGTTGCCTGTCTTTTTATCCACAGGCATCGCCACAAAATTCTGAAATGGCATTTTCAATCGATTCTGATAAATAAACATGCCGTTGATTAACGTCACAACAAAGAAAAATACGACTCCGATACTTAACCTGCGAGATTTTCGTATTGGCGTTTGTTCGCATACTACGTTTTCGCTGACCACCGTCTTTATTGATGGACTATCACAAGCGGTAATATTCTGGAGAGGAAGCGGTTCAATCACAATGGTTGATGACAAGGTTAATCCCTGACGGGAAATGGTTTTTACCATGTTTCTGGGTAAACCTATCTCTTCCAGTGCCTTACGCAATGTTAAAATAGTCTGATAAAACGTATTTGGCATGGCCACAACGTCACGCTCTTTCCAGCCTTCGGTTACCAGTTCCTTTTGCTTGATAACCACACCCTGATTCAGGATCAGATAAAGGAAACATATCGCGGCGGGCTGCTGTAAATAAACAACATCTCCAGTCAATTGATTTTTCAGGCTTCGGGTCTGTGGATTGAACTCTACCGTTCCATTTATTAAATACAATTTCATCACCATGTCCTTTGGATGCGTCCTGTTATCCCCCAAAAAAGGATTTTTGTCACGTGTATGGTTCACGCGATCCTGGCTTCAGAGAGACTCAACGAATTTCTTCCTTCAGATAAATCACTATCTGCCGACTTCGCGAGATCACAAATCCAGTGACAGATCTGACAACGCGCATAATCAGACATTATCCTGCCACAAGAGGGCAACGCTACGTTCTGAAGACCATAATAGCCATGCACTTTACTGTCTATAATTGCCTGGTATTCTTACTTGTTGCTTTTATCGCCTTCATCCTCAGGTACTCCTGATTGGCGGCATGACATCACTCTTTTGTCACTTCGTTTCTCTGGGCAAACAACGCTGTCATCGCAATGTCGCTCTCTGAGCATTCTGCCCTGGTGATGTCGGGTTATGGTTCCAGGATAATCGTTAATGCGTAAAATCTATGACAGAAAAGTGACATTGCATTCACAGGTGTATTTCGCTCTGAATGCACACCAGTTACGCATTACTTGCAAAAACAATGGAATATTTTTCATGTTCATTTTCCGCAGTGCTCTTAACTGGCTATTGCTGACAGCTCCCTCGCTAAGCAGCATGGTTCGTGCAATTGCCCTTTTTCCCAGTCCCGCCAGATAATATTCAATGATTACCCGTTCCCTGTTCGACAATGACCGGGTATGCAACGGGATTCGTTTATTCTGCTTGACCTGGTCCAGCACGTAAAAGTACTCAGTCAGAGGCGCGTTTTTGATCAATGAATAGCACCGTATTTGTGTAAAATGAGTTAACGTATCTGATGAACCCGCACGAAGACATTCTACACTGTTTGTAATATACACAGCCCCTCCTCCCGGATCAAAAACAACAATATCAGGTGATTTATCAAGACCGGTAAAGAACAACACTTGCTGCAAGCCGGTAATAAAATACTGGTCATATGAAAATATATGCATCGTGCATCACCCCATTCGTAATAACGATATTTTAATGCTTAAAAGCGCATGCGAAATATATCAATTGTACGTTACCCAGATATTGTCTTCCAAGAAGCCGGTCCGCTATCATTATGATCATCTGAACTGATGGGACTGGACTGGATATAATTCGCCGTAAACATGACCTGGCTGATGGATGTATAAAGTGGTATCGACCCTGCCCATGACATACCTGACCATGACTTCCTGTACTGCTCCGGTTGTTTCGTCAATATAGATCCGGTTGCCGCTGTACTTCAGTTAAATATCACGCCCGTCAACCACATTTTTACCACCATCATACGAAACGACGTTCTTTTGTACCTGCTGCGACAATGAGCATTGGGACACTAACGTTAATCTATATCACGGTAGCCGGGCTATTCGTGCAGCCGCCCGTCGGGCCTGTCTCCACAGATACTGGCTGTCATATTCCCGGTAACATTAATGGTGCCACTCTCACCTGCGGTATGTTGACTGAACAGTGCAGTAATTGCAGATGCCGTCAACAACGTTTTATTTATTACCGTTTTCACAGGCATAGACGATTCCTTTCGCATAGACTGACACGTATGAAATTTTATTTTGAGAATAGATAAGCCAAGCAACAGAGACACTTCCTGTTCTTGTTACATTGATTATTGCTGTAGATATCTTAAATTGTCATTTTAAATAGCCTTAAACGACCTTAAATGAGAAACATCAGAAATCTCACGAAAAAATGAAGTTCTTTAAGCTCATGATTTAAAAGAGTATACACCTGTAACATTAAGTAATTAATACACAAAACTACGATAAACAAGGTACAGAAAAGCTTTCATGATTGCTAATTTAAGCCAGTCAGAGAGGACATTTAACACAAAAAGCATTGAAATACTCTATCTGACACAAAACAATAACACAGGAAATGCATAAATATTTACCCTGTTTTAATAATCTGATACCAGTATCATTTGATGTTCCGATTTCTCTCACTTCAAATCCCATAACCCCCGCCGCTTACATAATCGTTATTATTACATGCTATAAAAGAACCCGTGGGTTACATTACAGGATCCGAGTATTGAAACCTGAGATATCATGCCTTCTGCCATTGCATCAGAATAAGATTCAAGGCATTGCCCGAGGCAATAAGAAGCTTAAATTTGTTACTTTTACTTAACACTTGACTGGCTTGCTAAAATAAAATAATTCCAATTCACTGGAAGGTCCGAGAAGTGTAAGGTCAGGTTTAGCGAAATGACAGCAGTCTGGTAGCGCTGTCAATGAGAGCGCGGGTGTATGCATAAAGCATAACAACGACGGGCGCGAGTCGCCTTACTTTTTTATTTCTCCGGCCTGAAATACGCCTTTATTACTACAATGCGTGGAGATAGTATGATGGCAGAGAATAACCGCGTAAAACTAAAGGGTAATAGGGGTGAATGATGGCGACAATAACCAGGCATGAAATAAATGAAGACTGGGCACTTGCCGGAATGGTTGAAGCTGGTGGGTTTGTCTTTGTGAGCTACTGTGTCGGAAATATCGGACAGCCCATTGAGGCACAAATCAATGGCGCTTTTGATAATCTGAGTGAAAGACTCAGCACTATCGGCCTGACACTGGAGTCAGTCGTGAAAATTGACGCCCTGTTTCGCGACGTGTGGGATATTCCGGTCATGGAGAAAGTCATGAAGCAACGATTCAACGGTCAATTTCCTGCCAGAAAATCCATTCAGACTGAATTTGCCCATCGCGGCGGGGCATCAGGGATGCTGTTTCAACTTGACGCCATTGCTTGCCGATAATATTCCCCATCGTATTACAGACCATTCTTACGGCGTGATAAACGATCGCGCCGTAAGAACAGGTCCTCATGAATAAGCTTCACGCAGAAATAGCATGCCATTGACATTACTACCCCAGGCCTTGCTGTGTTAAAAATAAATTCACTGCCAGACTTACAAAACCACACGAAAACAGGATCCGTAATCCTGACAAAATCGTGGGATGGTTTAGTACTTTGCGACGCATAAAGGATGAAAAAGCACCATAAAGCATAAACACGAGCAGCGTCATTAACATGAATATCAGGCTCAATATCAGCATGTCCGTTGCAGGTGCAGTTGACGTAGTTTGAATAAACTGGGGTAAGAAGGCCAGAAAGAAGAGAGACAGCTTAGGATTTAACAGATTAATGAATATCGCATGCAGGATCACTTTCACGCCTGACTGAGTCACTTCGCAATCATCGGGTTGTAACGTCGATTTCTCCTTTATGATATTCCACGCCATGTACAGCAACCACAAGACTCCGGCATATTTGATGACAGTGAATGCCATTTCACTGGAGTAGAATATGGCGGCTAATCCCGTGATAGCGGCCAACATGTGTGGAATGATCCCCAGATTACATCCCACGGCGGCCAGCAGACTCAATGCCACACCACGCGATAAGCCCATCACAATAGTGTAAATAGCCCCCGTTCCCGGTGAAATAATCACAATAAATGAGGTTAATAAGAATTCGATACCGATCTGCATAGCATTATCTCTGATAGACACATAACAGGAGCAGTCAGTGTTTATCAGGACAGACTTACAGATCTTGTAATAAATTGCAGTACCGTTAATTAACCACGGCGTAGCGATATTGCCCCGGCGTTATGCCAGTCTGTTTCTGAAACGCGCGGGTGAGGTGGCTCTGATCGGAAAAACCCGCCATCATCGCAACATCAACCGTTCTCTTGCCTTGTGATAAGAGTTGTTTTGCCAGACGGACCCGGGACTGTAAAAGATAAGCATGCGGCGTTATGCCCACTTCACGGGAAAAGCGGCGAATGAGCTGGAATCGGGTGATGTCGCACAGGCTGGCGAGCCCAGTCAACGTAATGTTTTCTTCCGGGGCATCATCGATGAACGCTTTGGCAAGCCGTACCGTCGGAGAATACGGAATACGCTGTGCAGCAGATAAGGTGTGATACTGTCCGGCCTGCATCAGACAGCGCATGATCGCCTCTTCAATCGCCATGGTGTCAGGCGCGCCGGCAGCCAATTGGCTAAAAAACTGTCGAATCATCAGGCCAAGAGCAGGATCGTTAACCACGGGTTTCAGGATTAAATCGTCTGCCGGTAAGTCAGCATTCCATTCCTTTATGAAGGCGTCGGGATTGATATAGAGCATATGCCAGCCCCGGGGACCTGACGCTGGGATCCCGTCGTGAATTTCGCCGGGGTTGACCATAATGATATCCCCTGCCACCGCGTGCACATTGCCGATATTACTCCATGAGCGTTGGCTACCCTGGATGAAAACCCCAATGCCGAATTGATCATGTGAATGGCGCGGGAAAGCACGCTCTGAATATAACGACAGGATTTCAACATCAGGTACCACGCAGCGGTGCTGCTTAACCTGGTGAACTTCTCTTTTCATGGTCGTTCTCTCATGGCAACGGATGCAGGGAATTCCTAGCTCACGCTAAAGATACCCTTTGAAACTGAGATAGACGACCGATCTTTTGCTATTTGCTGGAACAGAGCCCAGTCAATCCCGAACGAATAAGGAGCAGGTTTCCCCTGCCCCTCTCCCTTCCACTTACCAGTGGTATTTCACGCCTACCATTCCCTGCGCATTGCGATAGCTGTCGCTGCCCATTTGCCCGGAGACATTTCCCCAGACGGTCAATCGAGAAGTCAGTTGCCCTTCCACACCCACTTTCAGTTCAGCCAGGTCTTTCACTCCCTGGACGTCATTTTGCACCTCACCCATTGTCACTCGCGGGCTGTGTGAGTTGTGGATCCAGTTCGCTTCAACAAATGGCTGAATGCCTGCCATTCTGTCTTCTTCACCGGTGGGTTTACGATTGAAGTATGCTCTGGCACCCAGACTGGTCATCAGATTACCGGTGCTATCCACCTTGACCTGCGTACCGTAACGTTCCCGATGATCGTCCGCCTGCACATCCATCCAGACGACCTGCGCTTTGGGCTGGATCCAGTAGGTCAATTGCTGACTTTCTCCGACCTTCAGGCTGTAACCCGCCTCAACCGCAGCCGTGATACCTTTGGATTTATACGCCTCACTTGCCTGATACTGACCATCGACGGTGTTATCAAACCAGTTGTAGAGCATCCAGGTGTCTACATAACCCCCTGATTTATCAAGCTCGTTTTCATACCACGTGCCATACAGACCCACGCTGTAGCCGTCGACCTTACCACGGGAATTATGGTTATTTAACGTCGACGTGGTGCGGCTACGGCTGTTGGCATAGCCCGCCATGAGCCCAAGATGCCAGCGGTCCAGACCATCCGAACTCCACTGCGCCAGATCGCCCCCCATCTGCAGCACATAGTTATTACTCTGGGTTTTTAACTGTTCGCTGCTGTCGTGAAACCGTGTATGGATCCCCACGTTACGTATCCACATGCTGGTGGTTTTTTTCTCACCGGTTAGCACATCGGTATACTGCGTTTCGCCAGGACGATCGTGCAGTCGCGAGATGAACAAGGTATTTGCAGCCAGGTTGTTTGCCAGATAGCTGCCGAATTCCGGGCGAATCTGTGATGAGCCTCCCGGGTGTACCGGTAGTTGCGGGGTTTCTGGCGAAGCAGGCGCACCCGGGTCAGTAGGATCGTTCGGGTCAACCGGGTCAACGGGATCCACTGTGCTGCTTAAATACCAGTTGCTGCCGCGCCTGACCACATCATAATCGTACGCCCCGGCGACAATACGGCTCTCTTTTTCGAAAGTTCCGTCGGAGGTTCCTGCAACATTGACAATTTCAATCCCTTCAACCGTCTGCGCGCCCATACCGCCGATATTGTTGATTGCCACCAGGGTATGGCCGGAAGTATTTCCCTCGACGATGAGTTTGTCCGTCGCTGAGTTATCACTTCCGAGCGCCGTGTTCATTGTCAGGGTTCCACCGCCGCTATAATTGCCTTCGACGGTCAATGTCTTAAACGCGCCAGAACTGCCCGGCGCAAGCATATTAACGCGCCCTCCCTGCAACAGCAGATTCGTGACGTACGAATTACCGGTCACCTCCCACACCGCACCGTTGGAGATATTCATGTTCAGGATGCCAACCCTGGCCGTATCACGTGCGGTATAACTGGCAGCCTTTAACCACGAGTTTGCATTGTTGAGTGTCATCTCCAGCGTGCCGCTGTCAGCCGCGCCAATATTACCTTCAACCTGTACGGTCCCGGATCCCGATGAGTTTGCATCGATCCGGCTGTCGGCGCCCGTTGAAAAAAGAGACCAGTCAATTGACGGGTTATCATTAATAAACAACCCTTTCTGGATATCTGCTGTGCCCGCAGAGAGCACTTCAATCCCGGTAATTTTAGCCGCATGAGAACCCGCAGTTGAAATTGTCAGGTCATCCTGAAATTCAGCGTGAGTGGTCATTCCGGGTTGACCATCAATGTGGATCCCGGTAGCCGATTCGATACCATTTGACAGGGAGATGTGTGTTTGCCCTTTGAACTGGGCCTGACTTTCCAGTATCCGTAAACCCGTGTTCTGATGACCACCGTTGCTCCGGAGATTGAAATCATCATTAGCGACGAGTTTTGATCTATTAACAAGCGTAACGCCTTTGAGTTCATGCCCAGGGCTTGTGCCAAGTGACGTCAGATCTTCCCCCGTCAATGTCACGTCGCCATTGAATTCAAAGTCTGTCGCGTTGCCCGCAATAATGTGCCCGCCCACATAATCACCGGGAAAAGCCCATGGGCCTGTATTGGCGATGGCCTCTATAACCGTCCTGCCGCTGAACGTGAAACGGGTGTGGCTTCCGAGGTTGTCGTTCAACATGGAAATAATTCCCTGAGAACCTTTCAGATAAATGGAATCTGCCTCGAAGTTCACTTCATTTAAAACACCATAGGGAGCGGCCGGACGACTCGAGCCAGTGCTCCCCGTTACCCCAATAGCCATTTGATTCGTTTCAATATGAATGCTGTCAGCCTTAACATTCATCTTACTCCCTGCAGCGATGGTTATTCCGTTGCGTCCGTCGATAGAATGACTTCCAGGCGCACCATCTACGTAAACCTCAAACCGACCACCATCAAAATCCAGTTCACCATTATGAAGAGCAATGCCCGTGCGATGGGTTCCGGCCCCCTCTTGCGCAGACATATCCACTTTGAGATTGATTTTGTTATCTCCATCACTGAGGAAATTCAATTTCCCGCCCGGACCGGCGTAGATGGCATAGATGTCAGAGGAAGATCCAGGAACCGTATTGCTGACAACAACATTGCCCCCAGTAAAAATGATAGAGCTACCGGGATATGTGTCTCTTTGCCAGGCATATAACGCCGAACTGTTTTCGGCAGTAGAATTATTATTGTGTCCTATCACCGTTAAGGTTTTATCCTGAGAGATAGCAATCCTTACCGTACCATTCAGGGTGCTGATAATCGCACGCTGGTATGCAACTGATGTGGTTAATCCACTGGCATCTAACGTAACGTTGTCATCGTCTCCACTTACGGTGTGGTTCCCGGAATTAATGGGGGATACTCCGGTGATGAACTCACGGTCCACTAATTCCACAGCGTCAACAGGGAAAGCGCATATTGCGGCACAACCTGATGCAGCTATTAATAATTGTTTCAATTTCCTTTGAGTCACTTGTCAGTCCTCCAGATCAAGCATGTTCCTTCCTGGTGTCTCTGCAATATTCTTTTCGAGATCCATGAAATAAACGTTTCCCTGCTAATGGTTCCAGGCAGAACCATTACATCATCTTTTTATTAAGTAATATTTCACGAGTACTAAACCATTAAAAATGGAGTACCGTTTTGCCAATTAAGATAATTGGCATCCAATCGCCATTATTCCTATTAATTAAATAATCACTTCACCTGGCAGTAACTCCCTTTGTTTTCAAAAGAAATATTTTCGTCCTGCGCCATGTAAAAATCGGCAGAATATAAAATAAAGCGCACTGAAAACCACTGAAACTGTAAAATTCAGAATAATGGCCATATGTTAAAGGTAAAAATACGTTCGAAACAGTAAATGATTCCATTAACTAAGAAAGAGAAGTAGAAACCTCTCTCGCTCAATATAGTCGGAAAAATAGAGAATGTATATCTCTTTTTATTTGTAAAAGTACCATGTTGTTTTTATATTTTACTTGTTAAATAAGGCGGGGATAATTCTTATATCTTTACTGAGCTTAAATTAATACTTGCTAAGTACAATATTGATTCTGTTTACATTAAGCCGCACCTACAGCACTTCGAGCGGCTGCGAATGAATAAATGATGCAATTCGACTTATCGCGCGGTTTGCTTCCGGTATTTTTCCTGCGGATGACTGGAATACGTGCCACAAGCCATTCCATACTTCAATGTGGACGTTAACACCTGCTTCTGTTGCCTGTTGCGCCAGGCGGATCGAGTCATCAAGAAGTAATTCGTCACTTCCTGTCTGTATCAGGATAGGGGGTAGTCCTGTCAGATCGCCATAAAGGGGGGAGACCAGTGGATTCGATGTTTCAGCTGCAGAGCAGTAGTATGCGACGGTTTGCCGTAAATCCTCAATAACGATCATCGGGTCCTTATCTGCACAAGAAGAAATAGTGGCACCCGATAAGGTGTAATCAAGCATAGGAGAGAGTAAGAAACTGGAGTGCGGCAACGGATAATGTTCGTTTTTCAGTAACAGGAGCAGAGATAAAACCAGCCCACCGCCGCTTGAGTCGCCGCCAAGAATGATGTCATCAGGCCGATAAGCCTGCTTTAATAGCCACAGCCAGGCATATTTTGCATCCATCAGACCGGCAGGAAATGGATTTTCAGGGGCTAACGAATAATTGAGCGTGAGTGCATTCACTTTTGAACAATGGACAATATGTCCAACCAGTTTCCTGTGCGTAATACTGGATCCGAGAGCGTTGCCCCCACCATGAAGATACAGGATGACTTTACGCTTTTCTGCCTGCGAATGTCTCACCCACTCCGCTGAAATGCCCTCTTCCGCAATCGTTTCAATGCTGACATTTTCGGGTAACGGAGCATTCATTGCCCCTTCTTCCCATATTCTTCTTTGTTCATGAAGAGGCGTGTTAAGCACAAAATCTACATTACTTGCGTAGTCCCTGAAAAGTGCTTCCCTTTTGCGCTTCGCTTCGTTGCTTAACATTTTTTCGCCTCACTGCGAATTGACAGACAGGAGAGCAGTATACCGAAAAATCTTTCTGTTCCAGCACGACACATCCCTTGTGATAACATCCTATCAGACTTTCTTTTGAGATCCGATTAAGGAACTGACGGGCTCCTGACGGACTCGGCAATCGAGGTAAACCAGATCGTCCTGAATGACGACATGGATGAAACGATTATGTTTATATGGTTTTGTCTGATGGGCATTGTGGAAAAAAGTGACCTGAAGGCGAGTTATATCATGCATAAACTCGGAAAGAGTCGTGAGGAATTTTTAGAATTCGCCTTCAATAAGCTGTTCACTTTCCTGGAACGATAAAACATCACTAACGCACTCCGGGTATCGTACTGGAGTGCCCTGCTCCCCTTGACCTACCTGCTCTCTGATTGAACAGCCACCATCAAGCTGACGGTATCTATCCCGCGACAGGGTCATTGTCAGGAAAAATGTCAGGAACAAGAATCGCAGGCACAAAAAAACCACCCGTAGGTGGTTTCACGACACTGCTTATTGCTTTGATTATTCTGCTTTTTCCCATGGTACCCGGAGCGGGACTTGAACCCGCACAGCGCGAACGCCGAGGGATTTTAAATCCCTTGTGTCTACCGATTCCACCATCCGGGCTCGGGAAGAAAGTGGAGGCGCGTTCCGGAGTCGAACCGGACTAGACGGATTTGCAATCCGCTACATAACCGCTTTGCTAACGCGCCTTAAATCTTTGTCCTGCGACTGACACCCGCAATGGCCGATGTCGTAAACTGGAGCGGGAAACGAGACTCGAACTCGCGACCCCGACCTTGGCAAGGTCGTGCTCTACCAACTGAGCTATTCCCGCATCATCAAGCAAATCGTTAATCACTTGATTTTATTATCGTCTGGCAATCTGTGCTGCCGTTCGATGCGTTGCATTCTACTTACCTGACGCAATGAGTCAACGATATTTTTCGCCACGTAAGCTCGTTTGCTGAAATTTACGGCGAAACGATCACTGATCAAGCAAATCCCCGCGCGCGGCGTTCAGATACTGGAACATTGACCACAGTGTCAGGACTGCTGCAACGAAGAACAGCGCAATACCCGCGTACTCCACCCAAATATTCGGACGCCACAGCAGCCAGGCCAGCGCCGCCATTTGCGAGGTGGTTTTGACTTTGCCGATCCAGGAGACCGCCACGCTGCTGCGCTTACCCAGTTCCGCCATCCATTCACGCAGTGCAGAGATGATAATTTCACGTGCGATCATTGTGGCTGCTGGCAGTGTCACCCACCAACTGTGATAGTGCTCGGTCACCAGCACCATCGCAATCGCCACCAGCACTTTATCCGCGACCGGGTCGAGAAACGCACCAAAACGCGTACTCTGATTCCAGCGACGCGCCAGAAAACCATCAAACCAGTCGGTCACGGCAGCGATACAGAAAATCAGCGCAGCAACGAACGGCGCCCAGGTGAATGGCAGATAAAACACCACGACAAAGAATGGGATAAGGATGACGCGAAACAGCGTAAGCAACGTTGGAATATTAAATTGCATAGTGACGGGTAACTATCTGTTGTCAGAGAATTTACCCCTATGTTGCTACAGCGGCCTCAATGTTTCAACGACCAGAAGATCTTTTCTGCCAGACCTTGAGAAATACCCGGCACTTTTGCAATTTCCTCAACGCTGGCGTTACGTAGTCCTTGCAAACCACCCATATATTTCAACAACATTTGGCGACGCTTTGGCCCGACGCCTTCGATGGTCTCCAGCGTACTGGTGTTTTTCACCTTTGCCCTTTTTTTACGGTGGCCGCCGATGGCATGATCGTGTGACTCATCGCGGATATGCTGGATCACATGCAGCGCCGGTGAATCCGGCGGCAGGCTGAATCCCTCGCCTTCCGGTTCAAAGAACAAGGTTTCCAGGCCGGCTTTACGGTCAGCGCCTTTCGCAACCCCTAACAGCAGGGGGCGATTTTTATCCCAGGGGACATCCAGTTCAGCGAAAACGGCCTTCGCCTGCCCCAGTTGCCCTTTTCCGCCGTCGATCAGGATAACATCCGGGATCTTACTTTCTTCGATAGCTTTACCATAACGGCGACGCAGTACCTGATTCATTGCCGCATAATCATCGCCCGGCGTGATGCCGGTGATATTGTAGCGACGATATTCTGCACGCAACGGCCCGTTCGCATCAAAGACCACGCAGGATGCCACCGTCTGCTCGCCCATCGTATGGCTGATGTCGAAACATTCCATTCGTTTTACTGCCGGCAACTTCAACACGGTCGCCAGTGCCGTCAGACGCTGGGTAATGGTCGACTGCTGCGAGAGTTTTGTGGTCAGTGCCGTGGCGGCATTGGTGCGCGCCAGTTTCAGATAACGCGCGCGATCGCCTCGGGGTTTGGTCTGCACATTAATGCGACGCCCGGCCAGTTCAGAGAGAGAATCCGCCAGTAGCGTTTTGTCGTCCAGATTGAAATCCAGCAGGATCTCGCCAGGCAATGTGCGCATCTGGCTGCCCTGGAGGTAAAATTGCCCGACGAAGGTCTCAACCACTTCGCCCAGTTCAGTCCCTCCCGGCACTTTCGGGAAATAACTGCGGCTTCCCAGCACTTTCCCCTGGCGGATAAAGAGTACGTGTACACAGGCCATTCCGGCATCGAACGCGACGCCGATCACATCCAGATCGTCGCCCGCATTAGAGACGAACTGTTTCTCCGTTACCCGCCGCACGGCCTGGATCTGATCGCGTATACGCGCGGCCTCTTCGAACGCCAGGTTTTGACTGGCCTTCTCCATCCGCGCGATCAGTTGGGTTAAAACCTGGTCATCTTTGCCGGACAAAAACAGCCGGACGTAGTCAACCTGCTGCGCATACTCTTCTTCACTCACCAGACCTTCGACGCAGGGGCCGAGGCAGCGGCCGATCTGATATTGCAGACACGGACGTGAGCGATTGCGATAAACGCTGTTTTCACACTGGCGGATCGGGAAAATTTTCTGCAATAGCGCCAGCGTTTCACGGACGGCATAGCCGTTGGGGAACGGGCCAAAGTATTCACCCCGGGTATGTTTCGCCCCACGGTGCATTGCCAGTCGGGGATGGGTATCCGCGCTGAGAAAGATAAAGGGATAGGATTTGTCATCGCGCAGCAGCACGTTGTAACGCGGCTGATACAGCTTGATGTAGTTGTGCTCAAGCAGCAACGCTTCCGTTTCGGTGTGCGTCACCGTCACATCAATTTGCTGAATAAGCGCAACCAGCGCTTCGGTTTTACGCGAAGCCAGGTTGCTGCGGAAATAGCTGGAAAGCCGTTTTTTCAGGTCTTTCGCTTTACCCACATAGATAACCGTACCACCGGCATCATACATGCGATAAACGCCGGGTTGACTGGTTACGGTTTTTAGAAACGCTTTCGCGTCAAACTGATCGCTCACTGGCTTGTTAACGTCTCCGCATTACACAGGCCATGGCGAATTGCCAGGTGAGTCAGCTCAACATCACCATGAATGTTTAGTTTACTGAACATACGATAGCGATAACTGTTCACCGTTTTAGGACTGAGATTCAACTGCTCCGAAATCTCATTAACCTTCTGACCTTTGGTGATCATCAGCATAATCTGCAATTCACGCTCAGACAAACTGGCAAACGGCGTTTCCGTTTTTTCGGGTTCAATCTGGCTTAATGCCATTTGCTGTGCGATGTCAGAACCAATGTATCGCTGCCCGGAATAAACCGAGCGGATGGCATTCACTACTTCCTGAGGTGCCGCCCCTTTACTCAGGTAACCTGCGGCCCCGGCCTGCATCACTTTTGCCGGCAACGGGTTTTCCGTGTGGACGGTCAACATGATCACTTTAATATCGGCAGTCGAACGCGCAATTTTGCGCGTGGCTTCAAGGCCACCAATACCGGGCATGTTCATGTCCATCAACACAACATCGACGGTGTTGGCGCGACACCATTTCACGGCATCCTCACCGCAACCGGCTTCACCGACAACTTTTATGCCCTTTATATCTTCAAGAATGCGTCGTATCCCTGCGCGCACCAGTTCGTGGTCATCAACAAGAAGAACGTTGATCAAAGGAATATCTCCAGAATAGGGATAACGCTACTGATAGTGGATCCCCACTATATTAGCGGGTTTTATCTCAACTTTGAAACGTAAAAAACGTCCGGTTCCCGATTTTGCTCTCGTTTTTGGAAATTAGCCTATACATTTTGTGGAAACTTTCACTAAGAACAGCCAGTTACTCACGTTATTTCGGGAGCAAGGTTTCACAATAGTGACAAAAGCTCGCTATCCCCTGCCTAAATGCTAAATAGCCGGGCAAGTTTGTAACAATAATTAACGAGTAAAATACTCGGAATAAACAATAGATGAAGAAAATATTGTCTTCTCATGTTGTTGTTTAATTTAACTCCTCCGGTGTGATTTCCGATCAAAAAACAACCACTGCTATTTTTTCCTCAGCTTATGGTATACTCCGCGGCCTTAACATTTACCATCGCACATTTTTACTGAGACATTACGAGGAAAATAAATGAGTACGCCTGATTTTTCCACTGCCGAGAATAATCAAGAACTGGCTAACGAAGTCACCTGCCTGAAGGCGCTGTTAACGCTGATGCTGCAAGCAATGGGCCAGGCCGACGCAGGCCGCGTGATTCTTAAAATGGAAAAACAGATCGCGCTGGTCGAAGACGACGCGCAGGCAGCAGTATTTTCCAGCACTGTTAAGCAAATTAAACAAGCTTACCGTCAGTAAAGAAAAACCGGCTGAGAGCAACGCTTTCAGCCGGTTTGTCGTCTGCCACGCAGAACGCTCATTATTTCAGATAAGACCGGTCGCCGCGGCATAGCACGCAATCTGCGTCTTATTAGGGGCGTTGAACTTCTTCTGCATATTCTTCTGGTGAAAGTTAACCGTGTTTTCTGATATCGACAGAATCATCGCGATTTCAGCAGAGGTCTTCCCTTCCGCCGTCCATTTCAGAATCTCTTTCTCCCGTTTACTAAAGCGCATTTCCGGCGCCATCACCATCTCATCCTCGAGGCGGGAAAGCACCGTCAGGCTTTCGCGAACCAGCAACTGCAGCTTCAATTCCACCTCATCTCCCGCAAACGGCGTATTACGCAGACTCGACCGCGAGACCGAGAGAAAGCCCAGCGCACGGTTTGGTAACATCAGACACTGCGTGATCCCTTTACGCAATCCGTGCGTACGAGCGGCATCCCACATCGTCTGCGCGTCACTGAATAATGCGTCACTCCAGGGAAGATGTCCCTGAATGAAGTTTTCCGGCTTCAGGACCGGATCAATCGCGAAATAATTTTCCGCCTGGTATTGTGAAACCCACGCATCGGGATAGGTGGTATGAAGGGAAATTTTAGGGCGGGTAAACGGAACCGGATGTCTGACACACAGCGCGTAATAATCAAATTCCAGCAATTGCGTCTGCTGCTGTAATTCGCTATAGACCTCCTCTGCGCTTGTCATTTCGTGAAAGCGTAACAGCATCGTCCGTCGCCAGGTAAAGAAATCTAAATCCTGCATACTCAGTATTCGCGCCCTTGAGAGTGATAATCATTTTTAATGTGAGAATTAACCTATCACATAAAATAAAGTAGATGAATAAAATATCGGTCATAACGCCAATTACTTGAGTGTTGTTTCAATACGCGTATTTCGCCCAGGGAAATGAACTCATAGTCATGCGTATGATATTAATATTTATGCATGCCCACTCGCCCGAAATGGGATAATCCCGGGCGAGTGGAAGCAAACCGATTATTGCAGCAGAAACTTCTCAAGAAACTGACGCGTTCTCGGCTGCTGTGGATTGGCAAATAGCGCTTTGGCAGGGCCCTGTTCCACTATTCGCCCCTGATCCATAAATATCGCCCTGTCCGCGACATCACGGGCAAAGCTCATTTCATGGGTCACAATCACCATAGTGCGTTTTTCCTGCGCCAGTTGGCGGATAGTGCTCAGCACCTCGCCCACCAGCTCAGGATCGAGCGCAGAGGTCGGTTCATCGAACAGAATCACTTCCGGGCGCATCGCCAGCGCCCGGGCAATCGCCACACGCTGTTGCTGCCCACCGGACAAGCGCCGCGGATAGCTGGTCTCCTTTCCGGCCAGCCCCACTTTCGCCAGCAGTTCCCGCGCCCGCGCCACCGCCTCCTCTTTACCTTCACCCTTCACGATAACCGGACCTTCAATGATGTTCTCCAGTACCGTCCGGTGGGGGAAGAGATTAAAGCTCTGGAACACGAAGCCGACATGCTGACGCAACTGACGAATAAGCGTTCTTTGCTGACTCAGCGAACGCGCTGTATCAATGGTGATATCACCCACGGTGATCGTACCCGCTTCCGGTTGTTCCAGCAGATTTATACTGCGCAACAGCGTTGTTTTTCCTGAGCCGCTGGGACCGATGATCGCGACGACCTCCCCCGCCTGTACTTGCAGATCGATACCGTGCAGCACCGTCTGACCATGGAATTTCTTGACCAGGTTTTTTACGTCGATCGCACTCATTTCGGCTCTCTCTCCTGGCGGTTCAGTTGATTTTCAAAGTAGTTCTGTAACGAAGACAGTACGGTTGCCATGATCCAGTAGATCAGCGATGCCGCCAGATACATGGTAAATACCTCCAGCGTGCGCGACGTAATCAACTGCGCCTGACGGAACAGTTCTGGCACCTGAATGGTTGCCGCAAGCGACGTGTCTTTTACCAGACTGATAAAACTGTTACTCAGCGGCGGCAGCGCCACCCGGGCAGCCTGCGGCAAAATGGCGCGGCGCATCGTCTGCCACGGCGTCATCCCGATACTGGCGGCCGCTTCCCACTGCCCTTTATCAATCGAGGAAATCGCCGCACGCAGGGTTTCGGCAGCATAGGCCGCCGTATTGAGCGACAGGCCAATCATTGCAGACGGAATCGGATCCAGCTCAATACCAAACTGCGGCAGACCGTAGTAGATCATAAACAGTTGAGCAATCAACGGGGTACCGCGAAAAACGGAGATATAAAAACGCGCCAGCCAGCGCATCGGCAGCAGCGGCGACAGGCGCATCAGTGCGAGGATAAAACCCAGCAGCAGGCCGAAGAACATCCCGCCAATGCTTAGCTGTAGCGTAAACACGGCCCCTTTGAGCAGATACGGCAGGGAATCAATAACCAGTTGGATACTTTCTTGCATGAGCTTATCCGAAAATTACACGTGTGGATGGTAGGCAAACAGCGCGGGCGCCCCACCGGTATGAATAAAGAGGACTGGGCCTTCGTCTTTAAAGCGTTTCTGGCTGATTCCGTCAATCAGTCCGGCCATCGCTTTTCCGGTGTAGACCGGGTCAAGAAGGATCCCTTCCAGACGCGCCAGCAACTTCACGGCTTCCATCCCCTCTTCATTTGGCGTGCCGTAACCGGGTGCATAGTAGTCATCCCACAGCAAAATCTCCGCCGCCGCCGTCAGTTCCAGCTCGCGGGCGATAGCCTGTTGCAACGCCACCACTTTCGGCTTTTGTTCGGCTACGCTGCGCGAGACCGTTACGCCAATCAGATCCACATCCGGCATCAGTTGTTCCAGACCAATTGCCAGCCCGGCGTGCGTTCCCGCGCTACCGGAGGCCACCACCACTGAGGAGAGTTGTACTGCGCCTTCACACTGCTGAGCTATCTCCAGCGCACTTTCAACATAACCTAATGCCCCCAGCGCGTTTGAACCACCAACCGGTATGATATAGGGACGAAAACCCTGCGCTTCGACTCGGGTGGCCAGCTCCAGCAACTGCGCGTCCGGCTGGTTTAGTGCATCACACATTTCGACCTGCACGTTGAACAAGTCCAGCAGCAGCCGGTTACCGTTGGTGAGATAGTTTTCCGCCGTGGTGCCAATGGGGTTTTCCAGCAGCGCCACGCAGTGCAGTCCCAGCTTCGCCGCGACCGCCGCCGTCTGGCGCACGTGGTTAGACTGAATCGCGCCTGCCGTGATCAGCGTATCTGCGCCTTCGCGCAACGCATCTGCTGCCAGGAACTCCAGCTTGCGCAGCTTATTACCGCCCATCGCCATCGGTGTCACATCATCGCGTTTGATGAAAATATCCCGTCCCAGATAGTCAGAAAAACGCGGCAGGTATTCAAGCGGTGTCGGCGCGCCGATAAATTCCAGACGCGGAAAGCGTGTCAGGTTGTGCAGTGGCATAAAGCCTCCAGGTATTCGTTGTTGTGATGTTCTTTTTATTATGCACGTTCAAACGCATGAAATAAAAAAGGCGCTGATTAAAGCGCCTTTTTTTTCTTACTGTTCGGACTATTTCGTTACATCCGCGCCAAACCACTTCTCAGAAAGCGCCTTCAGCGAACCGTCCTTCTGCATTTCGGCGATGGCTGCGTCCACCGCTTTCAGCAGATCGTCGTTGCCTTTACGCAGCGCAACGCCGGACTCCTGACGGGAGAATGCTTCACCGGTAACCGCAAGCGTATCTTTGGTCTTTTTAACCAGATCCAGCGCCGCCAGACGATCCACCAGAATCGCATCGATACGTCCTACGCGCAGATCCTGATATTTCGTCGGATCATCATCATAAGTCCGAATGTCAACGCCCTGGACGTTCTGACGCAGCCACTCTTCATAGTTGGTACCCAGACCCACGCCAACTTTTTTATCTTTCAGATCGGCGGCCGTTTTAATCGCGCCTTCATTGCCTTTTTTCACCAGCGCCTGGATACCGGAAACGGTATAAGGGGTAGAGAAATCATATTTCTTCTTACGCTCATCGGAGATGGTTACCTGATTGATAACCACATCGATGCGTTTAGAGTCCAGAGAGGCCAGCATCCCGTCCCATTTGGTCGGTTTCAGCGTCGCTTTTACGCCCAGATGCTTTGCCAGCTCTTCGGCAAATTCCACTTCAAAGCCGGTCAATTTACCGTCATCGCCCTGGAAACTGAACGGAGGATAGGTGCCTTCCAGCCCCACCAGCAGCGTCCCGCGATCTTTGACCTTCTTCAGCAGACCTTCATCTGCAAACGTTTTTGCGCTCATTCCCGCGACAAGAGCAACTGCCATCACGCCCATCAGCGCCTGGCGTCCCAGAAGTGCTAATTTCATATTTACCCCGAATGTTGTTATGAATGCCCGTAGTGTAGAGCGTTTATCGGTAACGACATAAATCACTCTGCTACATCTTATTCATTTTTAATATATATCAGAAGTCATCCGGAGGGAGGATTTCTGTTGCTGTTCGGGATGGGCATGTGCTTTATATTGCGCGTACTTACGTAGCGCGATGCGATAGTTGTTGGTACTGGTCTCCGGCAGCCACGGCGCCAGATTTTCATCAAGGTAACCGTCCTGGAGCAGATCGTGAGAAATCTTCTGTTCGCTAAGATGATTACCGAGGCGGCGCAGACGGACGACATACTCGCGCACGGTCCCGTGGCTCATTTCGGTTTGCTCAAACAAAAATTGTTTAAAACCAATGATGTCGAAGAAATCACTCTGCGTTTTGCAGTGTAAATCACCGCAGAAACGGCAGAGTGCCACCCACTCTTTCTGCTCCTGTTGCCAGGCGGCTTCATCCATGAGCGTGTCGAGGCGGGAAATGGCGATTTTGTTGACTATCTGCCCTTTGCGCACCAGCGTGATGCGATCCAGTAACTTATGGCAATGGGCGCAATGCGTCTGGCTGTGTTTAAAGTCTTTGAGGTAGCGGCTTAGAGGCCGTCTTTTTGATTGCTGCACCGTCATGAGAACTCCTGGTAGTTAATACGTTGTGCGGCATTTTTCAGCGCCGACAACGTCGTTCGCTATAACTTACCCAGCTTCGTGCGTAACCGTTTTATGGCCTGACTGTGCAACTGGCTGACCCGTGACTCCCCGACATCCAGAACCGCGCCAATCTCTTTGAGATTGAGTTCTTCCTGGTAATAGAGCGTGAGCACCAGTTGTTCGCGTTCCGGAAGTGCTTCTATGGCATCCATCACGCGCTGGCGCAAATTGCTCTCAAGGAGCTGTTGTAACGGGTTTTCCTGCTGGTGCTCTTCTGTCACCAGCTCGATACTATCGCCATGCTCTTCCCGCCACTCGTCATAGGAGAAGAGTTGGCTGTTGTTGGTATCAAGCAACATCTGACGATATTCTTCTACAGGAATCGCCAGCCGCTCCGCGACCTCGGTTTCCGTCGCATTGCGTCCTAATTCCTGTTCCAGTTGCCCCATCGCCTGTGCCACTTCGCGGGCATTACGCCGGACACTACGCGGTACCCAGTCACGGCTGCGTAGTTCATCCAGCATCGCCCCACGAATACGCTGCACTGCGTAAGTGGTAAATGCCGTTCCTTGCAGAGCGTCATATCGGTCAACTGCATTCAATAACCCGATACCGCCCGCCTGTAGCAGATCGTCCAGTTCTACGCTCGCGGGCAAACGCACCTGCAGGCGCAACGCTTCGTGACGCACCAGCGGTACATAACGCTGCCACAGCGAGTGTTTATCCATTACACCTTCAGCGGTATACAGTGAATTCACGATAAACAGCCCTGCGTTAAATGAGTTATCGGCATGATTATCCGTTTCTGCAGGGGTTTTAATCGGGTGAATAGTGGGTGAAATGAGGGGTTATTTAGGGGTTACCGGTAAAGCCAGAACGAAAAAACCCCGCCGGAGCGGGGTTTGTGCAGGAAGCGTAAATTAACGCAGCAGAGACAGGACGTTCTGAGTCGTCTGGTTAGCCTGTGCCAGTACAGAAGTACCTGCTTGTTGCAGGATCTGCGCACGAGACATGTTAGACACTTCGGTCGCGTAGTCAGCGTCTTCGATACGGCTACGAGCAGAAGACAGGTTGTTAACGGTGTTGCCCAGGTTGGTGATAGCAGAATCGAAACGGTTCTGTACCGCACCCAGGTCGGAACGCAGAGAGTCAACCTGAGCCAGCGCTTTATCGATAGAAGCCATCGGATCAGAGTTCAGCTTATCGCCTTTCACAACGGTACCATCATCTTTGATGGTGGCGCTGTAATAAGCATCTGCATCGTTTTCAGTACCTTTGATGACATAACCGCCGCCTTTAACGGAGAATACCTGCGGGTTATCACCCAGACCCGTAATGCCAGCCAGATCCAGTTTAACCGCCGGCGTAGTACTACCAATAACGTCACCAGTTGTAACAGCAGCTTCACTCGCTGCTGCCCCAGCTTCCGGAGCATCAGAGCTCTTATAGCTCACGATCCCGGTATTCAGGTCAACCGTACCTTTGAAAATATCAGAGCCTACTTTCACATACATCTGACCATCTTTATCAACAGAGAAAGAGGTCGTCGCAGCAGCAGCCGTGTTATTCAGGGAGATAGAATCAGCGTTAACAACGGTAGTACCATCAATATTGACGTTCTGACCAGCGGCTGCTTTAGTTGCAGTGATGGTGCCAGTTTCTTTCACTGCACCGTTAAAATCTACAACCCCGGTATCTTTGTCATAGCCAGAGACTTTATAGAAATCTGTGCCGTTGTTACTTGCGTAAACAATGTTGGCGTCTGCATCATCAACATACAGAGAGTACGGGTTGGTTGCTGCAGTATCTTTTGCAGTCAACGTATGGCTTACAGTCGGAACGCTTGAAGATGGTTTAGCATCAGTCAGCGCAGTAGTAGACAGCTTGCTCAGATCCAGACCTTTGTTGGTCACATCCAAGTTACCTAAACCCAGAGTGCTGGAAGTGATCTCTTGCAGATTGATCTCAATGGTTTCGCCATCATTTGCACCGACCTGAATTTTCATGGTCTGGTTAGAAGCCAGCACTTTCACGCCGTTGAACTGAGTCTGGCCGGATACGCGGTCAATTTCGCTCAGACGCTGGGTGATTTCAGCCTGGATGGATTCCAGATCTGATTTGGAGTTAGTGCCGTTAGTCGCCTGTACAGACAGCTCACGAACGCGCTGCAGGTTGTTGTTGATTTCAGACAGAGAACCTTCCGTCGTCTGTGCGATGGAGATACCGTCGTTGGCGTTACGAGAAGCCTGAGTCAGACCTTTGATGTTAGACGTAAAGCGGTTAGCAATCGCCTGACCCGCCGCATCGTCTTTCGCGCTGTTGATACGCAGACCAGAAGACAGACGCTCAATAGCAGAGCTCAGAGAAGACTGAGATTTGTTCAGGTTGTTTTGGGTCAACAGCGACAGGCTGTTTGTATTAATGACTTGTGCCATGATCTTTTCCTTATCAATTACAACTTGATGTTATTGGGCTGTTGCCCACGGTTTCTCACCGTAACCCTTGTATCGGCACCTTAATTTCGAACTTTAGAGAATTTTTAGTTTCCCCCCTTTTTTTCTTAGCCTTTGAATAACCCGTTTTCTTGCACACTATTCCGGCCATTATTTCCCCAAATTTATTATTAAACTTTGCCGCCAGATTGCCGATAAGGTGGCTAACCACTGTTTGCAATTAAAAGGGATTACGCATGGCTTCTTTTACTTCATTAGGCGTGGGTTCTAACCTGCCGCTGGATACGTTACTGACGAACCTGACCACTGCGGAGAAGGGGCGTCTGAAACCTATCACCCAACAGCAGAGCAGCTTTACGGCAAGACTGACGGCGTTTGGAACATTGAAAAGCGCGCTGGAAAAATTCCAGACCGCAAATACCGCATTGAATGATGCAACCCTTTTTAAAAGCACGACTGCCGTCAGCAACTCAACCGATCTCACCGTCAGCACCACAGCAGGCGCCGCGGCAGGTATTTATAAAATAAATGTGACGCAAATAGCGCAGGCGCAATCGCTTCGCACCACCACAACAGTGACGGACAGTAAAGCAGCACAAGGTGATGACAGCGCCGAACGCACACTCATCATTAAGCAGGACGGGAAAGAGAAGCCGCTAGAGATAAAACTCACCAAAGATCAGACATCTTTAGTCGAGATGCGAGATGCCATTAACAATGCCAACGGTGGTGTCACTGCCAGCATTGTAAAACTGAAAGACGATGATTATCAGCTTGTACTGACCTCATCAGAAACGGGTGTCGCTAATAAGATGAGTATCTCTGTTTCTGGAGATGAAAAACTCAATCAATTTATCAGCTTCAATAACCCGGATGTGGTTGGCAACAACGTTGAGCAAATTGTTGAAGCGAAAGATGCAGAACTAAACGTCAACGGTATTGATATTGTTCGTAGCAGTAACACGGTGACCGATGCCCCTCAGGGCATTACGTTGAACCTGACAAAAGAAGTTAAGGACGTCACCGTCACGGTAACGAAAAGCAATGACAAAGCGACAACCGCGATTAAAAGCTGGGTAGATTCGTATAACTCGCTGGTGGATACCATTGGTACCCTGACAAAATATACCTCCGTCGATCCGGGCGCAGAAGAACAAAGCACCAGCAACGGCGCCCTACTCGGCGACACGACCGTTCGCACCATTCAGACAGGTATCCGTGGACAATTTTCAGCCAGCGCCAACGACGGCAAATTCCAGACGCTATCGCAAATGGGCATCACCCAGGATGGCACCACCGGTAAGCTGAAAATTGATGATGAAAAGCTGAAAAAAGCGCTGAGCGATAACACTGTGGATGTGCAGCAGCTGTTAGTCGGTGATGGCAAAGAGACCGGGATTACCACCAAAGTCGCTTCGCTGGTGAAAGGCTACTTGGCTGATGACGGTATTATCGACAGCGCCCAGGACAGCATCAATACCACCCTGAAAAAACTGACGAAGCAGTATCTTTCCGTCAGTGCCAGTATCGACGACACCATTGCGCGTTATCAGGCTCAGTTCACCCAACTGGATACCATGATGAGCAAGTTGAATAACACTAGTAGTTATTTAAGCCAACAATTTACTGCGATGACCAGTTCCTGATAACCAGAGGTAAACATGTATACCGCGAGCGGTACCAAAGCTTATGCGCAAGTCAGCGTGGAAAGCGGCGTGATGAGTGCGAGTCCGCACCAGTTGATCGAAATGTTGTTTGATGGCGCAAACAGTGCCCTGGTGCGCGCTCGCCTGTTTTTAGCGCAAGGTGATATTGCAGCCAAAGGGGAAGCGCTCAGTAAGGCTATCAACATCATTGATAACGGGTTGAAAGCGGGACTGGATCAGGAGAATGGCGGCGAAATCGCTGACCATCTCTCTTCGCTGTATGACTATATGATCCGTCGTTTGTTACTCGCTAATTTACGCAATGACAGTCAAGCCATTGAAGAAGTGGAAGGGTTACTCGGCAACATTGCGGAAGCCTGGAAACAGATCTCACCGAAAGCATCTTCCCAGGAGTCTCGTTAATGACCTCAGCCGTGGAGTTTATCAACCGTTGGCAGCGCATTGCGCTGCTCAGTCAGTCGCTGCTCGAATTTGCGCAGCGGGGTGAATGGGACCTTTTACTGGAGCAGGAAGTCTCCTATCTGCAAAGTATTGAAGCGGTCGTTGAAACGCAAACTCCACCGGGCATGACACGCAGTATCCAGGATATCGTTGCCAGTCATATCAAACAGACGCTGGATAACGAAGAGCACCTGAAAGTTTTACTGCGCCAACGGCTCGATGAGCTCAGTGGTCTGATCGGTCAGTCAACGCGTCAGCAGTCGCTCAACAATGCATATGGTCGGCTTTCTGGCATGCTGCTGGTGCCCGACGCCCCCACTGCCCCGCAATAATTCCCGCTACGTTGGCAAAAATCTTCCATACTCCAGAGGTCGTCTACAAGACTTCTGGAGCACGGAAGATGAAAAACCCCACCTTACTGCAGTTCTTCCACTGGTATTACCCTGACGGAGGCAAACTCTGGCAGGAAGTCGCAGAGCGCGCAGATAGCCTCAATGATATCGGTATCAATATGGTCTGGCTGCCCCCCGCCTATAAAGGCGCGTCAGGCGGTTACTCCGTCGGTTATGACTCTTACGATCTGTTTGATCTCGGCGAGTTCGATCAGAAAGGAACCCTCGCGACCAAATATGGTGATAAGGCGCAGTTGCTGGCGGCTGTCGATGCACTGAAGAAAAACGACATCGCGGTACTGCTCGACGTGGTGGTGAATCACAAAATGGGGGCGGACGAGAAAGAGGCCATCCGCGTACAGCGGGTCAATGAAGAGGATCGCACGCAGATTGCGGATGAGATCATCGAATGCGAAGGCTGGACGCGTTACACCTTCCCGGCGCGGGGCGGTCAGTACTCTCAGTTCATCTGGGATTTCAAATGCTTCAGCGGTATCGACCACATCGAAAACCCTCACGAAGACGGCATCTTTAAAATAGTCAACGACTACACCGGCGAGGGCTGGAACGACCAGGTCGATGACGAACTGGGCAATTTCGATTACCTGATGGGTGAAAATATCGACTTTCGTAACCACGCCGTCACTGAGGAGATTAAATACTGGGCGCGCTGGGTGATGGAACAAACCCAATGTGACGGCTTTCGCCTCGATGCGGTCAAGCACATCCCGGCCTGGTTCTATAAAGAGTGGATTGAGCATGTGCAGGAGGTGGCGCCGAAGCCGCTGTTTATCGTCGCCGAATACTGGTCGCATGAAGTGGATAAGCTGCAAACCTATATCGAACAGGTGGAAGGCAAAACGATGCTTTTTGACGCCCCGCTCCAGCTCAATTTTCATGAGGCGTCGCGCCAGGGGCGTGATTACGACATGAGCCAGATTTTCAGCGGTACGCTGGTGGAAGCCGATCCGTTTCACGCCGTGACGCTGGTCGCCAATCACGACACCCAGCCGTTACAGGCGCTGGAGGCACCGGTTGAAGCGTGGTTTAAACCGCTGGCCTACGCGCTCATCCTGCTGCGGGAAAATGGTGTGCCATCGGTTTTCTATCCCGATCTCTATGGCGCACATTATGAAGATACCGGGGGCGATGGGGAAACCTATACGATCGACATGCCGGTCATTGAGCAACTCGACGAACTCATTCTTGCCCGCCAGCGTTTCGCCCACGGCATTCAAACGCTCTGGTTTGATCATCCCAACTGCATTGCGTTTAGCCGCAGCGGGACGGACGACGATCCCGGCTGTGTGGTGGTGTTATCCAATGGCGATGATGGCGAAAAGACACTCGCGCTGGGCGCAAACTACGGCAATAAAACGTGGCGAGATTTTCTCGGCAACCGCAGCGAAAGCGTGGTTACGGACGAGAACGGCGACGCCACGTTTTACTGCAACGCCGGCAGCGTCAGCGTATGGGTGATTGAAGAGGCGATCTCGTGAAGCACCCCGACAGGGAGGCTGTCGGGGGACAAAACATTACGGGAGTGGCGTCGGCAGCGGCGCTTTCTCCAGCGCAGCGGCACATTCCACCGTTGGGCGATCCACGCGTTGCAAGGTCATCCCGTCATATTCCAGGGTGTTCCCTTCCCGCTCGATCTCGTAAAGTTCACGTTTGACCGTCACGTTAGTTAAGTCACCGGACAGCATTGTCAGCTTACCCGGCAGCGCAATCACCCTCTGCCACTGGCGACAGTCGAGCGTATCCCCCTCTTTGGTCACCACCAGGCTGGCAATGGCTTCCGGGCTCACCAGTTTGCGTTGCGGTCCGTTAGTCTGCCAGTACCCTTCCAGTCCGGCGGGCGCTGGCGTTTTGACGACATCATTATAATTTTCTACCTCGGCGCATCCCGCTAACATCAGTAACGCCCCAATGATTGCACATTTTTTCATCATTCATCCTGCATGCGAAGAAAAGAGGATTGTGGCATTAAAGCCCTGCAGCCGCCAGCCTTTCGCGGTGCCCGCAGAACTTTGATCCATTTGGGATTACCGCTTAATAGTACCAGGCAAAACAACCACAGTGGTGTACTATCCGCATTCTTGTATCACACCTTCTGAGTTCAGAGGCAAAACCCATGTCATGGCAACAATTCAAACACGCCTGGTTAATTAAATTCTGGGCACCTGTCCCTGCGGTCATCGCAGCAGGTATTCTCTCTACTTACTATTTCGGCATCACCGGTACCTTCTGGGCCGTCACGGGTGAATTTACCCGCTGGGGCGGACAAATCCTGCAACTGTTTGGCGTCCATGCGGAAGAATGGGGCTACTACAAGCTGATCCATCTGGAAGGCACTCCGTTCACCCGCATCGACGGGATGATGATCCTCGGTATGTTCGGCGGTTGCTTCGCGGCAGCGTTGTGGGCCAACAACGTCAAACTCCGAATTCCACGCAGCCGCATTCGCATCATGCAGGCGGTGTTGGGCGGGATCATCGCCGGGTTCGGCGCGCGTCTGGCGATGGGTTGCAACCTGGCAGCGTTCTTTACCGGTATTCCTCAGTTCTCCCTGCACGCCTGGTTCTTTGCCGTGGCAACGGCCATCGGTTCCTGGTTCGGCGCGCGATTCACCCTGCTGCCGATGTTCCGCATCCCGGTTAAAATGCAGAAAGTCTCCGCCGCGTCGCCGCTGACGCAAAAGCCGGAGCAGGCGCGCCGTCGTTTCCGTCTCGGCATGCTGGTGTTTATCGGTATGGTAGGCTGGGCGCTACTGACCGCCATGAATCAACCGAAACTGGGTCTGGCGATGCTGTTCGGCGTTGGCTTTGGTCTGTTAATCGAACGTGCGCAGATTTGCTTCACCTCCGCCTTCCGCGATCTGTGGATAACCGGACGAACCCATATGGCAAAGGCGATCATCTTCGGGATGGGCGTCAGTGCGATCGGTATTTTCAGCTACGTACAGCTTGGCGTGGAAGCCAAAATCATGTGGGCGGGCCCGAATGCGGTGATCGGCGGACTGCTGTTTGGTTTTGGTATTGTGCTCGCTGGCGGGTGTGAAACCGGCTGGATGTATCGCGCGGTGGAAGGCCAGGTACACTACTGGTGGGTGGGTCTCGGTAACGTCATCGGCTCAACGATTCTGGCTTACTACTGGGATGACTTCGCCCCTGCGCTTGCCACCAACTGGGACAAAATCAACCTGCTCAATACCTTCGGTCCGCTCGGCGGCCTGCTGGTAACCTATCTGCTGCTGTTTGCCGCCTTGATGTTCATCATCGGCTGGGAAAAACGCTTCTTCCGTCGCGCCGGGCTGACCCCTGCTAAGGAATCCGCATGACAAAAATTGTTCCTGATTATCGCCTTGATATGGTCGGTGAACCCTGCCCTTACCCTGCCGTGGCAACGCTGGAAGCAATGCCACAACTGCAAAAAGGGGAAATACTGGAAGTGGTCAGCGACTGCCCGCAGTCCATCAACAACATTCCGCTGGATGCCCGTAACCACGGCTACACCGTGCTGGATATTCAACAGGACGGACCGACGATCCGCTATCTGATTCAGAAATAACAGGTTGCCGGAAGGCAACTAAACCTTATCCGGTCTACAAGAAGTGTGAATCGTAGGCCGGATAAGCGTAAGCGCCATCCGGCACGCAAACCTAAACCTGCATACTCATGACTTCCTGATAGGCCGACACCAGTTTGTTTCGCACCTGGATCCCCATCTGCATAGAGACTGAGGCTTTTTGCATATCGGTCATCACATCGTTAAGCGCAATTCCCGGCTCACCCAGCGTGAATTTTTCCGCCTGTGTGCGGGCGGCGGTTTGCGTATCGCTGATGCGGTCCAGCGCCGCGTGCAGTTGACCGGCAAAACTCACGGTCGGCTGCGGCAGTGTCTCCTGCGCCCGGGCGCCCATCGCCGTGGCCTGGAGCTGGCTGATGACCCCTTCAATCCCCTGTATCGCTGACATGATAATCCCCTGGATGGTTTTCTACGCAGCAGAGATTACCAGTTTGTCAATAAGATAAAGGCGCTAAATAACGCTATAAAACCCCGGTTTTTACCGCATAGAAAAAAACGAAACCGCAAATAATGAGACCGTCAATTTTTCGATTTTGCTGACCCGGGAGTGAGTCTTGTTCCACTTTGCAAATAAAGCCGTCCACGAACAGTCACGAGGTGCGAGATGAACGCGACTGCATCGGCTGCAACCCAACCTAAACCTCTCGAGTGGCTTAATCGCCTGCGTGCGAATCCCAAAATTCCTCTGATTGTTGCGGGCTCTGCTGCCGTCGCCATTATTGTGGCGATGGTGCTGTGGGCCAAAGCGCCTGACTACCGCACGTTGTTCAGCAATTTATCCGATCAGGATGGCGGGGCTATCGTCACCCAGCTGACCCAGATGAATATCCCGTACCGCTTCTCGGAAGGCAGCGGTGCGATTGAAGTTCCGGCAGAAAAAGTCCATGAACTGCGCCTGCGCCTGGCGCAACAAGGACTGCCAAAAGGCGGTGCGGTAGGCTTTGAACTGTTGGATCAGGAAAAGTTCGGCATCAGCCAGTTTAGCGAGCAGGTGAACTACCAGCGGGCGCTGGAAGGCGAACTGGCGCGTACTATCGAAACGCTTGGCCCGGTTAAACGCGCTCGCGTGCATCTGGCAATGCCTAAGCCGTCCCTGTTCGTACGTGAACAGAAATCCCCTTCAGCCTCGGTTACCGTCAATCTGGAGCCGGGACGCGCGCTGGATGAAGGGCAAATCAGCGCGGTCGTGCATCTGGTTTCCAGCGCGGTGGCGGGTCTGCCACCGGGTAACGTGACGCTGGTCGATCAGGCCGGTCATCTGCTCACCCAGTCAAACACCAGCAGTCGCGATCTGAACGATGCTCAGTTGAAATACGCCAGCGACGTGGAAGGCCGCGTCCAACGCCGTATCGAATCGATCCTGTCACCGATTGTCGGTAACGGGAATGTCCATGCGCAGGTGACCGCGCAGTTGGATTTCGCCAATAAAGAGCAGACGGAAGAGCAGTATCGCCCCAACGGCGATGCCTCTCAGGCCGTGCTGCGTTCGCGTCAACTGAACGAAAGCGAGCAAATTGGCTCAGGTCTGCCGGGTGGCGTGCCGGGTGCACTGTCCAACCAGCCTGCGCCGGCGAATACGGCACCGATCACCACGCCACCGGCGAATCAGCAAAATGCACAAAATGCGCAGAACGCGCAAAACGGGCAGAACGCACAGCAGCAGACGGCCACCAGCGCCAGTGCGGGTCCGCGTAATACTCAGCGCAACGAAACCAGCAACTATGAAGTTGATCGCACTATCCGCCATACAAAAATGAACGTCGGCGACGTACAGCGTTTGTCCGTCGCGGTGGTTGTGAACTACAAAACGTTGCCGGATGGCAAACCGCTGCCGCTTACCGCCGATCAAATGAAACAGATTGAAGATTTGACTCGCGAGGCAATGGGCTTCTCAGATAAGCGCGGCGACACCCTGAACGTGGTCAACTCACCGTTCAGCGCCACGGATGACGACGCGGGCGAACTGCCGTTCTGGAAACAGCAGCTGTTTATCGAACAATTGATCTCTGCCGGTCGCTGGCTGCTGGTGCTGTTGGTGGCGTGGATCCTGTGGCGTAAAGCGATTCGTCCGCAGCTGACACGTCGTGCTGAAGAGGCGAAGGCCCTGCAGGAACGCGAGCAGATCCGTCAGGAGACCGAAGAAGCCGTTGAAGTTCGCCTCAGTAAAGATGAGCAGACTCAGCAGCGCCGGGCAAATCAGCGTCTGGGCGCAGAAGTGATGAGCCAGCGCATTCGCGAAATGTCAGATAACGATCCGCGCGTCGTGGCGCTGGTCATTCGCCAGTGGATGAATAACGATCATGAGTAATGCTCTTTCCGGTACCGATAAAAGCGTCATCCTGCTGATGACCATTGGCGAAGATCGCGCGGCGGAGGTGTTCAAACACCTCTCCCAGCGCGAAGTACAAACGCTGAGTGCGGCAATGGCAAACGTCCGCCAGATCTCCAACAAACAACTGACCGACGTGCTGGCGGAGTTTGAGCAGGAAGCCGAGCAGTTTGCCGCCCTGAACATCAACGCCAACGAATATCTGCGTTCGGTGCTGGTGAAAGCGCTGGGCGAAGAGCGAGCGTCCAGCCTGCTGGAAGATATTCTCGAAACCCGCGATACCGCCAGCGGCATTGAAACGCTCAACTTTATGGAACCGCAAAGCGCCGCCGACCTTATCCGCGACGAACACCCGCAGATTATCGCCACCATTCTCGTGCACCTCAAACGCGGTCAGGCGGCGGATATTCTGGCACTGTTCGACGAACGTCTGCGTCACGATGTCATGCTGCGTATCGCCACCTTTGGCGGCGTACAGCCCGCCGCGCTGGCGGAACTGACCGAAGTGCTCAACGGCCTGCTCGACGGCCAGAACCTCAAACGCAGCAAAATGGGCGGCGTAAGAACGGCGGCAGAAATTATCAACCTGATGAAAACGCAGCAGGAAGAAGCGGTTATCAGTGCCGTGCGCGAATTCGACGGCGAACTGGCGCAAAAAATTATCGACGAGATGTTCCTGTTCGAAAACCTGGTGGATGTGGACGACCGCAGCATCCAGCGTTTGCTGCAGGAAGTGGATTCCGAGTCGCTGCTGATCGCCCTGAAAGGCGCGGAACAACCGCTGCGCGAGAAGTTCCTGCGCAACATGTCGCAACGTGCGGCAGACATCCTGCGCGACGACCTCGCCAACCGTGGCCCGGTGCGTTTGTCGCAGGTGGAAAACGAGCAGAAGGCCATTCTGTTGATTGTGCGTCGTCTGGCGGAGACCGGCGAGATGATGATTGGCAGCGGCGAGGATACCTATGTCTAACGAGCTGCCGTGGAAAATCTGGACCCCGGACGATCTCGCGCCGCCGCTGGCTGAATTTGTGCCCATGGAGCACAACGATGACCCCGTGCCAGCAGAGGATGAGCCAGAGATCAGTGCGGAACAGCAGCTCGAGCAGCAGTTAGCGCAGCTGAAAATTCAGGCCCACGAGCAAGGTTACAACGCGGGCCTTGTGGAAGGTCGGAAGTCCGGTCATGAACAAGGCTATCAGGAAGGGCTGGCGCAAGGACTGGAACAGGGCCAGGCGCAGGCCCGCTCCCAACAGGCACCGCTTCATGCGCGGATGCAGCAACTGGTCAGCGAATTTCAGCACACGCTGGACGCACTGGACAGCGTGATCGCCTCGCGTCTGATGCAGATGGCGCTGGAAGCCGCGCGTCAGGTGATTGGTCAGACGCCCGCGGTGGATAATTCCGCTTTAATCAAGCAGATCCAGCAGCTCTTACAGCAGGAGCCCTTGTTCAGCGGCAAACCGCAACTTCGCGTCCACCCGGATGATTTACAGCGCGTAGAAGACATGCTCGGCGCCACCCTCAGCCTGCACGGCTGGCGTTTGCGTGGCGATCCGACCCTGCACCACGGCGGCTGTAAAGTCTCTGCGGATGAAGGCGATCTTGACGCCAGCGTCGCGACCCGCTGGCAAGAACTGTGTCGTCTGGCCGCGCCGGGAGTGATCTGATGACTTCACGCCTGACCCGCTGGTTGACGACGCTGGACAACTTCGAAGCCAAAATGGTGCAGCTTCCGGCCGTTCGTCGCTATGGGCGACTGACCCGCGCCACCGGTCTGGTTCTGGAGGCCACAGGGTTACAGTTGCCGCTTGGCGCGACCTGCGTGATTGAACGCCAGGAGGGAACCGAAACCCGCGAAGTGGAAAGTGAAGTGGTGGGCTTTAACGGTCAGCGGCTGTTTCTGATGCCGCTCGAAGAGGTCGAAGGCATTCTGCCCGGCGCGCGCGTCTACGCCAAAAATATCGCCAGCGAAGGGCTGCAAAGCAGCAAACAACTGCCGCTGGGTCCGGCGCTGTTAGGTCGCGTGCTCGACGGCAGCGGCAAACCGCTCGACGGTCTGCCCTCCCCTGATACCA
This sequence comes from Citrobacter sp. T1.2D-1, assembly GCF_950098555.1. NCBI lineage: Bacteria > Pseudomonadati > Pseudomonadota > Gammaproteobacteria > Enterobacterales > Enterobacteriaceae > Citrobacter > Citrobacter sp. T1.2D-1. The sequence continues at coordinate 154,942 of NZ_CATNHH010000023.1, forward strand.
CGGAAACCGGGGCGCTGATTACCCAGCCGTTTAACCCGTTGCAACGTACGCCGATTGAGCATGTGCTGGATACCGGCGTGCGCCCGATCAACGCCCTGTTAACCGTTGGTCGCGGCCAGCGTATGGGGTTGTTCGCCGGTTCCGGCGTCGGGAAAAGCGTACTGCTCGGCATGATGGCGCGCTATACCCGCGCTGACGTCATCGTCGTCGGGCTGATTGGCGAACGTGGTCGCGAAGTGAAAGATTTTATCGAGAACATTCTCGGTGCCGACGGTCGCGCGCGTTCGGTGGTGATAGCCGCCCCGGCGGACGTTTCGCCATTACTGCGCATGCAGGGTGCCGCTTATGCCACCCGTATTGCGGAAGATTTTCGCGATCGCGGTCAGCACGTACTGCTGATCATGGATTCCCTGACCCGTTATGCCATGGCCCAGCGTGAAATCGCCCTGGCGATCGGTGAACCGCCAGCCACCAAAGGCTATCCGCCTTCGGTGTTCGCCAAACTCCCGGCGCTGGTTGAACGCGCGGGGAATGGGATCCACGGCGGCGGCTCTATCACCGCATTTTATACGGTGCTGACCGAAGGTGACGATCAGCAGGATCCGATTGCCGACTCGGCGCGCGCTATCCTTGACGGTCACATTGTACTGTCGCGTCGTCTGGCGGAAGCCGGGCACTACCCCGCAATCGACATCGAAGCGTCGATCAGTCGCGCGATGACGGCGCTGATTACGGAACAACACTACGCCAAAGTGCGTCACTTCAAGCAGTTGTTGTCGAGCTTCCAGCGCAACCGCGATCTCGTCAGCGTCGGCGCTTATGCCAAAGGCAGCGATCCGATGCTCGATAAAGCCATCGCGTTGTGGCCACAGCTGGAGGCGTTTTTACAGCAAGGTATTTTCGAACGCGCTGACTGGGAGGATTCCCTGTCGGCGCTCGATCTGATTTTCCCGACGGTGTGATAAAGCAGGAGGGTAAGGGTCATGGCTGAACATGGTGCACTGGCAACGCTCAAAGATCTCGCCGAAAAAGAGGTAGACGACGCTGCGTTGCTGTTAGGTGAAATGCGCCGCGGTTTTCAGCAAGCGGAAGAGCAGCTCACGATGCTGCTCGACTACCAGAACGAATACCGCAGCAACCTCAACAACGATATGAGTCAGGGGATTGCCAGTAATCGCTGGATTAACTACCAGCAGTTTATTCAAACCCTGGAAAAAGCGGTGGAACAGCATCGCCAGCAGTTAACGCAGTGGACGCAAAAAGTGGATGTGGCGCTGAACAGCTGGCGTGAAAAAAAACAGCGACTTCAGGCCTGGCAGACCTTACAAGACAGACAGAACGCGGCAGCCTTACTGGCTGAAAACCGCCTGGATCAGAAAAAAATGGATGAATTTGCGCAGCGTGCAGCAATGAGGAAACCAGAATGATCACTTTGCCCCAAATGGCCACAACTGACACAGACCTTATCACCGGTCTGTCGTCCGGGAAAACGGCGGACTCCGCCCAGGATTTTCTGGCCCTGTTGGCCGGCGCGTTAGGCGCAGGCGACGCACAGGGTAAAGACGCGCCGCTGACGTTAGCCGATTTGCAGGCCGCCGGCGGCAAGCTGCAAAAGGGCCTGTTGACGCAGGACGGCGACTCCTCGCAGGCCGTTAAGCTGGCCGACCTGTTAGCCGCCAAAGAGGGACAGTCTGAAGAGGTGCAAAAAGGGTTGAGCGACGCACAGGCTCTGCTGTCCGCGCTGACCCCCACGCAGAAGAACAGTGCGCTGGCAGCTCTGCGCCAGACCGCACAAAATAATGAAGACACCTCAGCACTCAGCGATGACGATCTCGCCAACCTTAGCGCCCTTTTCGCCATGTTGCCGGGTCAACCGGGAATGACGACACCGCCGGTAACCGTCGGTGAGAAAGTGAGTGCACTGAGTGCTTCGCTTAGCGCCGATCCCCGCTCGCTCGCGCAGGGCGCAGGCAGTTCATTGACCCGTGACGACGCGAAAAAGGGCAAAGTGGATAGCACACCGCAGGTTATCGCTGCGGAAAACGCTAAAGGTCAGGTGGTCACCTCGCCTGTGGTGGCTGCTGCCGCCGCAAACGCCGAGATCGACAGCACGCCTTCCCCCGTGACGCCGGGCATTGCCATGACCACCGCCACGCATTCCGCATCGCAGCCGCCGCCCACCAGCGCGGCACCAGTTCTGAGCGCACCGCTGGGCAGCCATGAATGGCAACAATCCCTGAGTCAGCACATCACGCTATTTACCCGCCAGGGTCAGCAGAGTGCGGAACTGCGTCTGCATCCGGAAGATCTCGGTCAGGTACAGATCTCGCTTAAGCTTGATGATAACCAGGCACAGCTACAGATGGTTTCAGCCCATAGCCACGTTCGCGCGGCGCTGGAAGCCGCCCTACCGACGCTGCGCACACAGCTGGCAGAAAGCGGCATTCAGTTGGGGCAAAGCAGCATCAGCAGCGAGAGTTTCGCCGGCCAGCAACACTCCTCTTCCCAACAGCAGCAAACGGCTCGCACACAGGGACAGGCTCTGCACATGGCCGATGACGAGAGTGAGCTGGCCGTTCCCGCTTCACTCCAGTCCGCCGCACGCGGTAACGGCGCCGTCGATATCTTCGCCTAACGCCAGAGGTAGCATGATTATCCGCGTCTTTTCCACGCTTTGCCGTGGTCAGGACACGGGATAATCAGCCGATAAGCTGTACCGAAACAGGAAGCCCGTATCAGATGACTGATTCCGCGATTAGCAAAAAGAGCAAACGCTCAATTTGGATCCCGCTGCTGGTAATCATTACCCTTGCCGCCTGCGCAACCGCAGGCTATAGCTACTGGCGTATGCAGCAGCATCCCACCCCGGCGGCGAATGAACCACCGCCACCGCCTGCACCGGTGTTCTTCGCCCTGGATACGTTTACCGTCAATCTGGGCGATGCGGATCGCGTACTGTATATCGGCGTGACGTTGCGGCTGAAGGATGAAGCCACGCGCACGCGCCTGAACGAATATTTGCCGGAAGTCCGTAGCCGTCTGCTGCTGCTGTTTTCTCGTCAGGACGCCAACGCGCTGTCTACCGAAGAAGGTAAGCAAAAATTGATCGCGGCGATTAAAGAGACGCTTTCCCCTCCGCTCGTTGCCGGACAACCCAAACAGGACGTTACCGACGTGCTGTACACAGCTTTCATTCTGCGGTAAAGACATGGGCGACAGTATTCTCTCTCAGGCTGAAATCGATGCGCTGTTGAACGGTGACAGCGACACGAAAGACGAGCCGACTCCGGGTATCGCGGGCGAAAGTGAAATTCGCCCGTACGATCCCAATACCCAACGTCGTGTGGTGCGCGAGCGTCTGCAAGCGCTGGAGATCATCAACGAACGTTTTGCCCGTCAGTTCCGGATGGGGCTGTTTAACCTGCTGCGTCGTAGTCCGGATATTACCGTGGGCGCGATCCGCATTCAGCCGTATCACGAGTTTGCCCGCAACCTGCCGGTGCCGACCAACCTGAACCTGATCCACCTGAAGCCGCTGCGCGGTACGGGTCTGGTGGTGTTCTCGCCAAGCCTGGTGTTTATCGCCGTCGATAACCTGTTTGGCGGTGACGGACGCTTTCCGACGAAAGTGGAAGGCCGCGAGTTTACCCACACCGAGCAGCGCGTTATCAACCGCATGCTGAAACTGGCGCTGGAAAGCTATAGCGACGCGTGGAAGGCCATCAATCCGCTGGAAGTGGAGTACGTGCGTTCTGAGATGCAGGTGAAATTTACCAACATCACTACGTCGCCGAACGATATCGTGGTTAACACCCCTTTCCATGTCGAGATTGGCAACCTGACCGGTGAGTTCAACATCTGTCTGCCATTCAGCATGATTGAGCCGCTGCGCGAACTGCTGGTGAACCCGCCGCTGGAAAACTCCCGTAATGAAGATCAGAACTGGCGCGACAATCTGGTGCGTCAGGTTCAGCACTCCGAGCTGGAGCTGGTGGCGAACTTTGCCGATATTCCGCTGCGCCTTTCTCAGATATTAAAACTGCAACCCGGCGATGTGCTGCCGATTGAAAAACCAGACCGCATTATTGCTCATGTGGACGGTGTGCCTGTACTGACCAGCCAATACGGCACGGTTAACGGTCAGTACGCGTTACGCGTGGAACATTTGATTAACCCGATTTTGAATTCGCTGAATGAGGAACAGCCCAAATGAGTGACATGAATAATCCGTCTGATGAGAACACTGGTGCATTGGACGATCTGTGGGCTGACGCGTTGAACGAGCAAAAAACGACCACCAGCAAAAGTGCTGCCGATGCCGTTTTCCAGCAGCTTGGCGGTGGCGATGTCAGCGGCACGCTGCAGGATATCGACCTGATCATGGATATTCCGGTCAAGCTGACCGTCGAATTGGGCCGCACGCGCATGACCATTAAAGAACTGCTGCGCCTGACGCAGGGCTCCGTGGTGGCGCTGGACGGTCTGGCGGGTGAACCGCTGGATATCCTGATCAACGGCTATCTGATCGCCCAGGGTGAAGTTGTGGTCGTTGCCGATAAATACGGCGTACGCATTACCGACATCATCACCCCGTCCGAGCGTATGCGTCGTCTGAGCCGTTAGTCATGAAAACCCAGGCCACTGTTCAACCGCCTTCCGCCGTCCCGGGGTCCCCCCTGATGCAGGTTAGCGGCGCGCTGTTGGGCATCATCCTGTTGATCCTGGCGGCCGCCTGGGTCATCAAACGTCTGGGCTTTGCGCCGAAAGGCAGCCATGCGCGCGGACTGAAAGTTTCCGCCAGTACCTCGCTGGGTCCGCGCGAACGCGTGGTGATTGTCGAGGTTGAGGACGCGCGACTGGTGCTTGGCGTCACGGCGTCAAACATCAGTGTGCTGCATACCCTCCCCCCGGCCCCTGTTGTGCCAGAAGAGACACCGTCTGCTCCTGCCGATTTTCAGGCCATGATGAAGAGTTTGCTTAAGCGTTCCGGGAGATCCTGATGCGCCGTTTGTTATCCCTTACGCTGACCGGTTTATGGCTTATCAGCCCCGCCGCACTGGCGCAACTTCCCGGTCTGGTGAGCCAGCCCCTGCCTGGCGGCGGTCAGAGCTGGTCGCTTCCCGTACAGACGCTGGTTTTCATCACCTCGCTGACCTTTATTCCGGCCATTTTGCTGATGATGACCAGCTTTACCCGCATCATCATCGTCTTCGGTCTGCTGCGCAATGCGCTTGGTACGCCGTCTGCACCGCCAAACCAGGTGCTGCTGGGGCTGGCGCTGTTTCTGACCTTTTTTATCATGTCGCCGGTTATCGACAAGATTTACGTCGAGGCGTATCAGCCATTCAGCGAAGAGAAAATTTCGATGCAGGAAGCGCTGGATAAAGGGGCACAGCCGTTGCGTGAATTTATGCTACGCCAGACCCGCGAAGCCGATCTGGCCCTGTTCGCCCGTCTGGCAAACAGCGGCCCGCTTCAGGGGCCAGAAGCCGTACCGATGCGCATTTTGCTACCCGCCTATGTGACCAGCGAGCTGAAAACCGCTTTTCAGATCGGCTTTACGATATTCATCCCTTTCCTGATTATCGACCTGGTGATAGCCAGCGTACTGATGGCGCTGGGGATGATGATGGTTCCTCCGGCAACCATTGCCCTACCGTTCAAACTGATGCTGTTCGTGCTGGTTGATGGCTGGCAACTGCTGGTGGGTTCGCTTGCACAAAGTTTCTACAGTTAGAGGCAAAAAATGACACCCGAATCGGTCATGATGATTGGCACCGAGGCCATGAGAGTTGCCCTCGCCCTTGCCGCCCCCCTGCTGTTGGTCGCGCTGGTGACGGGGCTTATCATCAGTATCTTGCAGGCCGCCACGCAGATTAACGAAATGACGCTGTCGTTTATCCCGAAAATCGTGGCGGTGTTTACGGCTATCATCGTAGCCGGGCCGTGGATGCTGAACTTGCTGCTGGATTACGTGCGCACGCTGTTCACCAATCTGCCGTACATCATCGGATAAGACGACGGATGTTGCAGGTAACCAGCGATCAATGGCTGCAGTGGCTAAGCCTCTATTTCTGGCCGCTGCTGCGCGTACTGGCGCTGATCACCACCGCACCTATCCTCAGTGAACGCGCGGTCCCTAAACGGGTGAAACTGGGGCTGGGGATCATCATCACCATCGTCATTGCCCCTTCTTTGCCGCCTAACGATGTGCCGATTTTTTCGTTTAACGCGTTATGGCTGGCAATGCAGCAAATCCTGATCGGCATCGCGCTGGGCTTTACCATGCAGTTTGCCTTTGCGGCGGTGCGTACGGCGGGTGAGATTATCGGTTTGCAGATGGGGCTTTCCTTTGCCACTTTTGTCGATCCGGCCAGCCACCTGAATATGCCGGTGCTTGCCAGAATCATTGATATGCTGGCGATGCTGTTGTTTCTGACCTTTGACGGTCATCTGTGGCTGATTTCACTGCTGGTTGACACGTTCCACACCCTGCCTATTGGCGGCAATCCGGTGAACAGCAACGCGTTCCTGGCGCTGGCCAGAGCGGGGAGTCTGATCTTCCTCAACGGCATGATGCTGGCGCTGCCGGTGATCACTATGCTGCTAACGCTGAACCTGGCGCTGGGATTACTAAACCGTATGGCACCGCAATTATCCGTATTTGTGATTGGCTTTCCGCTCACCCTGACCGTGGGTATCACATTAATCGCGGCATTAATGCCGTTGATTGCGCCGTTTTGCGAACATCTATTTAGCGAAATTTTCAATTTATTAGCTGATATTGTTAGTGAATTACCCGTTAATAATAGTCCATAATGTTTATCGTGTTTTTCTAAGGATTATCCGAAAGTCATTCAGTAAAAACATCTACCAGGATAACTCTCACGCGCTTTATTTGTTTTTATCTCTCTCACATAACGCAACATTTACTTTACTTTAAGACAATTCCAGGCAAATTATACGTAACTTTACGGGATAGTAAGTCCGCCTGAAAACCGCATATGCGTCTCATTAGGTGAAGCATTCGATTCCGTTAAGTTGTGATGAGATATTCAGGTAAGGGGAATTATCGTTACGCATTGAGTGAGGGTAAGCCATGTCAACGATTATTATGGATCTATGCAGTTACACCCGGCTAGGTTTGACCGGGTATCTGGTAAGCAGAGGGGTGAAAAAAAGGGAAATCAACGACATCGAAACCGTTGACGAACTCGACATCGCTTGTGACACACACCAACCTTCTGTGGTGTTTATTAATGAAGACTGTTTTATCCATGATCCAGCCAACAGTCAGCATATAAAGCAAATCATTAATCAGCATCCCAATACGCTATTTATTGTTTTTATGGCAATTGCCAATGTCCATTTTGATGAATATCTATTAGTCAGAAAAAACTTATTGATCAGTTCAAAATCAATAAAGCCAGAATCACTGGACGATCTCCTTGGCGATATTCTGAAAAAAGAGACGGACTCCGCCGGGGTAATAAATTTACCGACGTTATCATTAAGTCGTACTGAGTCCAGCATGCTGCGCATGTGGATGGAAGGCCAGGGAACAATTCAAATTTCAGATCAAATGAACATCAAGGCGAAAACGGTGTCATCCCATAAGGGGAATATAAAACGAAAGATAAAGACGCATAACAAACAGGTTATCTATCATGTCGTCAGACTGACCGATAACGTGACCAACGGTATATTTGTTAACATGCGATGAGACGTCCCGACTGGTGGATGTCCCACCAGCCGGGCTTACATCGACCGTCGTAATCCTACTCAACCTTCTCCACAAAGATACCATCCTGATGCCCTGACTCGTTAAAGAACCAGATGCCGAGCGGGTAGTCTTCCAGCGAAACCAGGTACATTGTGCCTTCACTAAACTCTTCCACTGCCAGTACCACGCCAGGGCGACGAGAACCGCCGTCCGTTTTGACTGTGACCCGATCATTCACCTTCATCATTATCCTCCTGTGGCTTTGTGCCAGTGTAGAACAAAAACTGCCGCCTGACAGCGTCTGACCGGTTCAATTGCGGGTTTTCTCAACGGTCTATACTTAGTCTGTGGCACGGTTAATGACGAGGTTGAAATGAAGACCGCGAAAGAGTACAGCGATACCGCAAAACGTGAAGTCAGCGTCGATGTTGACGCGTTGCTGGCGGCGATTAATGAAATCAGCGAGAGCGAGATTCATCGTAGCGGAAACGATCCGGACAGAGTCAGCGTGGATGGTCGCGAGTATCATACATGGCATGAATTAGCCGAGGCGTTTGAGTTGGATATCCATGACTTTAGCGTCACGGAAATTAATCGCTAACCGGCAGCGAAAAAAATCCCGACCCTGACGGGTCGGGATGAAACTTGCTTATGCAAGAAGCACTTGAAAATTCGTTACACCAGGAAATCTGATGTACGCTAAACCTTATCCGCAATTTTTTTGCATGACAAGCAAATATTTTTCAGACAAATGATTAATCCTTCTAATGGTTAGGGCGGACAGGCTGTCAGCGCTCATGATGACGGGATCGATCCCAATTCCCTGTCAGGCAAAATACCCTATTTTTAGGATTTATCCAGAATACCGCGACTAACGTGACGGGAATAAAAATGCTTTCACTCGACGCTCCACTGCTGATTTTTACCGATCTCGATGGCACGCTGCTGGACAGTTATACCTATGACTGGCAACCCGCTGCCGACTGGCTCGCTCGCCTGCGTGAGAAAAATATTCCCGTGATCCTGTGCAGCAGTAAAACCGCCGCAGAAATGCTGCACATCCAGAAGTTACTCGGCTTACAAGGACTACCGCTGATTGCTGAGAATGGCGCCGTGGTTGAACTGGACAGCCGCTGGCAGACGCATCCTGACTTTCCGCGTCAGATCTTCGGGGCCTCACATGCTGAAATTAGCGCCGTACTGAGTAAACTTCGTGCCCGCTCCGCGTTTAAATTCACAACGTTTGATGATGTCGATGAGTCCACGATCGCCGAATGGACCGGCTTGTCACCTGCCCAGGCCAGTTTAACGCGCCTGCATGAGGCCTCTGTCACCCTGATCTGGCGCGACAGCGATGAGCGCATGGCCGAGTTTGCCCGACAACTAAACGATCTGGGATTGCAGTTTGTCCACGGCGCCCGCTTCTGGCATGTCCTGGACATCACATCAGGAAAAAACTATGCGGCGAACGGGCTGATTGATCTCTATCAGCGCCAGTGGAAGAGACGCCCGGTCACCGTTGGCCTCGGCGATGGCCCGAACGACGCTCCTCTGCTTGAAGCGATGGATTACGCGGTGATCGTCAAAGGACTGAATCGCGAAGGGGTGGTTTTACGCTCCGACAGCGCGGTGCAGGTTTACCGCACACAGCATAAAGGGCCCGAAGGCTGGCAAGAGGGTATGACCAGGCTGTTCACTGCGCCTTAGCCCCGATCCGCCGCGCAAACCCGGTTACGTCCCGCCTGTTTTGCCTGGTAGAGTCTGCGGTCCGCCAGCGACTGGAGTTGCTCAAAATCGTAGTCCCCGGTTTCCTGGGTGCTACTCACCCCGAGTGAGGCACTTATCCGCAGCGTTGCGCTTTTCGCCACCAGAATCTCTTTCTCATTCAGCCGCTGGCGGATACGTTCAGCTATCTGCTCCGCCTGCGCCAGAGACGTTTCTGGCAGAACCACACAGAACTCCTCCCCGCCCACGCGGCCGGCAACATCATAAGTACGCAATGTGCCGCTGATTAAACCTGCGGCATGCGTTAACACCCGATCCCCGGCCTGGTGGCCAAAACGGTCGTTGATGCTTTTGAAGTGATCCAGGTCGATCTGAATAACCGACAGCGGTTGTTTTTGCGTTCGACAACGCTGGGTCAGCTGTTTGGCTTTTTCAAACAGCGCCCCGCGGTTATACAAGCGGGTCAGCGTATCGTGCCATGCCTGCCACTGAAGTGAACTTTGCAGCACAAACATATTGCTGACCATATGGCGAATAACCACCCAGGAGATGATCAGCATCGCGGTGAACAGCGCCCACAGTAACGCCAGCGCAATACTGATGCTGCCGAAATCGCCGTGTACTCCTTCGCTTAAGGTATGTACCCGCACCAGCACACCATCAAAATGGTCCAGCCGTTCCCAGCTAATATAGCGGCTCCCCATGCGCAAACCGCCTACCGTATCCTGCTCAATATCATGCGCCAGCATCGCCAGTTCGCGCTCGTCAAACGTCTTTGCATTTCTCAGTTCCGGCGTTGAGGCTGCCAGCAGTTTCAGTTTACTGTCGTAGAGTTGGTACTCCCCTTCCACATCCTTGTCGATAGCCTCATCCATAAACCGTTCTACCGCTGAAACGGGGATCGTCATCGCCAGCACCCCGAGCCAGTAATAGTTGTTATCCAACGGTACACTGACGGTTACACGCTGTTGCTCATAGCTGAGTTCGGGTGACGGCGAGGTAAACCAGCGCACGCCGCGCGTCCGGTTTTTTCGCTGCGACTGCTCGGTAAACCAGGGTTGAATCACGTAGTCGTAGTAGCGGGTGGTAATTTCGCTCGAGAGCGATGTCGGCAGCGTGGAGACGTAAAATCCCGCGCGTGAGACATACATCGCCTGTAGTGACAGGGACGCGCGGGTGATCGCCAGGCGCAGCAGATAGCCGACTTCCAGCGCGGCAGTCAGTTCGTTATCCAGCGATTCGTTGTCACGCGAGAGCAACTGAGTTTGATTCACAAACGAATCAGAAACGCCATTCAGCGGCAGCGTTCGTCGCTTATCCAGTTCTAGCTGCCAGACGCGCGAATGACGTAACTGTTCAAAATGGGTAACCGCATCTTTTAAGACGGAAAATCCCAGTGGGGTGATCAGCGCCTCGTGCATCCCGTCACGCAGAAACAGCAGTTTATCCACATTGAATTGCAGTTGCTTGTCGAGGGCGTTGGCGACATTTTCCAGATGATTGCGCTGGCTTGAGATATAAGCGTCTTCCAGGACAACCACTTCCCGCCAGGTCAGCAGGGTTGAAAAGAGCATGACGATCAGAAAACAGAGATTCACGACATGGCCAGGGCCGAGTCGCCGCGCCAGCGTTTTCAGCCAGCCCCAGTTTTCCATCGTTGTTTCGTGCGGCACTCTGACCACTCCCTACTCGCGATTGCTTTCCTAATCCTGGCATAACTCAGTACGTTACGTATTATGGCCGTCACGTATTTTTTGAATTTAAGAAAACGCCCGACAGTCGCCGGGCGTTTAGGCATCAGGCTCATTCACACCGTTGTCTGGCATCACCGGAAACGAGTTCATTCTCATGGAATGCTTTTCGCTTGACGCCAAACCCATCATACCACCGACACTCCACCATACCGCTGGAATAGCCGGTGACAATCATGCGTGGACCGCCCTCTTTCACAGTCACTTCCTCACTGACCGAAAAAACCATGTTACCTCCTGTATACAGTGAACGTTTTCACCTTAGACGAGGATGTCTGGTTTTGCCTCATTGTGGGGAAGACTTTTAGTGCGCCACCCCGCGCACTCTGGCCACGGCTTTTACCAGCAGCACGACGATCGCGCCGATGATAAAGCCCAGCACCAGATTAAGAAGCGTCGGCAAAATCAATGCCACCACGGCGCTTTGCTGTTGGGCGAACTGTTCAATGGCATGATGTAACGGCGCAACGCCGTGCACCACAATCCCGCCGCCCACCAGGAACATCGCCAGCGTGCCAACCACCGACAATGATTTCATCAGCCACGGCGCGACAACCAGCAAACCTTTACCTAACGCCTGCGCCAGCACGCTGGTTTTTTCCGCCAGCCAGTAGCCCATATCATCCAGCTTAACAATCAGTCCGACCAGGCCATAAACGCCAATTGTCACCACCAGCGCGATCCCCGACAGGACCAGCACCTGATTGAGCAACGGCGCCTCGGCCACAATCCCCAGCGTGATCGCCACAATCTCCGCAGAGAGAATAAAGTCGGTTCGCACCGCGCCTTTGATTTTATCTTTTTCAAACGCCAGCGGATCCTGCGCCGCCAGCGCTTCCAGCCGCCGTTGTCGTTCAGCCGGATCTTCTTTGTGTTTTCGCGATTCGAGGGTATGCAGAACTTTCTCCACCCCTTCAAAACAGAGGAAGGCGCCGCCAATCATTAACAACGGGGTAATAGCCCAGGGAATAAAGGCACTGATGAGCAACGCCAGCGGCACAAGGATCACTTTGTTGACGAGCGAGCCTTTCGCCACGCTCCAGACCACCGGCAGCTCACGATTCGCTCTAACCCCCGTCACCTGCTGCGCGTTAAGCGACAGGTCATCCCCCAGAACGCCAGCGGTTTTCTTCGCGGCCAGTTTGCCCATCATCGAGATGTCATCCAACAGCGTGGCGATATCATCGAGTAAGGTCAGTAAGCTACTTCCTGCCAAAATTATTCCCTCATTTTTTTCTTCTTGAAGCGTTAAGTATGGAGTAAAACGCATAAGCCTGAAACTGGCATCATTCGTCAACATTTTTCTAACAAGATGCGTGAATTATATCGCTCGCCAGTCCGATAGTTTTCGCGTTTACTATGTCGCTTGTTAGCGTTTCTCACGTGAGGGATTATGCGTTTCAGGCAGTTGTTACCGCTTTTCAGCGCACTGTTCGCGCTGTATATCATCTGGGGTTCCACCTATTTCGTCATCCGTATCGGTGTGGAGAGTTGGCCGCCGCTGATGATGGCTGGCGTCCGTTTTCTCACCGCCGGGGGAGTGTTAACCGCCTTTTTACTGTTGCGCGGTCATAAACTTCCGCCGCTTCGCCCGCTGCTTAACGCGGCGCTGATTGGTATTTTACTGCTGGCCGTCGGCAACGGCCTGGTCACGGTGGCAGAGCATCAGGACGTCCCCTCCGGCATCGCGGCGGTCGTGGTGGCAACAGTCCCACTGTTCACCCTGTGCTTCAGCCATTTCTTTGGCATCAAAACCCGCAAGCTGGAGTGGATGGGGATTGCCATTGGCCTGGCGGGGATCGTGATGCTCAACAGCGGTGGCAACCTGAGCGGCAATCCGTGGGGGGCGATATTGATTCTGATTGGTTCAATCAGTTGGGCGTTTGGTTCCGTCTACGGTTCCCGCATTACACTGCCGACAGGAATGATGGCGGGTGCCATTGAGATGCTCGCCGCCGGGATCGTGCTGATGTGTGCTTCGCTTATCAGCGGTGAAAAACTGACCGCGCTACCGTCACTGTCAGGCTTTCTGGCGGTCGGCTATCTGGCGGTGTTTGGATCCATCATCGCCATCAACGCCTATATGTATTTGATCCGTAACGTCAGCCCCGCACTGGCAACCAGCTACGCCTACGTGAACCCGGTCGTTGCGGTGTTACTGGGGACGGGACTGGGAGGTGAACGTCTGGCACTGATTGAATGGCTGGCGTTGGGGGTTATCGTTTTTGCGGTGGTTCTGGTGACGCTGGGGAAATATCTTTTCCCTGCCAAACCGACGCTTGACGCGGTGGAAAACGAAAAAACGTTACAGTAAATGCATCCCCTGAGTGTCGATCTGCGCGGGCGAGCCTCCGCCGCAGATCCATTCTTCAAGACGTTCAGACAGCGCAACGTCAGCGAGCTTCTCCCGCCCTCGTAATGCACATTCCCAAACGATCAGCACCCGCCAGCCAAGTACCTGCAAACGCTGGATATCACGGCGATCGCGCTCCACGTTTTTACCGATCTTATCCAGCCAGAAGTCTGTGCGCGTAGCCGGCACTTTAAACAGGTAGCAATGATGGTGATGCCAGAAACAGCCGTGGGTAAAAATCACGCAGCGGTATTCATCCAGTACAAAATCGGGACGCCCAGGCAGCGATGCATCCTGAACGCGATAGTCGAGTCCCTGCTCCGCCAGCAGTCCCGCCAACCGTTTTTCGATGGCAGTATCGCGGGTCGCGATGGCCCGCATATTTTTACTGCGCGTTGCCTTATCGTGAACGTCCGCCATGCACGTTCTCTTGCTGGCGTAACGCGACAGCTGCTTTAATTTTCTCTTCCAGCAACGTCGCCACGGCGGCGAATGCGGGCACCACGACGGAGTTACCAAACTGGCGATAGGCCTGGGTGTCAGAAACGGGGATACGGAACTGGTATCCCTGCGGCGATTCAAAACCCATCAGCCGCGCGCACTCTCTCGGGGTTAAGCGGCGTGGACGATGCTGCTGGTTTTGCGGATCGTCGAAGTTTACTTCCCCGGCAGCAAAATCCCAGCCACGGTCGATCAGGATTTCTGCACCATCTTTGTAATAGCGCGCGGAAAGCGTGCGCGTCACACTATTCGGATTCGCGGGATAGACCATGCCGTAGCCAAAACCGTTGCCTTTCGCCTGATGCTTTTTCGCGTAGCGGTAGAGATATTTCCATAGAACGGGCGTCAGTACATATTTGGCTTCGACTACCGGTTCTAACAGCTCCGCCAGAGTAGTGCGCCGCTGAGGATAACGCGTCCTGATATCACGCAGGGTAAAATCGCGCTTCAGATTCAGATCGCGACGAAATCCAACCAGCACAATACGCTCCCGGTGCTGTGGCAAGAAATGTTTGCCATCTATAATTTTCGGATCGTCCGGGCCGTTATCCTCTGCATCAGCGACGTCGTAGCCCAGCTCATCCAGCGTTTGCATAATGATGCGGAACGTTTTGCCCCGATCGTGACTCTTCAGGTTCTTCACATTTTCCAGAACGAAAATCGGCGGACGGCAGGCGTCAATGATGCGCACGACGTCAAAGAACAATGTTCCCTGGGTATCGCAGGCAAAGCCATGGGCTCGTCCCAGCGCATTTTTCTTCGACACGCCGGCAAGCGAAAATGGCTGACACGGGAAGCCTGCCAACAGGACATCGTGCTGAGGCACATGCTGGCGAATATGTTCTGCCGCCTGACTGTCGCTAACGCCTTCGTGATGGCTGAGCGTGATATCGCGAATGTCTTCATTAAAATGGTGGCTCGCCGGGTCGCAGTAATAGTTGGCTTTATAGGTGCGCACCGCATGTTTGTTCCACTCGCTGGTAAACACGCACTGCCCGCCTATCGCTTCAAATCCGCGACGAATACCGCCAATGCCAGCAAAGAGATCAATAAACCGAAAGGCATAGTGAGGATGGTGCGCAGGCGGCGTGGGCAACAGAGAGCGTAAAAACGCCGACTCTCGTTCGCTTAATCGATGCCATGCCGAGGCATTCGCCACCACGCGTTTTAAAATAGCCGGACTCCAGTGGTTCTCGCCGATTCCATTCAGGTGAGCCACCAGCGTTTTAACATCATAAATTTCCAACAATTTCGCCAACAGCGCCTGCACAGCGTCTGCATTGCTGTCTGTCGCGGGAACCAGCGAACCTGTTACTGAAAGATTTTGCTGCATATCGTCAACCGGCCAAAAAAGAGTGTCGTCAGGTTAACATAAAATTGGCTTTACGAGTGGCTGGGGCGAAATGCGTGGATCACCACAGGATCGACAGACTCATACTCCCCTTTTAGCTCAGCACTCAGTTTTGCCATGTAGTTTACCAGGAACGCCGCATTATGCCGGGCCAGTTCACGTCCACGCTCGGTTTGCATGGTGCCGGGCAACGCCAGTAGTTTGGTCTGGAAGTGATCGAGGGCGAACTGTTTATCGTTAAGCGCACGCCGCTCTGCAAAGGGATCTTCACCATCAAAAAGCGCCACGCCTAACGCGCCCGAAACCGCAAAGACCCGTGCCAGCCCTATCGCGCCCAGCGCCTCAAGTCTGTCAGCATCCTGAACGATTTTTGCTTCCAGAGTAAGCGGGACAATGTTCGCGCTAAAACTGTGGGCCTCGATCGCATGGCAAACCGACGCCAGTCGCGGTTCGGGGAAGGTCGGAAAGTCCTGGATGAGGATACGGCAAGTTTCAGCAGCCGCCAGAACCGACGAGCGATGGCGATCCGGATGATTTTTGGCAAGACTGACAATGTCATGGAAATAACAGGCTGTCAGCACGACCAGCCCATCTACGTCCTGTCCTTCCATCAGTTTCCGGGATGTTGCCCAGACGCGGCGAAAATGAAAGATATCATGCGCGGTATCCTGCCGGGTGTGATGGTTACCTAGCCACGCTTCAAATTGTGATTGCCAGTGCTGAAGATCCACATTGCCTCCCGTACGTTAAGAAACGCTACAGTAGCAAGTTTCTCCCGTGTCTTCACGTTGGCTGACGGCGCGGACGCGTATACCAGGCGATGCCGCCGAGGATCAATCCCACCAGCCCGAGTACCAGAAAACCCAGCAGAGCGCCCATCCATTTCCCACTGGTTGAGCCAAGTGAGCTTTCGAATCCAGCAACCTGAATCGACTCGATGTGGCTGATCACCCACACGTAGCGAAGCATGGCCCAGACAAAGTAAACGCAGAAAGCGTAAAACACCCACAATGCCAGTTTTCCGCCCAGACTCCGTGTTGCTCTTTCTTCCATACTGCTCAAGGGAAACTCCATTTTTGTAATGTGACTCAAAAAAGATCATTGCTCATTTTTGTGATTATAATCACATTTTTATGTTATGTGTGCCACAACACCACCGCCAGTCATTGATTTTGCATATGTATTGATCCAGGGCAATTTTAGTTATGTCACAAAAATCCTCTGCTACTTCCCGCGGTATTAGTAATCGCCCTGTTTTCCGTTTATTTACTCATATTGCAAACAAATAAAACATTCACCCCACCATCCCGTTTTTTTTTATATTATCCATATCATTATGAACGAGTCATTAGCCTTTTTATCGTTAAATTAACTTGTTTTTATAACCAACTCCTATGCCAGTTTCCTTATTATTATCCCAGACTGATTGATACACGCTCACTCAGTAATTATTCAAATGATTAATGCTATCAAATGAAATCATAAACATTTAATATAACACCATAATAAATGTGAATGTTTTTTAAATAAACCATATAAAATTAATTATAAAAAACCAAAATGAAATATTTGGAAATATTTAAAATACAATTGTTACATGTTATTTTTAAAATAAAATGAACTCTATAGAATAGTATCCAACGTGTTCTTCTGGAAAGGGGAATATATTCACGTGAATTATCATCATAAGGGAAAACATAATGAAAAGAAAAGTATTGGCAATGCTTGTTCCTGCATTACTTATTGCTGGCGCGGCACATGCAGCTGAAGTCTATAATAAAAATGGCAATAAAGTAGATCTCTACGGAAAAGTGGATGGTTTACACTATTTTTCAGACGACAGCGGCAGCGATGGCGATCAGACCTACGCCCGTCTTGGCTTCAAAGGCGAAACCCAGATCATGGACCAACTGACCGGCTACGGTCAGTGGGAATACAACATCCAGGCCAATGGTACCGAAGGCGACAAAGGCGATTCCGCAACTCGTCTGGCCTTTGCCGGTTTAGGTTTCGGCCAGAATGGTACCTTTGACTATGGTCGTAACTACGGCGTGATTTACGACGTAGAAGCCTGGACCGATATGCTGCCAGAATTTGGTGGCGACAGCTACACTCAGACCGATGTGTATATGCTGGGTCGTACTAACGGTGTTGCCACCTACCGTAATAAAGATTTCTTCGGTCAGGTTGATGGCCTGAACTTTGCGCTGCAATATCAGGGTAACAATGAAGGTTCAGGCGGATTCGCTGGGCAAGAAGGTTCTGGTAACAGCACCAACCGTAAGCTGGCTCAAGAAAACGGCGACGGTTTCGGTATGTCCACCTCCTACGACTTTGACTTTGGTCTGAGCCTGGGCGCGGCTTACGCCAATTCCGATCGTACCGATAATCAGGTTACTCGTGGTTATGGCGATCGTTCCCATGCCAACAACTATGCTGGCGGTGAAACAGCAGAAGCCTGGACCCTGGGTGCGAAATACGACGCGAACAATATCTATCTGGCCACGATGTATGCTGAAACCCGCAACATGACTTACTACGGCAGTGGCAAAGGTGAAACAACTGGCGGTATCGCTAACCAGACTAAAAACTTTGAAGCGGTCGCGCAATACCAGTTCGATTTCGGTCTGCGCCCATCCATCGCCTACCTGGTATCTAAAGGTAAGGAACTGGGTGGTCAGGATCACGATGGTGATGGTAACCCACGTTACACCGACAAAGATCTGGTGAAATATGTTGATGTAGGTATGACTTACTACTTCAACAAAAACATGTCTACCTACGTTGATTACAAAATTAACCTGCTGGACAATGATGACCACTTCTATGCAGACAACGGCATCGCGACTGATGACGTGGTTGCCCTGGGCTTAGTGTATCAGTTCTAATTTCCAGAATGATGTCAGGCCCGCTTCCGGCGGGCTTTTTTGTACCTCTTATACTCATTCCACGGCAGAATTCCCGCCTTGACCGTACGCGAAACCGCACCTGAGCATGGTTTGGTAAAACTCCCGCGTAGAAATTCACTCACCAAAAGAGACTGCTGATGTTTTTGCATTTTCTTATTATTAAGAATGTAAAAACAGCCAACACTTTATTGCTCCGGTTTAAAATAAAACAATAAATTAGAAAATTCGACAAGCAAATAAGACTTTTACCAAAATATTTATCCAATGATATCGCCGAACTTTTTGACAACATTTTTTGACCTATTTATAGTCACTGCATGGAATAAAGTACGACGGCAGGCATGAGAACAGTTTATTCTTAACGCACTCTCGCAAGAGGGAAGCTAAAAACCCCTTAATTTTCAGCCTTTCTGATAACATCCGGCAATAGAGAACTATTCTCCAGCCTCTCGTCTTAACCGCATCATATAAATAACCCGGTGATGATGGGAGAAAACATTATTGCCCCACGTATGCAAAATGACAGGGTTCATAGTACCCGCAGTCTGGGTACTATACAGGAGTAGTATGAGCATCAAACAACACAATGAAAATACTGGGGCCGATCGCCTCACTGAATTTAAAATACGTTCTGCCTCAATTCAACTGGCGACGATCGGCGCTATTGGTTTGAATGCCATTGTCTTTTCGCCATTAGTGGTTGCTGCTGATTTAGGCAGTCAAAATGGTACCAATATTACAGTTAATGATGGTGACAGAATTACAGGAGATAACGTCGATCCTTACGGGAGCATCTATGGCGTAATGACCCCTACAGGCAATACTCCTGGCAACATCAACCTGGGTAATAATGTTACCGTCAATGTCAACGACCCCTCCGGATATGCAAAGGGGATCATTCTTCAGGGTGACAACAGCACCCTGACAGCTAACCAACTGACAGTAAACGTTGTCGGTCAGACCGCTGCCGTCGGCATTACCTTAAATGGTAACTATACGCATGCTGACTTAGGTACGGGCAGCACCATTAAAAGTAACGGTAACGGCGTCATTGTTGGCCATAGCTCTACGCTATTAGCCAGCCAACTCTCCATTGAAAACGCGAACGGAACAGGCTTAAGCATCAACGACTATGGCAGCAGTGCCGATCTTGGTAGCGGAAGCCAAATCAAAACCGAGGGTGGCTCAGGGGTTTATATCGGTGGTCTCAACGGTAATTCAGCTAACGGTGTTGCACGTTTTACCGCGACAGATCTGACGATCGATGTTCAGGGTAACAGCGCCTTAGGCATAAACGTACAGAGAAACTCTGTTGTCGACCTGGGAACAAACAGCATCATTAAAACCAATGGCAGCTATGCGCACGGCATCTGGAGCTTTGGCCAGGTTAATGCGAGTGGACTCACAGTGGATGTGAATGGTACTGACGCCAATGGAATTGAAGTGCGTGGTGGAACGACCACTATCGGTGAAGGCAGCCACATTTCTTCCGCCCTGGGGGGTGGACTCGTGACCAGCGGCACAGGCGCAACGATCAATTTTTCCGGTTCGACAGCGCAACGGAACAGCATACTCTCTGGCGGTTCTTACGGTGCCTCTGCCCAGAGCGCAACGGCCGTTATCAACTTGCAAAACACCGACATTACGGTGGATCGCAATGGCAGCCTGGCGCTGGGTTTGTGGACACTTGGCGGCGGTAAAATAACCGGTGATAATCTGAGTATCACTGGCACGGCGGGAACCCGGGGGGTTTACGCCATGACTAACAGCCAGATCGATCTGACAAACGATTTGGTCATTGATATGAGCACGCCCGACCAGATGGCCATCGCGACTCAACATAACGATGGCTATGCTGCCAGTCGAATCAACGCCTCGGGACAAATGCTGATCAATGGCAGCGTACTTTCCAGAGGTGGGGTGATCAATCTGGACATGCATTCCGGATCTGTCTGGACGGGTTCCTCCTTCAGCGACAATATCAATGGCGGGACACTGGACGTCGCAATGGATAATAGCGTCTGGAACGTGACGAGCCATTCCAACCTCGATACGCTGGCGCTGACTCATTCAACCGTCGATTTTGCCAGCCACGCCTCAACCGCCAGCGCATTTACCACGTTAAACGTCGCGAACCTGAGCGGTAGCAGCACTTTTGTTATGCGTGCCGATGTCGTTGGCGAGGGGGATGGCGTTAATAACGCAGGAGATTTACTGAATGTCAGCGGAAGCAGTGCCGGTAATCACGTATTGACCATCCGCAACCAGGGCAGCGAGGCGACAACGGGAAATGAAGTCCTGACCGTTGTCCAGACTCCCGACGGTGCGGCCTCATTCACCGCTTCTTCTCAGGTTGAGCTGGGGGGATATCTGTATGATGTGCGTAAAAATGGGACCAACTGGGAACTTTACGCTTCCGGGACAGCTCCGGAGCCGGCTCCTGATCCAACACCAGATCCGGCTCAGCCTCCCGTCGTAAAACCCTCTCCCGCGCCTAAGCCAACCACGACCGCAGATGCTGGCGGCAATTATCTCAACGTCGGTTATCTGATGAACTATGTCGAAAACCGCACGCTGATGCAACGGATGGGCGACCTGAGAAATCAGAGCAAGGAAGGTAATATCTGGCTTCGCGGTTACGGGGGAAGCCTGGACTCTTTCGCCAGTGGCAAACTGAGCGGCTTTGACATGGGTTACAGCGGTATACAGTTTGGCGGAGATAAACGTCTCTCTGATGCAACGCCGTTGTATGTGGGTCTGTTTATTGGTTCAACGCGCGCGTCGCCAGACTATCGCGAAGGCGATGGTACTGCACGTTCAGACTACATGGGGATGTACGCCAGCTACATGGCACAAAGCGGATTTTACAGCGATCTGGTTGTAAAAGCGTCACGCCAGAAAAATAGCTTTCATGTACTGGACAGCCAGAACAACGGCGTTAGCGCCAGCGGTAGCACCAATGGATTCAGCGTCTCTCTGGAAGCCGGGCAGAAATTCAGCCTGAACCAACCTGGTCATGGGTTCTATATTGAACCACAGGCCCAGTTCACTTACAGCGACCAAAATGACATGGATATGAAGGCGAGTAATGGCCTCAATATCCATCTGAGCCACTACGATTCGATGCTGGGGCGTGCCAGCATAGTACTGGGGTATGACGTCACCGCAGGTAACAGCCGGTTGAATATGTATGTGAAGACCGGCGGTATCCGTGAGTTTTCAGGGGATACAGAGTATCGGCTGAACCGCTCCCGGGAGAAACACAGCTTCAAAGGTAATGGCTGGAACAACGGCGTGGGTGTGAGTGCACAGTTCAACAAGCAGCACACGCTCTACCTCGAAGCCGATTACACGCAGGGAAATGCTTTTGATCAGAAGCAAGTCAACGGCGGATATCGCTTCAGCTTTTAAGCGCGATGCGGGGAGTGAAGCCGGGATGGACGGATAAAGCATTGTCCTTAACACGAGCTAAAAAGCGCCAGAAAGTGTCATCATTATTTGAAATATATCAATTTCAAAACAATCAACAGAATGCGAAGGTGCGCCAGCACCTCTGCATCTTCCACCACAATGCAGTTGATGCAACACCCTTTCACAGGCACGTTTAAAAGCGCCCTGGCGGGCACGACTGCGACCAGGTCTCGCCAGTTTGCACATCATGGGTGAAAGCGGACGCAGACCACAAAATGAAACATCAGGTTCATGTTCAGGATCGCAAAGTCAGAATATTCACAGCCCTGTATCTTCCTGTTTTGGGTAAATCGGAAGATGATGATGGCGCGAAAAACACCGGATGGGTATACCAACACGATACCAAGTGTGACGGGCGTCGTTGAAAGGAACGTAGCTAACTGCTTGAATAGTGGCGGAGAGAGGGGGATTTGAACCCCCGGTAGAGTTGCCCCTACTCCGGTTTTCGAGACCGGTCCGTTCAGCCGCTCCGGCATCTCTCCGTTTTGATGGTTGCCATCATGCCAGGTAATTTGGCATTTTAACAGACCCTGTCCCTTCAATTTTGTTCAAGTGACGAGTTTGCGAGCAAAACGATGATTAAGTGGCCCTGGAAAGCACAAGACTCCGCGCAAAATGAATCTGCCCAGTGGGAGGAAGCCCTTGCGATCCCCCTGCTTGTGACCTTGACTGCGCAAGAACAAGCCAGACTCATTGCGCTGGCAGAGCGATTCCTGCAACAAAAAAGGCTGGTCGCCCTTCAGGGTTTCGAACTCGACTCGCTGAAAAGCGCACGCATCGCTCTGCTTTTCTGTCTACCGGTTCTGGAACTGGGTATCGAATGGCTGGATGGCTTTCATGAAGTGCTGATCTACCCTGCTCCCTTTGTTGTCGATGACGAATGGGAAGATGATATTGGCCTGGTCCATAACCAGCGCGTCGTTCAGTCCGGACAAAGCTGGCAGCAAGGGCCGATCATCCTGAACTGGCTGGATATTCAGGACTCTTTTGACGCCTCAGGATTTAACCTGATTATTCATGAAGTTGCCCATAAACTGGACATGCGTAATGGCGATCGCGCCAGCGGCATCCCGCTGATTCCTCTGCGGGAAGTTGCCAGTTGGGAACATGACCTACACGCCGCTATGAACAATATTCAGGATGAAATTGATCTGGTCGGTGAAACCGCGTCGAGTATTGACGCCTATGCGGCAAGCGATCCGGCGGAATGTTTTGCCGTCCTGTCAGAGTATTTCTTCAGTGCCCCGGAGCTCTTTGCGCCACGGTTCCCCGCGCTGTGGCAACGCTTCTGCCAGTTTTATCAGCAGGATCCTCTGCAACGCCTTCGTGATAGCGAAGACGATGACTCGTATAACCCCGCGCAGGTTCACTGATCCCTCGCATTGAGGATTAATTAACCACTTGAAAAGGCGTGCTAATTTTACTGTTGACACGCCGTAGTGAGGTCAGTATCATGCGCCTCGTTCACACGATTCCTCTGTAGTTCAGTCGGTAGAACGGCGGACTGTTAATCCGTATGTCACTGGTTCGAGTCCAGTCAGAGGAGCCAAATTTAAAGAAGCCCGCTTTTTAGCGGGCTTTTTGCTTATATCTGATAATCAATTGCGACGTCATCAGGCTCCATCACCTGTCGCTTTATATCCTCCACGGACAGTCCCGCATTACAGAGTTCGATAAACCGCCAGACATAGTTGCGTTGGAGTTGCCCACGTTTCAGTCCCAGCCAGACGGTGTTAGCGTCAAACAGATGCCGGGTATCCAGACGCGTCAGCGTCCCCTCTTCCTGTTCACCGCTGGATTGCTCCGCCACCAGACCAATCCCCAGTCCTAACGCGACATAGGTTTTAATCACATCAGAATCCTGCGCGCTGAGGACAATATCAGGCAGCAACCCCTTGCGTGCAAAGGCTTCATCAATGCGGGAACGTCCTGTGATCCCTTGTCGATAGGTGATCAACGGCCAGTGGGCTATCGACTCCAGCGTCACCGGCGAAACCTGGCTCAACGGATGATTGTGCGGCACTAACAGGCTATGATGCCAGCGGAACCAGGGGAATGCGACCAACAGAGGATCGTTGCTCAGGCGCTCACTGGCGATACCAATATCCGCCCCGCCATTTTGCAGTAACGTCTCTATTTCCTGCGGCGTCCCCTGGATTAATTCCAGACGGACTTCCGGGAACAATTCGCGGAAGGCTTTAATGACACCCGGCAGGCTGTAGCGTGCCTGCGTGTGCGTCGTGGCGATGGTTAACACGCCAGAGGTGTCATTGGTGAACAAATCCGCCAGTCGCCGTACGTTACTGGCTTCATTGAGAATGCGCTCGGCAATGACCAGCAGCGCCTTACCTGGTTCAGTCATTCCAAGCAGACGTTTACCCCGACGGATAAATATCTCGATCCCAAGCTCATCTTCTAACTCACGAATATGCCGACTTACCCCTGACTGCGAGGTAAAGAGCATATTGGCGACTTCCGTCAGGTTGTAATCCTGACGTGCTGCCTCACGGATAATTTTAAGCTGCTGGAAATTCACTCGTTGCTCCGGATACATCAGACATGCTGCTATTGTTAGAGTCTGATGTCCGGCATAACAAATAATAAAAACCCGTATCTTATTCCATCATGGAATAACGCTTAGCTGACCAACTGCAACTCGCGGTTATCCAACGCTGGGCTGCTGACCAGCGACATCAGGATCTCTTTCACCGCCTGTGCCTGTGGCGACAAACTCCCCCTTGCCGACATATTCAGCGACAGCGACAGACTCATCGACGGCGAGGTAATTCGCGCCATCCAGCCATTCGCCGCGCCACACAGGGAACGCGCGGCGGATTCCGGCAACACCGTCACGCCCATGCCGCTGGCAATCGCCGCGGTCAGCGTGGCTATCGACTCAATTTCGCCAATGACTTTCGCCGTTAAACGACGCAGCGAGAAGGCTTCATCGACCCGCAAACGGACTGCGCTGTAGTCGCGAGGGAGAAAAAGATTCATCTGTGCGACAGCGGTAAGATCCACGCTCTGCCCAGGGCAGTCACGGGTGCCGACAAGGAAGAGGTCTTCTTTTAACAGAGGTTGACTGGTAATACCTGCCAGCGGGGAACGCTCATAGAGCACCGCCATATCCAGTTGACCATTCAGCAGTTTATCGTTCAGTACGGCACCGCTGTTTTCATGCAGATACACCAGCACTTCGGGCAATTCTGCCCGCACCGCCTGCAAGAGCGGCATGGTGACCGACGACGCAGCCGTCCCCGGCGCAAGACCAATCGACACCTGCCCCGTTAAGGTCTGTCCAACGTTATAGACGGCTAACTGTGCCTGTTCGCACTGACGAAGGATCGTCCGCGCATGCGTGTAGAGAATTTTTCCTGCTTCAGTGGGCGTCACACCTCGTTTGGTGCGAATTAACAGTTGCTGATTGAGCTCACCTTCCAGTGTGGCAACCTGCTGACTCAGCGCGGGTTGTGCGATGTGCAATACTTCAGCGGCCTGCGTCAGGCTACCAATATCGACAATTTTCACGAAATATTTCAATCGTCTGAAGTTCATTTTGCCTCCTGTCCGGAATGCCAAAACCTGTGCTGGCAGTGATGTCAGGAGAGAATTGCAAGATGCTTGCCAGTTTCGGATAAGATCAAAAATTCGCGTTAACCACCCGTAAAATAAGCATTTATGATTGTTATCGGTAATATCGATTTCAGTCAACGTTTTCCGATCTGCCCCATCCGGGGTAGGCTCGCACCAGAATGGGGCAAAACCGGCTGGAGATCGAAAGTTCGCCGCTTTGCTGGTTTTGTCAGCAAACAGACGCACAATCGCATTTCCCCCTTTGACAACCCCAATTGTCGTCGCTAATATGCGCCTCGTTCACACGATTCCTCTGTAGTTCAGTCGGTAGAACGGCGGACTGTTAATCCGTATGTCACTGGTTCGAGTCCAGTCAGAGGAGCCAATTTCTTGCTTTTATGCATCCTTGCGAATTCTTATTTTATTTTGATTCAACAGGTTAGCGTGAAAACTCTTCCCGATGTATTTTGATTTTACCCTCCGCATCGGGGAAAATTGGTGGTCAAATCTGGGGTCAGGTTAGTTCGATAATGGAGTGACCCCCATATGTCCCTTACCGACGCGAAAATCCGCAGTCTCAAGCCTTCTGATAAACCCTTTAAAGTCTCCGATTCCCACGGTCTGTATCTGCTGGTCAAGCCGGGTGGCTCCCGTCACTGGTATCTCAAGTATCGTATTAACGGTAAAGAATCCCGAATTGCGTTGGGTGCCTATCCTGCCATCTCCCTGTCTGATGCGCGACAGCAGCGTGAAGGAGTCCGTAAAATGCTGGCGCTGAATATCAATCCGGTACAGCATCGGGCTGCTGAACGTGGCTCACTAACAGCGGAGAAAGTGTTTAAAAACGTGGCGCTGGCGTGGCATAAAAGTAACAGGAGATGGTCGCAGAACACCGCTGACCGTCTGCTTGCCAGCCTGAACAATCACATCTTTCCAGTAATCGGGAACCTGCCTGTATCAGAACTTAAACCTCGTCATTTCATTGACCTGCTGAAAGGGATCGAGGAAAAAGGTCTGCTGGAAGTTGCGTCCCGCACGCGGCAGCACCTCAATAACATCATGCGCCATGCGGTCCATCAGGGTTTAATCGACACCAACCCGGCAGCAAACCTTGGCGGCGTGACCACACCTCCTGTCAGACGGCACTATCCTGCCCTGCCACTGGAGCGGCTGCCTGAACTGCTTGATCGTATTGAGGCATATCATCAGGGCCGTGAGCTGACGCGATTGGCCGTCCTGCTAATGCTGCATGTGTTCATTCGCTCCAGTGAACTGCGTTTCGCCCGCTGGTCAGAGATTGATTTCACAAACAGAGTATGGACGATACCCGCGACGCGAGAACCCATTATTGGCATGCGTTATTCCGGGCGCGGGGCCAAAATGCGAATGCCGCATATCGTCCCCCTCTCAGAACAGTCCATCGCCATTCTGAAACAGATTAAGGATATCACCGGTAATAATGAACTGGTCTTCCCCGGCGACCATAACCCGTATAAGCCAATGTGTGAAAACACGGTCAATAAGGCACTGCGGGTGATGGGCTACGACACGAAAAAGGATATCTGTGGCCACGGCTTTCGGGCGATGGCATGCAGTGCGTTAATGGAATCGGGTTTATGGGCAAAGGACGCAGTAGAACGCCAGATGAGTCATCAGGAGCGCAATACCGTGCGCATGGCTTATATTCACAAGGCAGAACATCTGGAAGCCCGCAAGGCGATGATGCAGTGGTGGTCCGATTATCTAGAAATGAATCGTGAAAGCTATGTCGCACCCTATCTTTATGTTCAACAAAATTAGATAATAACAGGCTGTTAATCGATAAGATATAGCAAGCAATCAAATCCTCGATCGATAAATTTTTTTTGGATTTATAATAGGCCCTGTTGGGCCTATTATTTTATGTTCGATTCTATAGAATTAAATAATGACTGCAGGAAGTTGTTCCTTGCCATCACCTCAAAAAAAATTACTTTAAAAAAATAACTACTACGAGAAGGATTTCTTTATTACAAAATTAACTTTGCTAAGAAAAATTATTTCTAACATTTTAATTAGGGTCTGAGCATATCCATTCCTCAAACTTCAAGCCAGCGTCGCTGCCCTCGGTGATAGCGTAATATACCAGCCTTAAATGTCTATCTTGGTCAATCGTAAGCATCGTATGCTCAAAAGAAACAACTCCTATTTCTTCGACATTCAACTGACGTTTACCATAGTATGGACCATGAATATCCTGCTCGTGCCACCACATCTTGAAGTCCGGATCAATATTTTCAAGATCCCTGATTAGTTCACAAATATCAGGAGCTTGGGTTGCTCTTACAAAGTCCCTTCGAAAATGTGAAATCAGCTGATGGGCTTGTTCTTCCCATGGTTCAAACAACATGCGGGTAGCCTGATCAGCAAAGATCATCCAGAGAAGATTCCTGCGCTCAGGCGCATATTGTGAAAAGTGAAAGACCCGATCAGCAGCTTTATTCCATGCTATTACATCCCAACGTAAATTTATTACGTAGGCTGGACTTGTCTTTAAATTTCCCATTAGTCGATGGATAAGTGGTGGAACAATGCACCAAGTTTTACCTGGCTCAACTGGGGGTCGCTGCTGTGTCAAAAGATAGAGATGGCGGCGTTCAGTTGCATCGAGTTTCAAAACACGTGAAAGATTGTCAAGAAATGCTGCAGAAACGCTAATGTCTCTGCCTTGTTCCAGCCATGTGTACCAAGTCAGCCCTACCCCCGCAAGCGCAGCAACTTCCTCTCTTCGTAAGCCCGGTGTGCGTCTCCTTCCCGTAGATGTCAAACCCACATCGGCAGGCTCCAAACGTTCCCTACGGCTTCGTAAAAACTCAGATAGCTCTTTTCGAGTCCGCTGCATGTTGCGAACTGTTTTCATCGCATCACTCCTAGTAATAGTATAAACAGTTAGATTGTAACCGTAAAAAATCCAGGACACAATGCGCCATAAAGACGCTTAGGCTCCTAATTGTTAAGAGCGTGGCGACTTTGCATCCATGGTGTTTGTAAAATTACAGGGGTGAAAAATGTACCAGAATTTATTGAATGAAAAGCTGAACGACCTTAAATCATCAGGTCAGTATCGTACTTTTGTTACTTTAAATCGTATATGTGGTAGCTACCCCCTGGCTCGTCTTGAAGGAGACGAAACCAGACCTGTCGTAGTATGGTGCAGTAATGATTATCTCGGAATGTCACAACATCCTGTTGTTCGTCAAGCCATGCATGAGGCTATCGATTCCTATGGTGCAGGGTCAGGTGGATCGCGGAATATTGGCGGTACACACGGATTATTTGGAAAACTGGAAAGCAGTCTCGCCGAATGGCATAGTAAAGAAGCAGCTTTAGTTTTTCCTACTGGCTTTAGCTCTAATGACGCAACGTTACAATGCCTGTTGCGACAAATACCTGAGTGCGTTGTGATAAGTGATGAACAGAATCACGCCTCAATAATTAACGGTATACGTTCAACTCAAACAGAACGGCAGATATTTAGACATAATGATGTTGACCATCTAACACAAATTCTTGCTCAGTATCCATTAACACGCCCAAAAGTAGTAATTTTTGAGTCGGTTTACTCAATGGATGGCGACGTCGCGCCTATTGAATCTATTGTCGCAGCAGCTAAAAAATACAATGCTTTAACTTACCTAGATGAAGTACATGCTATAGGCATGTATGGGCCCAATGGTGAGGGTATTGCTGCTGAGGTCGGTGTGGCAGATAAAATCGATATCATACAGGGCACAATGGCCAAAGCAATAGGCGTAATTGGAGGGTATATTACCGGCCGAAAATGGATGATAGATTCTATAAGATCGTTTGCGACAGGATTTATTTTTACTACTTCACTACCACCTGCAATAGCTGCTGGTTGCTTAGCTAGCATTAATTATCTAAAAAAACATCCTAAAGAGCGAGAATTACTCCAGGAACGCACCAAGCTTCTACGTTCAGAACTTGAACGGATGAATATACCGGTTATGTCTTGTTCTACGACTCATATATTACCTGTACTGGTAGGCGATGCGGTCAAATGTAAATCAGCAGCCGAGCGTTTATTGAAAGTACATGGTATTTATTTACAGCCTATAAACTATCCATCTGTTTCTGTTGGAACTGAGCGTTTTAGAGTTAATGCCACACCTAATCATAGCGAAGAGCAGATTAAGGATCTTGCTGAATCATTATCAGAAGTGTTCCAGTATTTTGACATTCCTCTTAAACAGAAAAAATCCTCAGGACAGGCAGCATAATGATGAACATAATTCAAGCTAAAATTAAAGTTCGTGCGGCGCAAGATAAAGATACTAATAACCTTGTAGATCTGCGTTCGATGTTGCTTGATGGGAAGCATAACACAAGCTACACAAGTCGCAACATTCATGAAAGTAATATTTGGAAAAAATCTTATATTAAATGGATAAATGAACAACATGGAAGTAATGGAAACATAAAAATATTCGTCGCTGAGTGTGAGGGTATGCTTGCTGGTTGTGCCACAGGTATCATTGACAACCGCCCTCCTGCTCCAGATTGTATTAATGGAATGTGCGGTTGGGTGCAATCTGTAGTTGTTCTTCCTCAATGGAGAAGACAAGGCGTCGCCTTATGTATTATGAAGAACCTATTAAGTTGGTTTGAAGAAAAAACAGTTTCTAAAGTCGTACTTGAATCAACTTATGAAGCCGAAGGCCTTTATGAAAAGCTAGGGTTCACCGTTAGCCCTGAAAATATCTTCATCTATGAAGGAAACAGATTATGAAAATACTAATTATTGGCCTCGGTTATGCTGGCCAACGTTTTCTTCGCTCTTTCAGTTACTTAGGCAAAGAACTTGGTACCCATATGCACTTCTCATATGTCAGTAGGCATAAGAGAGATGTAGAATTGCCATATTTTGAAAAAGTATCTGAAGCAATGAAAATTATCAGCCCAGATATAATCGTTGTGAGTGTAAATGATCATAGTCATGTTAAAACCCTCAGAGAATTAGAGGGCTTTAATGGGTTCATTATTTGCGAAAAACCTTTAGCTATACCCGATGAAAAGTGGTGCGATTTAACAAAACCGCTTAAAAATATCAAAGGATTTGCACTTAATCTCGTTGAACGTTATTCAGAAACCACTCAGAAACTGCGTGATGAAGTAAAAAATAGAGAATGGGTGCTAGTTAGAGCATCATTCCATTGGGGGAAAGATCGTATTAATGATTATCGACCTACTTGTGGTGTAACCAGTGAAATAATTCATGCACTGGACCTTATAAATCACATATACCCAAAAGACTCCCCTTTAAAATTAGAAACAGCATTGGGTATAAAATCTGATTTCTCAATTTCAGGAGGAGATATACTTGATACTGTCTTACTCACTGCGAAATTGGGTAATGCGCCAGTTGCTGGCTATAGCAGCTTTGTCAATATAGAACGACAACGGAACGTAGACTTTACTTTTATTGACTCTAAGGGAAATTTATATCATTCACGAATCGTTTACGACACTCCTGAATGGGATAGCGACCACCTCAAAATCTGGACACGGGATTCGACTGGTAAAAATATCACTGTGCTGGATTTAAAAACTGAACCACGTATACCCGGCTTGGAGACTGTAGAAAAATTGTCTCAATTCTGCAAAGACGTAGTTTTATACGTTTCAAATAACATTCAACCTCTTCAGCC
Source organism: Citrobacter sp. T1.2D-1 (assembly GCF_950098555.1). Classification (NCBI taxonomy): domain Bacteria; kingdom Pseudomonadati; phylum Pseudomonadota; class Gammaproteobacteria; order Enterobacterales; family Enterobacteriaceae; genus Citrobacter; species Citrobacter sp. T1.2D-1. Next base: position 186,007 of record NZ_CATNHH010000023.1, read on the forward strand.
ATTTGCAGATCTTAACACAACATTCGGTTTGCAAGAATTGCTAGATGAAATTAGTCAGAAAGTTTTGGCAACATCACCAGCACGCTATATACGAGGACAAACACGAGTTCTGTTACCACATGATGCTGACTTAGAAAGTCTTGGATAAAAATTTTCTTACTGGAGTGAAATTATGTGTGGAATGACTGGATGGCTTTCCTATAGCCAAAATTTGGAATCTCAGCGGGAAACGCTGCAAAGAATGACAGATACAATGACTCTACGGGGTCCAGATGCAGAGGGTCTATGGATAGACGGACCTGTTGGATTAGGGCATCGTCGGCTATCTGTTATAGATCTTGAAGGAGGACGCCAGCCGATGATGGCCAATTATAGTGGATATCGTGCTGCGGCTGTTATCACATATACTGGTGAAGTATATAATTTTCAAGAATTAAGAGCAGAACTTCAAAGCTTAGGCCACCGTTTTGAAACGCGAAGTGACACGGAAGTAGTCTTACACTCTTACCTTCAGTGGGGTAACGACTTTCCTGAAAAGTTAAATGGTATGTACGCCTTCGCTATATGGGATCGCCTAAAACAGGAACTTTTCCTTGTTCGCGACAGGATGGGTGTAAAGCCTCTTTATTATTTTCAAACAGAAGACGGCATAATTTTTGGCTCGGAGCCAAAGGCTCTTTTAGCTAACTCTCTTGTCCCTCGTAAAGTGGATGCTGATGGTATGAGGGAAATATTAGAGATGGTAAAAACGCCAGGTCAGGCGATATTTTCAGGAATGCGCGAAGTTTTACCTGGGGAGTGTATAAAAGTTTCTCATAGTGGGCTTTCTAAAAGGCGATACTGGAAACTTGAAGCACGTGAACATCGGGATTCCCTTGAGCAGACAATAAAGCATACTCGTGACCTGCTTGAAGACATCGTCGACCGACACATCGTTGCTGATGTGCCATTATGTAGTCTTTTATCAGGTGGGCTTGACTCATCCATAATTACCGCTCTGGCTTCGAAAAAACTCCTTGCTGGTGGAAAGGAAAATATTCGTTCGTTCTCAGTTGATTTTGCCAAACATAGTACAGAATTCGCCGGGGATGGAGTCCGTGGCACTCCAGATGCTCCTTTTGTGCGAGATTTGGTTGAGCAAATTAATTCAAAGCATGGAGAAATTATAATCGATAGTAGTTCTATGGCTGATCCAGAATTGCGTTCAAGGATAGTACATGCTTTGGATTTACCACCCGCGTTTTGGGGCGATATGTGGCCTTCTCTTTATCAACTGTTTCAAAGTATAAGGCAGCATTCAACTGTCGCGCTTTCTGGCGAATCGGCAGATGAAGTATTTGGTGGGTATCGATGGTTCCATGATCCTGAGGCTATAGCGGCTAAAACCTTCCCATGGTTGACCTCCGTCACTGGAAAATATTTTGACGGGAAGACGCTTTTTTCACAGAGCTTATTGAATAAGCTTGAAATGGATGTTTTTTTGCAAGATAGCTATAGACAGGCTCTGACAGAAACTCCAGTGCTGCCAGGAGAAAATGAAACCAACTATCGGATGAGGCAAATGAGCTATGTCAATTTGACCCGATTTGTTCAAACCCTACTGGATCGCAAAGACAGAATGAGTATGGCTGTTGGTCTCGAAGTACGTGTACCTTTTTGCGATCACCGGCTAGTTGAGTATGCTTTTAATATTCCCTGGGAAATGAAGGCGTTTGATGGACGTGAAAAAAGTATTCTAAGGGCTGCGACTAAAGACATCCTGCCGGAAAGTATTTCAAATCGTGTTAAGAGTCCATATCCCTCAACCCAGGATCCTGCTTATGAAAGAGCTTTACGTCAGTCATTAACCACAATTTTAGAGGACTCAAATTCGCCGGTTCTACCCCTATTAGATCATAAACGTATTCAACAGACATTAGAGAAGCCAATCGGCGATCTGTCTCCCATGTATGATCGTATGGGCATTGAGCTTGCCATTGGTTTAAATACATGGCTTAAGGATTATAGCATTTCGCTCTCTTTTTGATTTTCATCGGGGGTAATTATTTACCCCCAATTTAAATACGAAATTAGGAATTTTTATGGCTCTAAATACTCGATCTGCCGTATATCTTATAGCCTTAGGAGCTTTCGCTCTGGGCATGGCTTCATATGTTACTGCCGGGCTGATACCAATGATACAAACATCATTTTCAGTTTCGGCTGCGATAGCAGCCCAACTCGTCACCGCTTTTACTCTTGCTTATGGTCTCGGTTCACCTGTCTTTGTTGCATTATTACCTGCTCATCAACAACGCAGAGGTTTATTATTTGCCCTGGGACTGTTTGTGATAGCTAATGCTGCCAGTGCGTTATCAACTGATTTCACCGTATTGCTTATATTTCGTGCAATTGCGGGAGTAGGGGCTGGTATTTATCTAGCTATGGGTATTGCCGCAGCAGCGGCACTCTCAGAGCCAGACCAAAGAGGAAAGGCCATTTCTGTTATTATGGGAGGTATGGCAAGTGGAACAGTGCTTGGAGTTCCGCTCAGCCTCCTATTAGCAGAACGTTTTGGGTGGGCTATTGCTCTGTGGTTAGTTGCGTTATTAGGAGCCATTTCTTTCATTGGACTAATTACGAAACTCCCGATGCTGCCTAAAGCTCAGACGATATCCCTTAAGCAAAAATTGATGCTTCTTAGTGATATGCATGTTGTCTCAATCCTTTTTGTATCTTTATTAGCCGCAATTGCAAGTCTTGGTATGTATACTTTTATAGCCCCTCTGCTCTCTGATGCAGATTATGGAGCTGTGCATTCCGTAACGCCTTACCTTTGGGTTTGGGGAATTGGGGGGGTGATAGGCAGTTTTTTAATTGGTCCTCTGGTCGATCGCTTTCAGGGGCCCGTGCTGAGTTTTAGTATTATGGTTATTTTAGCTATTTCGTTATTTCTACTATCGCCCTCAGCATCCATGGGCTCATGGTTCGTAATGATACCAATTGCAGTCTGGGGGGCAGTAGGATGGGCATTGCAAGTGCCGCAGAATAACGAATTAATTAAAGCTCGTGAGCTACAGGGCGATGGTAACTTAGCGGTAGCTCTCAATGAGTCAGCCTTATACTTGGGTAGTGCTATTGGTGCCGCAATGGGTGGCATTCTTCTCTTACAGAATTTATCCCCATGGTTGCTTGCCGCCACAGCAGGCGTTGTTGCAGGTCTAGGCGCTTTCATACAGTTTGTAAATATCAAAAAGCATTCAAATCTCAGGCAATCCTGACTTAACGTAATTATACCTATTGATCTTATATAAACACCTGTATGTTATTTTGATCAACACTCATGATATTATATATAAAAGAAAACCGGCCATAGTGCCGGTTTATAATTCCCCGCTGAGCGTCCTATTAAACATTCAACATTTTAGGTCGTTTCAATAAGCGTGATAATTTATATCATTAACCTAGCTCTCGAGGCTAGAATAGATATAGATTTAACAAATCTCTAACTCTGTGATTGAATTGTCAAAATGAGGGCGCTGCTGATAATTGAATAACAAAAGCACAAGGATGTCGATCTTATTAAATTTTATTACTTTCACCGTTTCGATATATACAAGCCCCTACAGATAACACTATCCATTTTGATTATTCCAAAGATATTGTTATATAAAAGGAGCTTCTATATGTCATTGAATAACGCTACTTTAAAATCTCCAAATAAAATGCTGGAATGGGTAACCATACAAGAAGCAGCGACAATAGCTAGTCAAATTATAGATAAAAATTTAACAGTCAGTGATCTTTATCGTCATGCTTTATGTGGTAATATTCACTTATCAATTTATTTCCAATCTCCTATTATTTTAAGAAAAGTTCAAAAAAATAATAATAAAATAAAACTATGCTTAGCCACGGATTCATTTTTAACAAAACTTTGCTTACTAGACGGGATAAACTTCACCAACGGAATAAATTTAATTATTAGCACTAGTGGTAAACATTTTTCCCCAAGGCAAAGAGTTATTGACACAACTTTGATTGGGTACGAATATGTTATTGTCCAATCATTATTAGCCCAATCTCTCAACATACCTTTGCCAATAACAGGAGCTAATAGTATAAACTATGGCTTATCAGTTTCCATATCTGGAGAAATATTTCAGCTATTCGAAAAAACAACATGGGCGACCAGAATGGAAAAGCAAATCAAGAGGTTACCTGATAGTATTAAGTTAAATTCTTATGAATATTTTTTACCACAAAAGGCAGAAAGTCACGGATATTTTCCAATTTATAACTTACCTAAGGATGCCTGTTTAGTAATACGGCACTCAGAACTTGAAAAGCTAATAAAAATATATATTAGAAACAAAAATGTGTCATCATCTTCAACTCGAATATCAACGCCATTATCTCGTATGTTCTGGCTTGCCTGTAAACATAATGAAGCCATAAGCCCCTTAATTCGACATCCCTATAAACTCCTGTCCATTTTTGAGCAGTGGGCCTCAGATGACGGTATTACTGATCGTCTGAGTGGCGATACGCTGAAAAATGCGCTGGAGCGGGGTTCCCCTTCTTCCGCATCCTTGCCTCTCTAACTGGATATTTATCCGTCCCAATACATAACCCGTACTAAGGGGTTACGTGCCCTTAATACGGGTTCATTAGCTTTTCCTCCATCTTCCGCCGTGTTTTTTTATCTACGGGCATACCCGGTTTATTTCCATTACAGGAGAAAACAATGAAAGCACATCAGTTGTTGCGTCTGAAACAGGTTGAAGAAAAAACGGGTCTTAAACGTTCTCAGATTTACCTGTATATGAAAAATGGCGATTTTCCTCGCTCCATTAAAATTGGCCCTGCCAGCGTGGCGTGGCTGGAATCTGAAATTGATGAATGGATCAACCTTAAATTAACCAACCGCTGAAAATATTTAAGGGAGGTACAGAATTATGATCCCGACATTGAATTATGACGTATTAACCGACGTCCTTCATGCTCTGAAAGAAGGCAATATTCGTTACTGTGAGTCCCTCGGATTCACTTTCGACGAAATGAATGCTCTTAATGAGTTATCACTCGATGAACTGTTTGCTGTCAGCCGGGCGGCGGCTCCCTTTGTTTCGGTCAGTGTCCGCCATGATGTTCTGCATCATTTACTGGCGCAGGCCCGACAGGAATACCGGCAACAGCAGCAGATTAACCGGGCTATCCGGCTGGGCGGTTCTATTGCGTTGCTCAACCACTACTTTGGCCTGACGTCTAATGACGTCTGCCTTCGCCGACGGTTGCTGGGTGTCAACGTGCCATATGGACGTACACCTGAGCCGGATGAAGAGACGGATGCCAGGATCTGGCGGCAATGGCAGCAATGCCGGGTGGGCAACCTCGAATCGCCTGACGCACTGATTGCCATGATGCAGGTAACGGAAGCCCTGAAGCCTAAGGTCGAAGGGCTATCACTCACCATGGTCTGGAAACGTATCGCACTGTTCGAACAGGACGCTGCCACTGACAGGAGGACGCCACATGCCGGATGAGATTGACCGCGATCAGGAATTTAATGAACAGCGACTGGATGAGATGATTGCGCAGAATCGATTTAAACCAGGGCCTGCGCCATCATTATTCCACTGTCGTTTATGTGGTAAACCCATTCCAGAAAAGCGACGGCAAGCACTGCCGGGTGTAACCACCTGTACGGAATGTCAGGAAAAACTTGAACGTAGTAGCCGCTGACAGGATAAAAAGGACGTGTAGAGATGTTATATCTCTGCACGTCTTTATTATTCACGGTGAATGTGAATACCACTCTCTCGTGTTTTTTAAATCCTCATTACTCTCACTGCATCTTAAATACTCCGCTATTTTTCTCTCTTCTTTTTGTTTTGAGTTTCTCATTTATATCCCTCGCCAGATATTCGATTCTGAAAACGCCATTACAACATGGTTGCCCTGATGGACGTTAATTCGTCCGGGTCGGGTATTGCTCTTTAACAACATGGATCGGGCTGTCACGTAACCACAATTCAGGGTGCCGCTGAATGTTCTCGCTGACCCGTTAAAACCGGAATGCAGAACCGGAATGTGATTCGTTTATTTCATCCATTGCTGTTTTATTAAAGGAAATTCCATGAGAAAACCCGTTTATCACGTCTTTGTTACCCAGGAAAGCCAGCCCGATGCTCAGGGCGAAAAAAACACGTACTGGACAAAAGTTGGCGTGGCCTTCGCACATAACGGCAAGCCCGGTCTGAATATCGTTTTGATACCCGGTATTGCCGTCTCCGGCAGACTGGTGCTACTTGAACCCAAAGAAGATAGTGACATTTCACAAAATACGGCCGCTTAATCCATTTTCTCTTCTTCTCCCCCGGCGGCGTATTTTTCTATAAGCCGCCGGTCTCTCTGTTACGAGGCCAGCATGCTTTCCACCACTGCCTTTCTGGCACTGGCGGTGCAGTGCGCCGCCAGTATTCACCCGTCCACGTCGCTTGATGTCGCACGGGTCGAATCCGGTTTCCACCCTTACGCCATTGCTGAAATTCTGCCAGGTAGCCGGGGCGTGATTTCACATTTCCCCATGAGCCTGCCGGAGGCGATCCGCCTCACCGGACGGCTGGCTGCACAGGGCAGACGCTATTCGGTCGGCCTGATGCAAATCACCAGCACCAATTTCCGCCATTACGGCGTCACGGCCAGCGACCTGCTTAGCCCTTGCATCAATCTGTCGGTATTTGAGCGCATTCTCGCCGACTGTTACCGGCGCGGTGGCACCCTGAAACGGGCACTCAGTTGTTACTACTCCGGCAACTTTGAAACCGGCCAGCGACCGGAATCCGCCTTTAACCAGACCAGCTACGTGCAGCGCATTGGCTATCCTGTCCCGTCCACGCGGGAAGACCGACAGCGTGACCCTGACCGGAACGCGCAACCGCCTGTCCGTTATCCCGCCGTTGTGCTGCGCGGCGAGCCTGCCGGTGCCACTGCGGCGGTCCTGACTTCCCTGCATTATCCCGATGCCGTCATTCGCGGCGCTATCCCTGTTATCCCTGATGAGGAGAAATGATCATGCGTAAACGCCGTTACTCTGGTGTCGCTCCCGTCCTGCTGTCTGCCCCGGTACTGGCGGCGGACAGCGGATTTAACAAGGCCAATGAGACACTGAGCAATACCTCGACCGGCCTGCTTGGACTGGCCGCCGTCACCATCACACTGGCGACCATGTGGATAGGTTATAAGGTGCTGTTCGACGGCAAGAGCCTGCACGATATGCGTAACGTCATCATCGGCGCGATCCTGATTGTCGGCGCATCCGGCTTCGGTGCCTACTGGGCGTCATAAGGGAGGCAACGATGGCTACGCTGAATAAAGCGCTTACGCGGCCTGCCGCCATTATGGGTATTCCTCTGGTGCCGTTCGTTCTCGTCAGCGGGGCCATCGTCCTGCTGGCGGTCTATGTCAGCTATTACCTGGCGGTTCTGCTCATTCCTGCCTGGGCGGAAATGAAAAATAAAACCCGAAAGGAGATTCATTATTTCAGTCTGCTCTGGCTGGCGTTTAAAACCCGTGGACGACTTTTCACCAATACCCATTTTGGCGCGAATGCCCTTCTGGCAAACCAGTACGATAACGTTGATGTCTCGGAGTTTATTCAGAAGATGAAATTAAACGAGCGCGTTACGCTGGATAAATACATTCCTTATTCCTCCCATATTCACCCTTACGTCATCAGAAATCGTCACCGTGATTTGGTTGCCACCTGGGAGCTGGGCGGCACAGTCTTTGAATGTGAAGACGAACATCACCTGACCCTGATGGCCACGCATCTGAATAACATTATCCGTTCGTATGAAGGTCTGCCGGTAACATTCTATATTCACCGGCTCCGTGAAAAATATCATGATGCCTTTGAGGCGAATTCCGGCATTCCCTTTTCCGATGAGGTAACACGTCGGTATTACCAGTCGGTAAAAGAAAAACCGTTCTGGCGGCACCGGCTGTTTTTTACCGTCTGCTACGCGCCGTTCTCTGCGATTGAGAAGAGAACCATGAAGGCGCAGTCGCCCGGTAAACGCCAGCCAGCACTGGATGAGGCGCTCAAAATCATGCTGGAATACCGCGAAGCACTCGAATCCTCATTATCCCGCTATACGGCAACGCCGCTGGGGATATATGAAGAAAATGGACGGGTGTACTCCTCACAACTGGCGTTCTTCCATCGTCTGCTTACCGGTCGATGGCAGAAGGTTGCCGTAACGCACTCACCATTTTATGAAACGCTCAGTACGCCAGACGTCTTTTTTACCACCGACACCGGCGAATGCCAGACGGTCAGCGGTTCACGCTTCTTTCGCAGTCTGGAGATTAAGGATTATTCCCCGGAAACCCATACCGGTATGCTGGATGCGCTGCTGTACGCTGAAAGCGAGTATATTCTGACGCAGTCCTTTACCTGTATGGCACGGGATGAGGCGCAGAATCATATCCGGCTGGCGGAAAAACGGCTTAACTCCACGGACGATGATGCGATTTCCCAGCGCGAAGAGCTGTTTGTCCTGCGCGACCTGCTCCAGTCCGGACATGTGTCGTGCGGTAAATTCCACTTTTCCCTGCAGATCTCCTCAGACAGTGCCGGACAGGTGGTGAAGGACACTAACGTTCTGGCCCAGCCCTTCGCCGATCTTGGTATTATGACGACGCTCTCCACCCTGTCACTGCCCGCCGCATATCTGGCGCAACTGCCGGGAGTCTATACGCTGCGTCCCCGACTGGTGGCCGTCAGCAGCCAGAATTTTGCCGATATGGCCTGCCTGCATAACTTCCATCCCCACAAACGCAGCGGTAATCCGTGGGGGGAAGCCATCGCCATCCTCACATCTCCCGGCGGTGGCGGGTATTACCTGAACCTGCACGACAGCCAGGCCGGGCGGGATGACACTGGAGAGAAAACGCCGGGGAATACGGCAATTATCGGGAAAACCGGCTCAGGAAAAACCCTGCTGATGACCGTCATGCAACAACTGATGCAGAAGTACCGTAACCCGGCGACGTTTGCCCCTTCTGCCACCATCAAACGGCTGACCACAGTGTATTTCGATAAGGACCGGGCGGCGGAGATGGCGATCCGCCAGGCGGGCGGGCGTTATTTCCGCATCCGTACCGGCGAGCCCACTGGCTTCAACCCGTTTGCGCTGGAGCCAACCCGCCGGAACATCAGTTTCATCAAACGGCTGGTGCGCATGCTGTGCCGCCGCAACGGTAAGCCGCTCGATCCGCGCGATGAGGAGCGGATCAGTGCCGCCGTGGACACCATCATGCTGGACTATCCGCCGGAGTACCGCCGGTTCGGGATCACCCGGCTGCTGGAAGTGCTGCCAGAGCCGCCGACCACAGACGCCCGCACCAACGGGCTGCGTATTCGCCTGAAACAGTGGGCGCAGGGGGGCGAGTTCGGCTGGGTGTTTGATAACGAGGCCGATACATTCACCATCAGCGATGTCGATAACTTTGGTATCGACGGCACCGAATTTCTGGATGATGACGATATTCGCGGCCCCGTGACCTTTTACCTGCTGTACCGTGTGACCAGTCTTCTGGACGGTCGCCGCCTGGTGATGTTTATGGATGAGTTCTGGCGCTGGCTGGCCGATGTCGAATTTTCCCGCTTCTCGCTCAATATGCTGAAAGTCATCCGCAAGCTGAACGGTATCTTCATCCCGGCAACACAGTCACCGGATGAAATCGTCAGACACCCCATCGCCCCGGCGATTATTGAGCAGTGCGGCACCCAGATTTTCCTCGCCAATCCGAAAGCCAGCCATGCGGATTACGTGGAGAAAATGAAAGTGCCGGAAAGTGTTTATGACACGGTCAGGAACCTGGATCCGGGTGAGCATTATATGGTCATCCTGAAAACCCCGCTGCGGGCCGGGGAAACCCGCCCGTTTGTGGCGATGGCAAAAATGGATCTGTCCGGGCTGGGTAAACTCACCCGGCTTCTCAGCGGCAGTGAGGACAACCTGAAAATATTTGATGCCATTTATCAGGACGGTATGCGACCTGATGAATGGAAAGACGCTTTCCTTGAGCGGGCCATCTGACAGTAGACTGGAGGTAATATTAATGCGTACCCGGGATCACCTTCTGGCATTATCGTTATTTATCTCGACGCAGGCGTTCAGCGCCGGAATACCGGTTTTCGACGCCGTGCAGAATACCGAATCCATTAACCAGTGGATGCAGAAATTACAGCAATGGGAAGATACGGTTACCCATTATAAAAGTGAACTTGATGCATATAAGAAGCAACTGGCTACCGCAACCGGCGTGCGGGATATTCAGGGTTTTCTCAGTGATGCCCGAAGCCTGAAAACCGATATTGATAATCTCCGTAAGAGCGGTATTTCACTGGATGATCTGCTGACCACGCAAAACAGTTCATATTCTTCTGAACTGCAAAACCTTTACAATAAATACAAATCGTTCAGCGTATGCAGCGAGGAACAGGAAGGAATAAAATCTCAGGCCCTGGCCGACAGTTGTAAACAGATGATCATCAATCAGGCAATGGCGATTGAGAATACCACTGACGTTGAAAACAGGATTAACAGCACACTCAGCGACATATCAGACTTATCTGACCGTATATCGAATGCGCAGGACTCGAAAGAGTCTCAGGATCTGGCTAACGCCATCGCGGCGAAAAGCGTACAGTTAAATGCGCTGACGAATCAGTGGGAGATGTCTGTCAGACAGGCTGAACAGCGAACGACATTGCTGGAACAGCAAAGACAGAAAGCCTTTGAACAGCAGCAGCTAACGGCACCTGTTGCTGACCTTAATAATTTATAAGGAGGTTATCCGTGCTCAGATCCTTATTCACCTCATGCACACTCTCAGGCATGATATTACTGTCCGGCTGCAGGGAAACCAAATCCGAAGCCTGGTATAAGCAGCATCCTGACGAAACTTATGCAGTTTATACACAATGCCTGGAGGATGGCGAGGCAAGCGATAACTGCGAATTTGCTCAACGGGCTGCCATTATGTTCGCTCAAATTGGCAAGCCCGGAATAAAAGAAAAATTTGAGACACTCTTTCAGCAGGAAGCCGAAAAGAGAAAATCCGTCACCCGGTAATATCTTCTCCAGCAAAACAGGGAATTCTCCCTGTTTTTTATTTCCTTTATTTATATATCAGGTGAGGCACCATGTCCGGAGGTATTTTTGTTGGTATGGACAAAAACATCATGGATGGACTTAATGCCGTTCTGGAAGGTCAGTCTTCCACTTACGGCTCGATGATCAGCGTCATCATCGTCAGCTCTTTTACCTTATTTATACTGTTTCGCGGTTATCAGACACTGGCTAGCAAACTCCGGACCCCGGTTGAAGATGTTGTCTGGGATGTGGGGCGAATGTTGCTGATCACCACCTTTGCGTTAAACAGGGATAGCTGGCTGGATATGGCGGTAGCGGCTATCCAGGCACTCAAAGACGGTGTCAGCGGCGATGATAACGTCTGGGCGCTACTTGATACCGTCTGGGAAAAGGCACAGACACTGGGGCAGACGCTGTTCAGTATGGACACTTCGACTTACGTCAAACTGAATGGTGGCTTTGCCGAAGTGCTGGTATGGGGCGGCGCGATCGTTCTGCTGATGGCAGCCACCTTTGTCAACCTGCTCGCTGAAATTACCATCCTGTTAATGACGACCACCGCGCCGCTCTTTATTTTCTGCCTGCTGTACGGTTTTCTTAAGCCGATGTTTGATAACTGGCTGAAAACGATTTTCGCGGCAATATTAACGATCATGTTTTCCGCCTTATCCATCCGTATCGCCATCAATTACCTGAATAAAATCCTTGATGCAGCGACCCGGACTTCCAATGTCAGCAACATGGTGACGCTGGCGGCACAGTGCCTGCTGGCCGGGATAGCGGCAGGTGTGGTGGTCTGGTTCTCCGCGAAGCTCGCCAGCGCACTCAGCGGGGCCGCCGTACAGGCGGTGCTGCAGGGTGCAGCCATGAGTGGCCTGAGCGGAATGGCGAACAAATCTGCAAGCCTTGCCGGTCCGGGAGTAAAGGGAGGTGCCCGCCTGGCTGCGAAAGGCGGCATGGCCGTCCCCGCGGCGACCGGCAGGCTCACTGGCGCAGGCGCGGGTAAAACCGTGAACGCCTGGCAGAAACGCGCCGCCGCCATCGAAAGCATGAAACGCCTGAACCGGCAACGTCACCGTTAATCCTTCCTGCCGTTAATTTCCTTTCCCCGTCACGCCGTGGCCTGCGCCACCGGTGCGGCATTCCTGCATCCATACGATAAGGGGCTTCCATGAAATTCAGCATCTTCCTTCTGATGCTGTGCGCGCTCACGGGCTGCGCACGGCATCAGGGCGACCTCCCGCCGGTATCCGGCGAACCCGAGCCGGTGAATTCCCCCACCATCATTCAGGAGCTGACTCACCATGTCTGATATTCAGAACATTGTTAATGTTTCCCGCTCTTTTGAATCCATCCTGCTGGAAAAAGAAGAGCGTTCCCGAAAAACCGCCTGGCGGGTGGCCGCTGCCGGACTGATTCTGGCTGCAATGGCGATTGCGGCCATTATTATTCTGCTGCCGCTGAAAACCACCGAAACTGAATTATGGTCAGTGGATAAACAGACCGGTCGCTATGAATATATGACCCGCGTGAAAGAGCGGGATATTTCGTCTGAAAAGGCGCTGGCGCATTCACTGGCAGCACACTATGTCAGACTCCGCGAGGGATATAATTATTTCTCCCTTCAGCGTGATTATGACGACGTGCAGTTATTTAACAGCGACAGCGTGAACCGGGACTATCTGGACGGGTTTAACGGCGACCAGGCACCGGACGTGATTTTTAACAAGGCGGAATATGTTGTTGATATCGCCATTATTTCCAATGTGCATGCGCCTGCCACCGGGCCGGATAATCTGGCAACCATGCGTATCAAGCGCACAATTCGTCGTATTGCTGATAATTCCGTGAAAACGGATGTCTGGAATATCCGCCTCACATACCGCTACGTCCCGCACCGCCAACTTACCGACAGCCAGCGCGAAGTGAACCCACTGGGCTTTATCGTCACCAGCTACCAGCGCGATAAAGAGCTGAGGGGGGAATAATGCTGAAACATACCCTGCTCCTCTCTTGCTTAATGGTGTCATGCGTGGCATGGAGCGCGGCGACACCACGCGGCAGCGCGTATGACAGCCGGATGCAGAACGTCACGTACAACAGCCAGAACGCCACGGTCGTCAGTACCCGCCCCGGTTACGTCACCATGCTGGTGTTTGATGACAATGAAACCGTTATCGATGCGCAGGCGGGTTTTCCCAGAGGCTGGACTGTGACGAAAAGCGACAACCGGGTGGGCGTCAGCCCGAACCCGATTACCCAGCCGGTCACGGACGCCAGCGGCAACAACGTCAGCCAAGTGTTTCTGCCGACGGCAAAAGACTGGAAAACCAACCTGTTCGTGGTGACCTCGAAGCGTGATTACAGCCTGGAGCTGAACGTGCTGGACCGCGACTCGCCCGCTCAGGCATTTGTTATCCGCTACCGCTATCCCGATGAGCAGAGGAAAAAGTCAGCCGCCGCCAGCGCCACCTGCCAGCAACATCAGCAGGAAACACTGGACCGGCAGCGGATGGCGGCGGCATTCGGGCAGACCACCACGCCGCGCAACTGGCGCTATACAAAACGGGTGGCCGCCGGTTCCGCCTCCATCGCCCCTGACTTTGCCTGGGATGACGGCCGTTTTGCGTATATCGGCTTTTCTCCCACGAAAACCCTGCCTTCCGTCTTCCGGGTGGTGAACGGCCAGGAGCAGGCCGTCACGCCCCGGACGTTTCAACAGGGCAATTACACCGTGATGGCGGTTCCGGCATCGCCGCAACTGGTACTGCGCTACGGCACCTCGGTGGTGGGCGTCGAAAACGCCGGATTCGGGCACATCCCGGTAAGCCGCAGCGACACCGTTTCACCGTCCGTTACGCTGGAGGCAAAATGACTGACAGACCTTTCCCGGACGAACCGGAAAAAACCACCGCAGAACGGGAAGCAGAAGCCCGTGAACGCGCCCGCGCGGCAATGGCATATCAGGAGCCGGAGCAGAAAACGCCGTCTGGTCAGCCGGAAGTGACCCGTTTCCGTAAGACGTCCGGTCGCCGCACGCTGATCGTCAGCCTGCTGAGTCTGGTCCTGGTCATCGCGCTGGCATCCGGTGGCGATCGTCTTCTCAGCGCCCTGAAAAGGGGTGATGAGAAAGAATCTGACACCGCGCCGCCGCCCGCCTCCGGGGCGGTGCAGCAGGAGCGTAAGAATCTGGGCATGGACAGTAACCCGTTTGGCCTGTTCGGGCCAGGGAGGCAGGAAAGCGCAGGCCCTGCCAGTCAGAGCGCCCCTGCCACTCCAGCTCTGCCGCCAGGGCCGCCCGCCCTGAACAAGGCGGCAGCGCTGGCAGACGGGCTGAACAGCGGCAGCACAGGGTCAGGCGACGATACACGCACGTCCCGAAGCGGATCGCGCAGCAACGCGGGTACGTCGGGCAGCCCGTCAGCCTCCACGGCGTACACATCCTGTCAGTCTGTACTGGTCAGTGGCGAAGATGGACGTCTGCGCTGCCCGGATACGACAGCACCGGCAGACAGCAATAACAACGACAATCTAGGCGTTGCCCGCATCACCGGTGTCAGGCGGCTGGGCCTTAATCCCGATCTCTATATCCCGGTGGATCGCTATATTCCGTGTTCGATGATGCGGCGCTTCGTATCCGATGTTGGCGGTCATATCTCCTGCCTGATTGGTGAGGATGTCTGGAGCGCCAGTAATCATGTGAAGCTGATCCCGGCAGGAACAGTCGCCCGTGGTATCTACCGCACCGGCGCACTGCAACACGGTCGCAGCCGGATGTTTGTGCTGTGGACGGAGCTGCGCACGCCGGAACCCGGCAGCCTGCAAATCCCGCTCACCGATACGCAGGCCACCGGCCCACTCGGTGAGGCGGGGATCGCGGGCTGGATCGACAGCCATTTCTGGGAGCGTTTCGGCAACGCCCTGATGCTGAGTACGGTGCAGGACGTGGCGGCAGCGGCATCAGATGCCGCGCCGGGTAAAGACCGCAATACCGACTATACCGAAAACACCCGCGCCGCCACGGCGGAAATGGCGAAAACGACGCTGGAAAACAGCATCAGTATCCCGCCCACCATGTACCTGAACCAGGGCGATGTGATCGGCATCATGACCGGCACGGATATTGATTTTTCCTCTGTTTATCAACTACGGCTGAAAAAGAAATGGTATGAGCGCTGAAAACCTGTCACTGGATTTTATGAAAAACCGGCTGTTTGGTGATTTTCTCGCTCAGGATGGCCTGACGGAAATTGCTGTTAACCGGCCGGGTGAACTGCATACGAAAATCCGGGGGAACTGGCAAAAACAGACATCCCCCATCACGTTGCGTCAGTGTCATGCTTTTGCCAGAGCGCTGGCGTCCTGGCATGACGATAATATTGACGATACATCACCCATCCTTTCTGCAACATTAGGATCCGGCGAACGTATTCAGGCGATTATTCCCCCGGCCTGTGAACGTAATACGGTGTCCATTACGCTGCGCAAACCCTCGTTTGAGCAGAAAACACATCAGTCATGGATTGATGCGGGATTTTATCAGCGCGTGGCCGGTCAGGAAAAAAAGGAAAGTCAGGATAATGCACTGATCCGGTTATATCACAGCGGGGATACTCCCCGCTTTATGGAAAAGGCGGTGGAATACGGCAAAACGATATTTATCGTGGGTGAAACCGGCTCCGGCAAAACCACCTATATGAAAACGCTGCTGCATTATATTCCGCTGCATCTCCGGTTGATAACGATTGAGGATAATCCCGAAATCCGTTTTTATCACCACGGCAATTATGTTCATCTTTTTTACCTGGCGGATGCCGGGGATAACGCCATTGTCACACCAGGCAGGCTGATCCGTGCTAATTATCGTATGAACCCTGACCGGATATTACTGGCGGAAATTCGTGGGCGGGAAGCGTGGGACGCGCTGAAAATTATTGGTTCCGGACATGAGGGGTTAATCACCTCCCTGCATGCGGGCAGCCCGGAAGAATGCATCGAAGGGATCATTGACCGCTGCTATGAAAACCCGGACTGCCGGAACATTCCTTTTGATGTACTGTTACGCAAGGTACTTAAAAGCATTGATGTCATCGTCAGTATTGATATATACGGCGATGTGCGCCGGATGCGTAATATTTACTTTAAGCCAGTTCATTTAAATAGCATGAAAGAGGCATTCATAAAATAACCCCCCAAACACGTAACCTTTCATTAATCATAATGGTGAATAAAATGAACAAAGCAATATCCTCCGCATTATTGTTTTGCGTTATGGCGTCATGTTCAACAACTGTACTGGCTGCTGATGCCTGCGAGGTGGTGTTATGTATGTACGGTAAAGCAACCGGGAATGGCGGCAGCAGTGAATGTCACACCGCTGAACGGGCATTCTTTAATATCGTAAAAAAGAACAGGCATGGTTTTCTGCCTGACCATACAGCTGATGCCAGACAATCATTTTTAAGTGAATGTGATTCGGCAGACCCTGCGGCTATCGGTCAGATCATCAGTAAATATGGTCGCGTTCGTGGTTAATACTGGCGAGACGGGCACAGAGCATGACGGTTTTCAGGTTTTTACGGCTTCTGTTTTTCGCAGATAAAGAAGCGAAGAAACAGGGGCCGTAAAAATGAGGCAGCGGACAGAAATATTTTCGCGGGTTAAGGAGCGAAAATAATTCAGGCACCGCGCCTAACCTGCAAACAGCCGCGCCCACGCGGATTTTGCAGGCCGGGGGGAGCCGGATAAATTTCGCCGCCCCAGCGAGCGAAAAGCTGTCGCCCACGACAGCGGTTTACCCGGGGGGCACAGCCCCGCACACCGTCGCTGCTAAGTCTCCGGCCAAAAGCCGGTAGCGTGGCGCGACCAACCCCTTTAAAGGTCAGCTTCCCTTTTATTCACTCTGCGAGGAACGAGCAAAGGGAATAAAAAGGCGAAAGCGACCGTCTTAAAGGGGTTGGTCGCGCGTAGCGGGCGACGGTGTGCCGCCTTTGACGTTGGGGGTTTTGGTGCGGCGTCCAGCCGCGACATTACCCCCATGCAACAGGCAATAAGGGCGTCCAGCCCGCATGAACTGGCGCACGCCGTTTCGTACCGGGAAGCATGCTTTCCGGCACATGGCCGCACAGCGGCCACCTTCTTTACCCCATACGCTCGCCCCGCCTTTTCGCCCGACACCGTGGGGCGAATTGACGGGGCGATGTCATGGGGCGAATCGCTGACGAAGGAGGCACGATGATTTTAAATAAGCTTGCCGCTTCACTGTCGCCGATAGTGAACGGGATGCTGGCGCTGCTGGCTTTTGTGCAACAGCAACAACTGATGCTGGCGTTATTAGCGGGGCTGACGATGCCGTTTTTTACATCAATGAAAAGCGATGAACGGCAGAAAGCGCCGCTCTGGAAAAAGCTGATTATTGCTTTTTCCCTGCTGTGTTTTCTCTCCGGCACACTGGCTCCGGTCGTTATCGGATCCTTTCAGTGGCTGTATAAGATCAGACCCACCAGTGATAATACGGTACTGGCGTGGTCAGTACGGATTGCTTTCACTGTAACCGGGATTATTTTTCATATTATGCTTCGCCGGATATTCACACCGGAACTGGACAAAATAAAGAAACGCCTTGTTAAAAAGACCACCCTTGAACGGGAATTGCGCACCGATGTCCGCACCGTAAAGTCCCTGCTGCCGGAAACACTGCATTATAACCCGCTGGATTATATCGACCTGAAGAAAGGCATTTTTACCGGCATGGGCAGGGAAAATGAACCAATGTATCTCCCGTTAAAAGACTGGCAGAAACAACACGCGGATATTATCGGCACCACAGGGGCCGGTAAAGGGGTAGCCGCCGGCATATTACTTTATCAAAGTATTCTGGCCGGTGAAGGTGTTTTTGTTATGGACCCCAAAGACGATGAATGGGCACCGCATCTTTACCGCAAAGCCTGCGAGGATGCAGGCAAGCCTTTTGCCTTAATTGACCTGCGAAAACAGCAATACCAGTTAAATCTGATTGAAGATATCACGCCCGATGAGCTGGAAGAATTGTTTGTTGCAGGTTTCAGCCTGGCAGAAAAAGGGCAGGAATCTGATTTTTATCGCATTGATGACCGAAAAGCCGCCCGTATAGCCGCACAATTAGTCAGCGATAATCCATCGACAACAATCCGGGATGTTTATAACGGTGATTACGTTCAGAGTATTGCCGAAAAGATCAAAGCCTTTTTCGGAAAAATTGAGGAACTGGCATTACTCAATGCCATTAACTCACCAGAAGGCTTTTCGCTTAAGCACATATTTGATGAGGGCGGCTGCTGTTATGTTCTCGGCTCCATGCGAAACAGCAAAATTATTACCGCCCAGCGCATGCTACTGGTTCGCCTTTACCAACTGGCAGAAAAGCGCGATCGAGTAATAGACGTCCCCCGCCCCATTGCTGTTTATCTTTCCGAACTGAAATACCATTTATCCAGGTCAGCACTGGAGGGATTAGGAGCAGCGCGTGATAAAGGCGTGCATATTATTATGGACCACCAGTCCATTGCCGATTTAAAAGACTGCCCGGCAGATTTGAAAGGTGACGCCGTTGTCGGTGCGGTCGTTGAAAATGCCAAATTCAAACTGGTTTACCGGGTTATGGACCCGGATACAGCGGAATGGGTAGCGAGAATGTCAGGCACTATTCTGGTGGATGACGAACTCCGTAAGGCTAAAACAGATAATATGCTCACGGAGACCATCGACAGTGAGCGCACAATCCGCCAGGCTGAACGTTTCTTTATTGACAGCAATATGATCCTGAACCTACCCGATTTTGTCAGCTTTATCTTTACGACAAAAACGCTACCTTCTGCTTCACTGATCTCGCCGATAAAGGTCAGAAAGCGCCAGCTAAAAACTTTTTCGGTTTCCCCTGATATTGCCGCAACGGTAGCCCCCGTGAAGATCATGCTGGATTTTTGCGAGGATGATAAACCCGCCATGTCGGATGTGATGACAACACACCCGGCTCTTTTCTTCGACGAAAGCGAAGTCAAACCGGTAAAGCCGAAACCTGATGATGAAGAACACCTGTCCCCGCTGGATTTTTAAGGAGCGCTTATGCTGATTTCATCATTTCACGAGCGCCAGACGCGTAACAACGAAAAAATAAAACAACTGCTGAACTTCCTGAAAGAAGAAACTTACAGTGATTTTAAAACTCTGATGCTGTTATTTGGTTTCCGGGACCACAAATCGCTTTATTCGCTGCTGGCAAAAACGGAGCGAATGGGGTTAATCCAGAAGTATGTGCTTGAATCACGGACAATGAAGATTTCATTATGGGGGATCACCAGCGACGGGCTGGCGGTAGTGTTAACCCCGGATGATGAAATCTTTCCTGCGCGGTTTGAACCATCAAAAATCACCGGCTGGACGCTGGAGCACCATCTTGATAATCAGGCCGCCAGGCTTATTCTGGAGAAGAAAGGCGCTTCGGGATGGATTAACGGCGACCGGGCCAGTTTTCTCAGCCAGTATCAGGTAAAACATCGCCCGGACGGGTTACTGACCCTGCCTGACGGTAACGTTATTGCCATTGAAACCGAGCGCCGCCTGAAAACCCGGGCCCGTTATCAGTCGATCATGGCAAGCCACCTGCTGGCCCGTACCCGCAAGCAGTGGATTTACGTTTTTTATGTTGTGCCCGATCCACAGAAGAAGCGTGCGCTTGAACTGCTGTTTGACAGCACCAGGCATGTCATCATCAACCATCAGCACGTCCCGCTGGAAGAACGCCACCGTCGGGTGTTTTGCATTTATACCCTTGATGAACTGAAACACCTTTCATTAGGCAGCTATACGTAAGTTTTACTCAGACCATCACTATGGTCTCACCGGCCTGGCGGCGATACCGCCAGGCCGGAAATTTTTTATTCCACTGCAAGGCGCAGACTGTCCGGTACTCGCTGTGCTGCGTTCCGCCTCAGTCTGTGCCTTGCAGCGTTGCCGGTTAAATACCATGTAACCGCATTTCCTTGCGGTTGTCTGGTTCCGGTCTCAGAGTTTATCCATCAGGTAACGATGTGCTTTAGAGGCGGCGCTGGCCGCTTTGAAAATATAACGCTTGTCGTTTTTCAGCGCTTTCAGCCAGGACGCAATATAACTTTCATGCTGTACCTCTCCCTCAATCCCCAGATCCGCCATCAGAAAGGCACTTCCCAGCTCCGCCACCAGTTCTTCCTCTGCATAACCCGCACTGCCAAACTTCCCTTTCATTTCACGGTTAAGGCGTTTTTTACCCCCACTCCAGTGAACCAGCTCATGCAGGCCGGTAGCGTAGAAGTTGGCCGCATCAGCGAAAAGATGGCGCTCCGGTAGCCAGACCTCATCAGTTGATGGACTGAAAAAGGCGTTTTGTCCTTTCTCGATGATGTTTGCGCCGCTCTTCCTGAACAGGTTCTCAGCCTGCGGCAACGGGTCAAAGGTTGCTTCCGGGCTGACGGTTTCCGTTGCCAGAGTCAAACCGTCGATTTGCTGAACGTTAAATACGGTGAAAGTTTTCAGCATCGGGATATGTTCAACGTCACCGGCGTCGTTTTCCTTTTCCAGGGTCGTATAGAAAATGGCTGTTGTTCCATGCTCACCCTTGCGAACCTGTCCACCTGCCGCCTGTGCCTGTTTGTAGGTCATCCAGCGGGAATCGCTGAACCCCTGTTTAGATGCGCTACACCACAGCAACATGATATTCATGCCACTATAAGCCGCACCAGTGGCGTAACTGGAAGGCAGACCAGACATGCCATCTACACGCTGCCACGGGCAGGACCACGGTTTTACACCGGCTTCCAGCGCTGCAATGATGTTGTCAGTAACAGTCTGGTAAATGTCGGTTCTGGTTTTAGAAAATTTCGTTTTTGAGGAGCCTGACGGGTCCAGCGGGGATACGCTGGTCGCCGCTGCGGTGTTAGGGGCGCTTGTCCGGGTGGTATGCAGGGAAATCGTCATGATTTTTTCTCCGTCAGTGTGTGATTTTCGTCTTCGTATCGCCTGACGGTTCGCTTTCCCGGCATCGTTCTGCCCTGCAAGGGCGCAGCATGCGTGCCATTTACCCTTGCAGGGCGGGTTGTGTTGGGAACGATTAACCGGAAGCAGATATGAAGAACGGAAAGCGCACGGGAGAAAAAACCTGCTCCTGCATAGCCGGGCATAGCGCCCCTTACTCCGCAGCGGTGAAAATAGATTGGTGGTAATGAGTCGGGAATTGGCATTAACAGGAGGTTCTTGTTGATGCTAGCATGTTTTCCTGCCGGGCGAGGCGATCCTGCTAACCGGGGGCGGTTTGTTCTTAAATTGTCTCGTTCCGGCATCAATCACAGCCAAGTATGTGCTGTCTCCTTATTGAGCGCCGCGTACAGTCTATCTACCATCACACGGATTCGTGGTGAGAGATTTCTTGAAACAGGCCACAGCGCCGTAACCGTCGCACCCTACTTGGGGTCTCAACGGGTATTATCCTCAATTACCCGCGCCGGATCGTCGGTTTCTATCAGAGTTTCGGCGAAGAGCGCCATACTAGGTCAGGACGGTGAAATTCGTAGCGGCGTTGAAGGGAATGGACTTTAGCCGTGCGTGCGCGACACAAAAAAAGCGATAACGCCTTGTGTCGTCGATGGAGTTAGTCAGGAGGCCAATCCCGACGCCTGATTTTGCAGGCGCGGGGTAAGGAAACAGCGATTGATGATGAGCGGCAAGAAAATTACTGGAAAGTGGATCGCAGAAAATAAAAAAACCATCCATAGAGTATATAATTATTCTGTCTGTTAAGCATTCTTAATAAACCTCTCTGCTTTCCTCTATTATTTTTCGAGAAAATATTTAGTGGTTTTTCTTCCATTGCAGGAAAAACTGAAATGCCGATCTTCTGGGTTCCTGAGTATCCACAACATAAAAATTTCGAGGGATTTTTTTCTCCGAACTAACGCCAAAGACCTTCAATCCATACAGAGTAACGTCGCAACCTATCATCTCATTAGACTCAGGAATAAATCGAGTCGGAATATGAAATACTTTTGCCATATAACCATCAGGAAGTAGGAGTCGTAGAGTCGTAAAATTATCATCCATCTCAACCTCCAGTAATCGCCCATGAATATCGATGCTAAAATGACGATCGTCAGGGTAGAATTGTTGCCTGAAATGACATGAATTTTTTGAGTAAATCGGGCACGAGCAACGGCCAGCACACTGAATACAATGTCTACCCGGCCGAGCTATATTAAGCGCAGAAAAAGAAGTATTACGAGGTAATATTTCATTAAATGAAACAAGAACACGATTGACGCATTCTTGCAGGCTGTTATCCAATACACCGGTCCAGCTCCCCCCTACTCCGGCTAGTTCCAGTTCAATATTGATTTCAGGAGCTAACTCTTTTACCATCATGCCATATGCCGCTATTTGTAACAAATATTCTTCTTTCGGCTGATTTTTTTCGTCTCTCACTTCGCCGGTTTTAAAGTCAACAACCCGTATCTGCCCGGTTTCTTTTCGGTAAATGAGATCGGCACGTCCCTGCATATCGAAACAAGTACTTTTCAGCAGTTTTTCCCGACCTATCGGAATAACACTTTCCCGCATTTTTATCATATCTGGCAAATGTCCAACCCGTTCAGCAACCGGAGTAACAAGAGATTTGGTGTAACGAATGTATTTGATCAACGCCTGACGCGATACTAATCCAGCAATGCCATAGCGTTCCCAGACCCATAGCGCCAGTGCTCCTTGCTGAGTCTTTATCAAGGTCGCCACAAAGTCGTTTTCAAGCCTCTGTATGATTGATTCAGGATTATTCTCGCCACTTTTTTGCAACGTGTCAGCCAGTCTGTGCACGGCACTCCCCAGAGCAGCCTGAGGAGGCAAAGGCAAACACCGGAAAGAATGCTGCTCGCTTTCCAGCAAGTACCTCATTGGGCAGGCAAGAAATACGCCCAGCTTTGAGGGGAGCGCCGGGCGGGTTCGCTCCAACGTCATTATATTCATTTTTCGCTCGAACGAGGTGTTGTGCACAGTTTTGCCATCACAGTTCCCATACGGCGAGAAAGCTCAAAGGTATTTGTAAATACTATATCTTCCTCAAGCGAGAGCACCTCAAGTTCAGGATTAGCTTTAAAAACCCCGTCATAACTCCAGAAAGGATGCAGTACTGCCGCCCAGCGTTGTGGGCTAATACCTATCAGCGGGATATTTCCCACGATTTTTACTTCACTCCCCTTAAATAAAGACGATGCTTCTTCGGCCAGTCGTTTGGCATTAACCGTCCAGTCAATGATGCCGGGGGATGAAAAATCTCCACGTAGTCCGGCATCATAGGTTTTATCCAAAAGCAGTTGAATGACATCCAGTCCCAGACGCCAGTCGAGCAAGCCATGATAAGCCTGATTACCGTACCGATGCAGGCAGTAATAACATGCCTGAAAACATACGTCGCGATGCTGTGGTTCTAAAAACTCTTTCAGTGGATAGGATCCTTCGTCATTGATAATCTCATTCATCACTTCAAGAACAATCGGAGAGCCAGAGCTCCCGATCTGCTGTAGTCGCTCGCATAATCCAGAACCATTAACCAGACGATCGGCCATTTGTAATATCGGTGCAGAAATACCGTTTTTTAAAATTTGTACGCGAGGCTCCAGAATTTCAATTTCTTCCGGATCAGTATCAAGTAGCTCTTTCGAAGCATAGTTGACGATGATAAAAGAAGCAGATAGCGCGGCCGCCCGAAATGCAGGAGTCAGTGCGCCTTGCAAGTACTGTAACTGGAGGTCCGCCGGAGTATCCACCAACATCAACGCCAGTAAATCGGTTACTTTAGGTGCCGAGAGATAAAACGATTTTCGGCTTTCCTGCATAGGGGTAAAGCGGTTTTTAAGTGATAAATCAGCCTCAAGAAGGTTATTGTCTATCCATACGTGGTTTGCCCATAGCGGCTGATATACTCCCGCCTTTCTGAATGGAACCCGTAAATTTCCTTGTATCGCATTGAAACCACTCCATTTTTTGTCCGCATAAACACCACGATTTAACCTGTTAAGGCAGGTTTGGGATTTTAGCTGGATGGCAACATTAGAGTCAGGTACAGATACTGCATTCTCAATTGAGTAAGCTTCAGCAATAGATACTCTGCTGGCCACCGTCAGGGTTTGGTCAAAGTCTTCTTTTGCAGATTTATCTTCAAGAGTGGTAATAAATCCGTTGGGTACGTAACACGAATATTGCTCGGCACCATCCATGACCCCACCGCAGGCGCTGCATACAGCGGTCATCGAGCCCACCAGTACCCAGACTTTGCACACCGGGCAAACGGTCATCGCCCTGCACTCTCCCGGTTCGTCAGCTTCAGTGAAAAATTCGGCTGGGTTTTTGTAGCTTTGCTTCAGCATTCCGGCATAGCCTGCGGTAAAGTAACGGCGTTTGTCCTGTACCAGATATTTTCCCGGCGCAAATTCCTGAATCGCAATATCCAGATCGCGATCCATGCTGGCGAACTGTACATCATGTTCGTCCGTACTAACCGGCCTTGTCAGCAGAAGTCGTGTTCGGGTTGGCATACCGTACATAGGGAATTTTCCCTGTTCGGCCAACGCTTCCGCCAATCCCTTTCCTGCCATAGCATCGTCGTCCAGTACTGATTTAATATCTTGTATTAGACATTCCGGCGTCAGAGGGTGGATTATTGTACGGTAGAATATTTCATCCTGTTGCATACACGCTTGAGCAAACTCATCACGCGCGTTGATGGTTTCTTTCAGCGCGTTACGAATGCGCGGCAACCAGTTTGCCTGATTTTCTTTTAGCCAATGAACCTGAAAAAACTCTCCGTGATTGTCGGGTTTATGTTTGTCACCATCAACAGGCCACGACTGCCCCGAATCCACTACATGCTCTCTGAGCCACTTAAAAGCGGCCACCAGCCATATTTTGCGCACTAAGCGCTGGCAGATCATTTCCAGTTTAGTAGTTAAGAAAGGTGGCGGAGGGAGATCGCCGGTGATCTTTTCCGGGTTACGGAAGTAAAATAAATCATGGCTCTTGCTGCGACATGCCGTTAATACAAATGCAAAAGCCTGCCCACGTCGTCCCGCTCGCCCTACGCGTTGCTGGTAATTAAAACGTTGCGGCGGCATGTTGGCCTGAAAAACTGCGCGTAGATCGCCAATATCAACCCCCACTTCCATCGTGGTGGTAACAGAGAGTACATCCACCTCTCTGGCGGCTCTATCCAACTCAGGATGAGGTTCGAAGTCCTCCAGCCCTTTTGGCAATATGTCATCATCATCAGCAATCAGGATACTTTTAAAACGGCGTAATCTCGCTGCCGGATTCCCCGTCATGCCCGTGAGTTCTTCAGAACGCATTCTACTGATACGGGAAGCATACGATATACGTTTACCGAGATAGTTTTGGGTTTGTAATTCCCCCGCGTTACCAGAAGATGTTTCAGGTAGTGGCGCATAACAGCGGGTGCAAAGTTTTGCCCCCTTGTGCAAATGCACGCGACCACAGTGACTACAGCGCCAGAAAGGAGCGGTAGCCTCTACTAAACGAAAGTGCACTTTTCCAATGTCAATAATGCCGCCCTGATGACCAGAGCGTTTGAGGTGTACAAGAAAGTCCCCAATCAGCAATAATGTCTTGGCTCTGGAGTGGTTACAAAGCTCATCGCTAAAACGGCGCAACCGATTTTTAGGCTTCACATCGTCTGCAACATGCCAGCGCGTTTCTGTTGTTGTGTACTGGGACGGTGCGACTCGATAGGCATCCGCCAATACGCGAAGCATAGCGTCATAGACAGCCAACTGTTCACGCGTGCAGCTGTTAGCCAGAGGAAGGCAGGGATAACCCCATCCTGCTTCTTCCAGCGCAAAATAGGTTTTACTGAACACGCTTTCCCCGACCAGTTGTTTTAGGTCGCGGGAGATTTCCTTCCGGGCAACGTCCAGATTACCCTCATAGGAAGGATGTTTCTTCCAACACCATTTGGTCTGTTTGTTTTTTTCAAATAATTGCTGCCATGCAAAAGTGATAGTTTCTTCATCATGTTTTTGTTTTGAAGGCTCAGGAACAGGAGATATCCCCGTTCGATCGGTAGGATGAATACCCGCTTCAACTAATGTTGCCAACAGAGGATTAAGGACGTTGCCTGCGATTGGTGCTTCAGGCTCCAGTATACTGCTCAGCGATACGCTGTCTGCCTGTGGCAGTAGCAATAAGTCACTCAGCCGCTGTTTTTCGCCAAAAAGCTGTCCTAATTCTTTGTCTTCATCCGCAGAGAGCTGCCCCTCTTTAATCTCTTTGCTAATTAGTTCTTTTCTGCGTTTATTAAGTTGTTCTAACTGTATGGTCACTTCTTTATGGGAGCACTGACTCGCTGACAGTTCCTTCAGCGAGCGCACAACAATCTCACGGCGAACATCATCATGGTGACCTGACTCCAAATCGAGCGCCGCATTGGCAGCATCCTGCCGACTGTCAGAAAATGTGACCAGCCGTTCCCGATCGCCAGAGCGTTGTAATTCCGCCATCAACGTACTGGCCAGGAGCTGCGTGGTTTTCGCAAAGCCGACTCGAAAACTGCGAATAGGTGATAGTTTACCTTTACCGTATTTATATGATGTACCACATGCCGGACACTGGAAAGGCAGCGCACTCCCCGGTGACTGGCTGGACGACTGGCCTCTTTTCCTAGAGGAAAAATCACCCGATGGGACATAATAGAACCAGCCTGCAATATGTGTTTGTTCAATCGATCTTATAGGCGATAACGTGTGTTGAATCGCCGCAGTAAACGGATCGTAACCAGCCTTAATCCACTTCCCAAAAGAGTCCTCATCGGCTGGAGTTCCTTCTCCTCTAGGCCAGAATCGATCGACGGTCGGCATAAACAACGCATATTCTTCGGCGGAACGTCGTTCAACCATAACCGATTTAGCATGTTCAGGTAGTTGATCAATATCGGGATCGTTGGGTAAAAGCTCTACGCGGCTATCCGTTGCCGAGAAAGAAGAGGGTTTGCCGCCAAAAAATAGTGTGGCGCAACACTCACAGTAGAGTAATTCTACGCGTCGTGATTTTTTGTTGTCATAGTGACGCTCGCCATAACGCAGGCCAGACTCAACCGTCAGATCGGCAAAAAAGTGCTGCTCTCTTTCTTCTGTTGATGCACTTGACGGGGAAGGTAGCGGTGCTGCATATAATCCTTCCAGCGCCCGTAAAAAAGCATGGGCGCGAAAACGTGGCAATGGAATATCGTCGGGAAAGGGATGTGAAAACCACTCAGGCCAGCTATCTGTAGCAGCACGTAACCATATTAATGCACGAATCCCCTCACGTCCTGTGGAATGGGAGGGAAATATACGCGCTGCCAGAGCATTTATTGATGTAGCACGCAGAGACTTTTCACATGTATAGCAACCTTTTTCAAGCATACAGGCGGCCTGCACAACAACCCATTGAGCCAGTTTTTCCATACACTGCTCGTCATGATAGCCCCCCATACTTCGGGCAACGTTTGACCAGTGTTGCAAAGATGGCAGTGAGGATCCCTGTAGCTGTTTTACCGTATTGCAGAAGTGGTTGAGGTCACCGTGGAAATGCAACGTATTATCCTGTGCTGGAGCAACCATGGCACCATTCACCACGCAATCTGCCCAGTCTTTGGCTGCTGCACTCACAGGCAGTCCTCGCTGACCGAACATCCCCCATAAGTACTCAACGCTTTTCTTACCTTCAGGGCCATCAACGGGCAGTGAGGCACTGGATGCCAGAATACGCAGCTTATGTCGGTGCTGTTCTTGATCCAGCCCCAGACGGTTTATGAGATGTTTGAGCAAATAACTGACTTCGGTCCCTGCTGTACCGCGCTGAAGATGCAGTTCGTCAAGGACAAGATAAAAATAGGCATCAGGATCGTGTTCAATCCATTCTCGGGTTTGGTCAAAAATAGGATCGTCAATCTCTCGTACCAACATCGTGGAAAGCATACTGGTGTTAGTAATCAGTATATCCGGAGGTGATTTTTGCATTTCCCAGCGGCTAAGCATTTCTCCGCCTGATACACCAGGGAAATTGAATTGCAGGTTATCATCATGATCCCGAATCCCCTGCCGCACAGCTTCCCGATGCGTGTCTTCCACGGATTGAAGATATTCGCGCAATTCAGTGATTTTACCAGCGACCCGTTTTTTCTCTTTTTTCTCTTTTTCCTCGCTCCCCGGTCGGGGATGGTTTAACCAGCCAGTGACTTTCGTTGCGCCAGTATAACGACCAAAAAAGATACGGTTGCCACCCAAGTGTAAATCCATCGCTTCATGTGCTTCTCGGGAATCAAGCGCCCGACGCATACGCACCATTTGATCTTCAACCAGTGCGTTCATTGGATACAAAATTAGCGCTCGCACGGCTTTTGGCCGTGCTGATGCTTCTGCCTCACGCATAAACGTAGGCTGAGTATTTACTCCATTATGCCACCACGGCTGCCAGCATTTAAGCGAGGGACTTTTCGGCCAACCACTCGCTTCTTTCACAATTTGAGCCAGAACTGGCAGCAGAAAAGATTCTGTTTTACCTGACCCTGTTCCTGATGTAACGATGCCCGGCATTGCGGGCTGTACACCTCTTTTCAGCATGTCTAGCTGGTGGGTATAAAGTTTAAAACGTCCTTTGGTGGAGTCGGATTTATCGCGAGGCAAAAGCCCTCCCAGACAAAGATCGATAAATGCGTCCCTTTGTTGCTCGGTAAACCCTGGCAACCATTCCTCACCTTCAGCCACATTACGTAAATCACTGATGGTTAAACCATAATCCTGATATCTTGGCATTGGTTCCAGAAAAAGATCTGCACATAATGTACCTTGCTGTTCCAGTAAGCTACGTCGGTATGCCTGAATATCGGGCGAACCTATACGAAAAGCAGTTTCAAGATAGGTGATGTAAAAATCCCTTATTGATTCAAATGATTCCAGTGGGTTATTCATAAAATGCCCTTGTTTATTTATAGCTGGAACAGATGATCAAGCACGGTTACAGATGCACCGTGAGTGATTTCCTGAACATAAGGTATCAATGCAGGAGCCAATGGCTCAATTTCTGCGGTTATTTTTTCTGTGGTACTGCGCCCAATAGTGAAAGCCAGCATTGCCAGCGCCTGAGATTTTTCGTCGGAATAACCCAATGCGTTTAACACCGCCCGCATAGTTTGCTGCTGATTATCTTTAGGGTGAGCATCGGCGTATAACGAAGACCATAATTTGGAGGCCACGCACGCGGGAGCAATATCTGAAGTATATTCGGCTGGTGAGTATTCAGTCTGCTCAACCTGTGTACTGCTATATTCGGCCATAAATACGGGCAACTGGTGGGCAACCGGCCCCTGTAATGGGAACGTACTTTTACCAACGGCAAACGTCAATACAAACAATACAGGGTAACTTAACGAAAGGTGCCGCAAGGTATGATTTTGATCCTTCCAGCATAATCCCGCAGAATATTCACTGCTAAACAGGCATTCGTTAAGTTCGGGAAGTAATGTTTCCGGCGGCATCCGGTTAAACCCGCGTAGTTTTACTATAGTCATTAACCCGCTTGATTGTTGGTGCTCCAAGAAGTCACCTAGCGTCATAGAGCTCGTGCTATTTGTACTCCTGATTAGCACAGGTGATTTCATTAAGTCGCTGATACTAAAAAGATCACCATGAATAGAGACCTCCCCCCATATGCTTCCCGACAGAATATTGGCTAAAGAAACGACCGTTTTCTGGGCGTATTTTCCTGTTAATCCGACAACTGATACAACATTTGCGGCAGCAATCAAACTGAACAACAGATTTTCGCTTAGTCCGGTAATCGCTGCCTGTTCTTCGATCGCAGCCTGTAGCACTCTTTTGCTGTTTATTTCATTTACTTCCGGCGGTAGTAAAGACTGAGGTAACGGAAGGCTCGAGGCGGGTTCGGTGATTCGTTCTGATGGTATAACGGGTGTGGGTGTGGCCGAACCAGCGATCATCGTTCGCAACAACGCCGTCTGTGCCAACGTTTCTATACCCGCCTGAGACGCTTGCTCAAAGGTTTGCCTGATTCGTGAATCCAGCTCAGCTTCCTGCTGGCGTAGCGCTTTTTTTATACGGTTTGTTTCGCTTTTTAGCGTCTTTTCCTGTCGGTTAATTTCTGCATCCAACTGCGCCTTCTTATCCATCAGTGATGCAATCGTCTGTCTGAGTTGTTCCTGCTCACTTTCATACTGAGCCAGTATTACTTGCTTCTCTGCGCAGATTTGCGTCTTTATTGTCGGCAACGTCAACAGTTGTTGAATGCTACCGTCCAGAAATTCTCTTGAAACCGCAACCTTCTCAAGTTGCGTCAATGCACGTAAATACGCACTTCGATTATCTGACTCATATTCAGCCATAAAGTGAGCTAAACGCTGTAAGTGTGATTTGCTGAAAACAGGAAAATCTGTCGATGAATAGTCTAACTTTAACAGCCGTTTTATCCATGTAATGGCAGGCGCACAATCATATTTTTCGCTCAATCCGGGGAGTTGAGGCACTATAGTGATTGACTGAGAGCGCAGTTCCACACAACTTAGTTCCCGATAAGAATCCAGAGGTACGTCAAAATCATATTTTTTAGGATCAAGAATGTCTCCAGGTAATCTTAGCGCCAGACCATCGGTTAAGAAGAAGATAGTAGGAGATTTATCTTGCGGTTGGTAACAGGTTAATAGCCATTCACGAATCGCATCCGGTTCGCCGGAATCATAGGGGATTTTGACAACGGAATATACGCGAGACTGGTAGTCAGTCAATGCACACTGGGCCGTTTTATCGGATGGTTTGTGTCTCGCTTGCCATATGCCTAATTCCCCATGGGTCACATTATTTGTAAAATGATTTAAAAATCCTATAACTTCGCCACGATCGGGATAGAGCATATGGCTGTGAGCATCTGAAAGATCCCGCAGTTCATCGTCAATAAACACGCCAACGGGCGAAACAAAGAATACGCCAGAGGGAAGCACTTTCGTCACTTTACCGACAAAGGACACTCCATCGATATCGCCATTGATCTCGTCTGGCGCAACAGGCTCTGCCAATAATACTATTCCGTTGTCAGCCTCTTCCTGAGGACGAACGACGCCAAACGTTGAGATGAGCCTACCAAATTTTTGCCCCAAAGGCAGTGGGTGATTGGATAACTGTGACACCCACTGACCTGCAACTTCCGTTTCCCCCTTCAACATAGCAACAAGCCCAGCAACGAACGCCGGAATTATTCGATCTGAAGGCGATATGTCACGTCCCTGACTTACGAATAGACACTGCTCGATATCTTCATCAGTAACACTAATCGTTGACTGCTCAGGTAAACTATCGCTGGACCCATCAGGGTCATCATTATGGAGTAGTGTAATTTCTTCACCGCGAAGAAATTGTGCGACGATGTCAGGGCAAGGCTGAGTGACGTAGAACCCAAGGATTGCGCGCCATAGCGGTTTTGGTGATGAGATATCTTTATCGTTATTTTCTGCGAGCAGAATCTCATGAATGATTTTTTGGGGATCGCCTTGTTCTGGAAATTGTACGTGAGTACGAAACCACGTTAGCACAATGGAATGGGCCTTAGGTGGTAATGCACTCAAAAAATGTAAAATCTTGTTCGGAACCTTTGGCAAATTGTCCGCTTTAGCACCAGCCATAATCAGCTTTTGCTGCGATTCTTTCAGGCAGTTCATCAACTCAAAAGGCTCTGCACCAAAGAGATACATCTGCCTCAATCTTTCTTTAATGATATGTTGTTTTTTAGACACCCTGAGTGAGCTCCTTAGTGATTGATTTAAGAGATTAATTTATGCTGCTTATCCTGCGTAGCGCCAAAGCTCTCGCCCGCCGAGTGACCGCTCGGTTAACCGGGAAAACAGCATTATCATCACACTCAACGCCTCCCCACAATTCATCCCCTCTACCAGCAAATATTATCCTTCCGTCATCACTGACGGTACAACAACCACCGGCGAAATGTAACCACCACTGAGTGACAGAAATCGGTAAAGTAATTAGTGATTTAGACCAGAAGAGATCGCCATAGTGACTTTGAGTGCCAAGCGTTTTTTCCGACCTCATGATGTGAGCCATTAACGCCCAGGCAAAGCTATCAGTTTGCCAGTACCCCGTATCCGCCCGAATAAAATAACGATTACGTTGTTTTTCCCGACAGCGCATTAACAGGTCGCTATTTGTTGGCTGGATTTCCTCTGACCATTGGTTCTTTTTTGTCTGCCAGAACGCCACATAAATATCAGGTGGCAAAGCTGGAACTTGCTTTATTTGAGTCATGGATAACAGCACGCCACTTAATGGGCCAACAGAAAAATCTTTTCTGACTAGAAGCTGCCAATTGAATCGCTCAAGCAAATCTTTTACGCGATCGGCTCCTGACAAAATCAATTCAATACTGCCAAGTGCAAAATTATTATCCACTGTTGACCAACGTCTTACCCGTTCACTTTCTTTCAACAAACCTTGCAGATGATGACGCTCGCTTTTCGTCAACATACCGCTTACTCGGGCAGTGAGTCCTTGTACCGTCTCACAAACAGATAATGTACGTTTTGCCAGTGATACCACCGGATACGGCGCATGTCGTCTTTCTATTACGCAAAGCCAGCCTGAGGCAAAAAGCAACCGGCGCAACCGCCATGCAGGAATACCTGTCGCTAGTGATACGGGCGTTATATGTGTATTAAGCTCATCAAATGGTAGCGTACTGCGTTTTTGAAAACGCAGTGCCAGTGCTTCAGCTAACCAGTCAAATGCGGCAGGAAGCATGTGCAAATCAAACTGTTTACTCTCTACAGGCACACGTTCATCACGTCGCCATAGCGACCATGATCCGCCTAGTGAGGTAGTTTTTTGGTTTTTCAGACACTCCATTGACTCAACATTGTTTAATGGCACTAATGTTCCCCGTTGACCATCAATAAGCCAGTCATGCTGTTCGGCAACTTTACGATACGGAGCATCCGGCGCATGATCGAGGACGTGAATGTCAAAAACCAACGGTTCAACATGTTTCTCAAGCGTTAACCGATAGCGACAAAACGCCTGTCCTGATAATGAAGTGAGTTTTTCCGGAGAAATAAATAGTCCTTCACCGCCTTGTGTTGGTGTTAGTATGCCGCTGACCAGTTCTATATGATTGGAATCGCTGATTACATATTCCCCGCCAATGGCACCCACCATATGAATAACCGGCGTACTGGCTGGGTTAAGTAATATTGACTGTCCAAAACGGGCTGCACCTGTGATATAAGGTCGAGCAGGTATCCAACTCTGAACCATAAATCTACGAGCAGCACCAGGAAGTAATTTGGCAAGTTCGGTTAATTCCTGCCTACTCATCGTGTCAAAGACTAGAACTTCCCAATCTTCAGAATCTGTATTTTTTCCTAGCGTCATAACAGTCAGGCCAGTATGTTCAAACCTAGTGCGGATATGTACAGCATATTCACGACGAATAATCAAACAAACCAGGCCATCGTCAAAATAATGACCATCCGAACTGATAAACCCAGAATCATCCCTGAAAAGGGGTAAACACCCAGCATGTAGCGCCATGCCAACCCGCGATCCAATTAAGCCTTTTTTTCTTTTTTGTAGAAATGAAAGTAAACTCGTTAATGTAGCATTAGCGTTGGTCTGATAATAAATGCTACTGTAACTCTCCAATTTTTCTGGTAACGATTCAGTTTTAACGGTATCCAAAGTCTGAGCACCAACATCATCCATTAACAGATAAATTTCTGGAAGTTGCGGATCGGTAGCGTCTAAGTGAATGCAGAAAAGCCCATTCTCTCTGGCTTGTTGATTTTCTTCATGCCGCGTAATATCCCTCACAGCCCCCCAGAACGGGCTACTATATGCCTGCTGCATGGCTGCAGTTGATAATAGCGTATAAAATTCATTGAATTCACTGACGAATACTTCACTAAAACCATCAATTCTCTGGTGTATTACTTTATTAACAGACTCAAATGTTGAATGGCTGTCCAGATTATTACGAACCAATATGGCTCGCAAACGAACTTCATCTCTATAACAAGGAAAAGAAAGCCTTTTAGAATACCCAATCAACTTTTCATTTTGGGGATCGGGTAAAAATAACCGAGAACAACCCTGTTTACTCTGACTCCATTGTTCAACTCTCCGCCATAAGCTAGGCAAATCTCTAAAAATAAATTTCTTATTCCTATTCAGTCCCAATAATACAGAAAACCTAACCCTAAAGTCTCCTTCATCATGAGTTTCATTATCAGCACTGGCGGCAAGTAACGTTAAATATAGAATAGAAAAATGAGGTGGGATGCCTTTTATTCGAGTCAGACTATCAAGCGTTGAATCATCTCTGAGATAACGTTGTATTTTTCTTTCATCCTTACCAAATGAATCAAGAAAGCTTTGCTTAGCTTCTTCTTTACTACGAGAACCAGCCAATTGCTCAAAAATTCTTCCAGTAGTATCGATTCGACTCAAAAATACATCTGCACGGGAAGGCTCAAAAAAAACGGCGTTAACTAGTGCTGCATTCCACTCTTCTAAAGAAATAGGGAAAGATATACTCATGATTTTTATTCGCCCTTCCTCAAATTCATTTTCAACCCATCACCAGAAAATAGATGTTGAAAAATGATTTCGGCCAGTAACGGAGGAACTGCATTGCCTATCTGAGTAAATCGAGATTCAATATCACCAATAGGCTCAAAATCATGACGAAACGTCTGTATTCTGGCACATTCCCGCCATGACAAACGCCTAGCCTGTTCCAGCTTAGGCCGGGTTGAATCAATAGCAACATGTTCATATTCTTCAGAAAAATCCCAGCGCTGCTTCCAGCCGTCCTCAAGATTTGACCATGTTAACTTCATCATTGGGCTGGCTGGATGCAACGTCACATGTCGCCAGTTCGCTACGACGGTATAAGCAGGACTATCCCATTTGGCCTTACGATTTCTGGACATAAAGTACCATGAGAAGTGCCCCTCGGGATCGTGAGGTCGTTCGTAAAACTCACCCTCTGGCCATAATGGCAAATCGCGGATAGCCTCACCATGGGAAACATAAGGTTTTAAGTGCGGGTTCTTTAAGGTCGCTTTACCATGCGTTGCTGCCGGAAATTCAAAATATTGCCCCAGATCGTTTCTGACACCAATAATAAACAGGCGCTTGCGTGACTGTGGAACACCGTAAGATTTTGCATTAACAAGATGGTGACTAACTTGATATCCTGCATCCCGATAGGCGTTAACTTGTTGTTCTAAAAAGCTACCTGCGCCCAACTGCTGTAATCCTGAAACGTTTTCAGCCACAAAATACTTAGGTCGAACGATATTCAATACCCGAAGAAATTGCTTATAAAGATTGGTCCGCGCATCGTCGCTGGGCTTTCTGTTACCAGCCATCGAAAATGACTGGCATGGGTAGCCACCAACGACAACATCCACAGATGGAAAAGTTTGAATTTGAGAGATATCGCCATGCTTAACATCAGTATCAGGAAAATACTTCGCTAATGTTTTACACGCGTTTTCAACGATATCGTTAGCAAAAACAATCTTTCCTCCGGCAGATTCAATACCAAAGTCCATCCCTCCACAGCCAGAAAACAGTGAAAGAACCCGGATTTCATCTCCTTCTCTTGCAAAAATACTATTCATAT
Source organism: Citrobacter sp. T1.2D-1 (assembly GCF_950098555.1). NCBI lineage: Bacteria > Pseudomonadati > Pseudomonadota > Gammaproteobacteria > Enterobacterales > Enterobacteriaceae > Citrobacter > Citrobacter sp. T1.2D-1. Next base: position 221,907 of record NZ_CATNHH010000023.1, read on the forward strand.
CACCATACCAGATGTCATCATTTTACTTGACCACACATATGATTTGCCTGAAATGGCAACTATTTTGTTCGAAAAATCATAGAATAAGATTATACTCCTGCATAATGGCATCGATCACTAACTATGTTATTTTTTTGAAAGTGTTTTTACCAGCTAAAGCCCCACCCACAGTCCAGCATCGAGTACCAGTACTCGGCTTACACCCCAATTTTGAAGCGGCTTATCTGTAAGCAACCCGGTAAACCGGACCATTCACTTTTAGAGATCTTCCGGCATACTGACTATGTCCCTAGATGAGATCGCCATGCGCAAAGCCGGATTACTCGAACACCAGATCATCGCTGTTATGAAGTCCGTCGAAGCCGAACGTACCGTTAAGGATGTCTGCCGCGATGCCGGGATCTCTGAGGCCTTGTACTATAACTGGAAAGCGAAGTTCGGCGGTATGGAAGCCTCTGATATCAAAAAGATGAAAGACCTTGAGGATGGAAACCGCCGACTGAAACAGATGCTTGCGGACCTGAGTCTCGAGTGCCGCGGACTGAAAGACGTTATTGAAAAAAGCTTTAAAACCAGCGATAAAGCGTGAGCTGGTCCATCGATTTTATGCATGGTGTGCGGCAGGCGCTTCCGGACCTTCAACGTGGTGGATGATTTTAACCGCGAAGCGCTGGCGATCGAAATTGACCTGAATATCCCGGCGCAGCGGGTCATGAGAGTGCTGGACAGGAACGTGGCAAACCGCGGATATCCGCTGAAAATGCGGATGGATAACGGCCTAGAGCTGGTCTTGCGTATTCTGGCACAATGGGCAGAAGAGCATGGCGTGATGCTGGAATTTATCAGGCCCGGCAAGCCCACGCAGAATGCCTTTATCGAACGGTCCAACCGGACGTACTGGACAGAAATGCTGAATTTTTATCTATTCAGAACCCTGAATGAAGCACGGGAAATTACAGAGCGCTGGCTGGCTGAATATAACGGCGAGCGCCCTTACGAGTCCATGAATAACCTGACACCGGAAGAGTACCGGCTGATGGCTGAAATCCCATAAAGTGCGTGGAACTAAAACCGGTGCACTTACAGTCATTTTTGAAACATTGGCCAAACTTCTAGGTGTATCTCCCAATATTAATTTTTCCGATTATTTTAAAAACATGATGGATAAATGGCAGTTCAATAGAGAGGATAAGAAATCCGCCCGTAATTCACTTGCAAAAATTCATGAAGAGGGAAACCTCAATAAATACAAAAGTATAAATTTTAATACCAGTGCAGCCCAATTAATTATACACTTTCGAGTTCTCGAAAAACCAATAATTCGATTATAGATGAAATTATAAAAAAGCATGAAAATCAAACTAAATAACCATCGCATAGTGATATAAAAAGCGAAAAACTCTCACTTGTCATTCTCTTGATAATTGAAAAACAATATTAGATTAACAATTTTTCCATTTATTTACCATCAATAAATATCATTTTTAAGACTAGATACCCCCCACCTATCCAAAGCATCCATTTTGCAATACTATTAACTTTTTCCAACCGTTCTTTTGCATTATCTATTTTATGATAAAGCTCTAATGAGATTTTTTTGGCTGCATCCCTAACTTCTACCCCTTCATCAAATTTAGAATACCTTGAAAAAGAGTCATTAAGACTATTTTTTAAAGTTATATAGGATTCATATAAAACTTGATTGGACATAGAAGTTATGTAATACACAAGAAATAGACCTATAAAAATCAATAAAGAATCCCAGAAGCCACTGGCTTTAGCTAATCCACCGACCGCAATCAGGGCCCCAGGAATTGCAAAAGCTTTTGTCTGGCTAGATGAAACAAAATCATTTATTTTGGTTGTATACTCAAGGTTTTTTTGTTCCAATTCAGACAATAATTTGTTAACGGAGAATCTATTTGTATATAACTCCAAAAGATCGTTATACCGGTTAAAAACCCTCTCGCTTATTGTAATTAGCGCTGAAATATCTTTACTCTCAATGTTATTAATCAAATCATATATAGCAGTACGAATAATAGATTTTCTTTCGGGAGACTGAGCATCCTCGACACCAAGTACCTTTATTATTTTATCAACTGAGTCTATAACTACCTTGCTATAGGGAGCTTTTATAATATAGTCCAATCTTTCGTAAGAATTAATAACTAACTCCTTACCACCATTATCACTTGGTATATAGAGTATAAACTTACCTCCAATTTGATGATTAGCAACACTGGATAATACTGAAATCCATTTTAAGTAAACATCAATACTACCAATTTTATCATCAACTAATAGTGAAGAAATCTTCTCAGTGAGAATAATGTATTTATTAGGAATATAACCTAAAGAAATACATGTTCTTAAAAAGGAATCTAGCGTACTATATATATTTGAATCATCTCGAAATGCCCCAGAAGACAACGGAAAAATAATCTCTTTACTTTCAACTTCAGGTTCTACGGCTAAACCATAATCTTTGATTAAATTAGATATTATGTTAATATCAATTGATTGGTCTTCAAATTCGAGCAACATATAGCCGCTATCGACTTCAATTTTAGCCGATAAGATAGCATTTACTAATGTTTCAAAATCATTCATGTCGCTCATCACTACTCCTTGTAAATTTAACCAACTATTTTCTCGATTTCAGTTACTGCATTATGCGACAATCGTATTATTAATTGACCATTAGCTCTATCATATATAACTTTTGCATTTGATGTATCATCCTCGCTAATTGCATCAACAGATATTTTACATTCATATTCCTGTTCCGCATCAGAAATCTTTATTTCCCCAAAGCTACTTCCAGAAAATCTGCTTGGTTCGAAAAAATCATCAATAACATATTCATTAACATCCGCGAACTGTACAAACTTCCCTTTTAATTCTTTATTCTCAGGAAGGGTTTTCTCTATACAATTCCCTATATCTTCAATCGTTAACTTTCTATCAGTGGGATCTTTTGCTTTTGATTTCATCAAAGCTTCGACTGCTTTCTTTACTTTAACTCTATCGATGTGCTTTAACTTCATTACCTTAACAAAATCATCAACAGCTCTATTTGTTTCATCAATACTTCTATTATTATCAATTTTTGGGTTACAACCCAATGCTCGCTTAAAGAATTCGCTACTAGATCGACCAGATATAAAGTGCAGATAAGGGTCGCCATTATTTTCTGGGTAGCTTGCTTTGAATAAAGTCAAATCAACAAGGACAGCTTGTCGCAAGGAATCTATATCTATAGATGGTAATTTCTCTGGAATAAGATTCTTATCAAAATTAAAGACTCCTTTTCTATCCACCATGATAATAAAAAGACGACCACTACTTTCTTTATCATTATCTACATTGTAATGAATAAATATTATAGCCCCACCAGAAAGCCTTGATTTATCATTATTCGCTTCACCTCTCATTCTATCCATCATTGACTGAACAAATGATTTAAAATCTATATTTTGATTTAGATATTTACTGAAAGAAATAGGTGCACTTAATGGCATTTTATTTTCATCGATTACACCATGAAGTTTTCTTTTAAGTTTAAATTTTTTCTCGATTTGTTTAATGAAAAGCTGAACGTCTTCTGTATCTAATGTCCAAACTTCACCTAAAGACTCTTTAAAAATAGGGCCGGAATCCCCTGACACTTTATCCAGAGTTGCTGTCAATGCAAACTGAGGGACATAACTTTCCTCCTGCACATCCAAGCTTGGGTCATAGCCACAAGCACATACTTCATCAGAATCAAGCTTGCTACCGCATGAGGGGCAATTATTATTTAAATTTTCATTACTATCAGCCATGTATGGTCCTTATTCAAAATCATTCCAACCAAGAACATATAAAAACTACATAATATATTATATTCTTATTTTTACTTGCTAGTAATCATTGAAGTATACAACCATGTATATAAAGACAGTATATTCCAATGACACTAAACAGCCAAAAGGTTTTACCTATTAATATATATAATTCTACGATTTTTTCTCTGTGAGGAAGAAGACATCCAAGAGATATCCCCCTTAATCTATAGTATCTAACTTTGCAGATGCAGATAAGATCTATTGGTGGTCATTCTGGTGGTCTTGACAGAACGGCAATTCAGGTTTAGCTTACATATTAGCCAGTTACTGGCAAAGGCGATCCCAGTCAGAGGAGCCAAATTCTTGTTTTCATGCCGCTTTGCGAATACCTATGTGATTCAGATTCAATAGGTTAGCGTGAAAAATCTGGACGATATAATCTCCCCTCTCGTTAAACGCCACTACCCTGCGCTTTCACTCGAACGACTACCCGAATTATTGACCCGTATTCAGGACGACCAGCAAGGACGAGAATTAACCCGCCTGGCAGTCTCACTCACCCTGCACCTGTTTATCCGTTCCAGCGAACTACGTTTCGCCCGTTGGTCTGAGATCGATTCCAGAAACAAACTCTGGGAGATTCCTGCTACCCGAGAAGCCATACCCGATGTCCGCTATTCAGAGCGTGGTGCGAAAATGCGCCTCATGGCTTCATAACGATGCGGCCAAGCGGTTTCGCTGTCTCAGCGAATTCGTGGGCCGCGGCAGCGTTAGCCAGAGGGAAGATGCGGTCAATGACAACCCTGATGCGCCCTGCTGCTACAGCCTGCAACATGTCGTCCACACTTGTCCGAACGCCGGGCCTTTCAAAAAGGGGGCCCATGAACACCCCCATGAGCGTCTGGTTAGACTGCATTGGCGGCCACAAATCGACAGTCAGACTGCCACCGCCCGCATTACCGACGAAGACGAGACGTCCTTGCGGAGCGAGTGCAGAAAGCGAAGCAGGCAACGTCGTCCCCACCGGATCGATGACGAGGTCAACACCGGTGCCATGGGTGTACTGTCGGACACTGTCCACGACGTTATTCTCTGCGCGATCCACGACATGAGCGGCACCAAGTTCAAGCAGCCGGTTTCTTCGCTGCGTTCCGCTTGTCACAGCGATGACTGTTGCGCCTGCTTGTGAGGCAAGCTGAACGGCCGCGATCCCTACGCCACCAGCAGCGGCCTGAATAAGGACGGTTTCTCCATGCCGGAGCATGCCTCGTGTGAAAAGGCAATGATGCGCGGTTCCAAAAGAAATCGGCAACACCGCCGCTTCTGCCATATCCACCCCATCTGGTATAAGCCAGGTTCGTTCCGCGGGTACAGCCCAACGTTCCGCATGTGATCCCTGCATGTGAAAAGCAGCGACTCTGTCCCCAACCGCACGGCTACGGACTTTCGATCCGACGGCAACAACGGTGCCCGCAGCCGCGTAGCCGACAATCCATGAAGGTAAAGGCGGCGGAGTTGAACGGCGATTGATCAGATCTCCACCTTCAATCGAGATAGCCTCGACAGAAATCAGGATGTCATCAGGCCCTGTGACTGGTTCCGGAATATCGACATATTTCAGGACGCCTGGAGCGCCTTCCACGTCATAAACCGCTGCTTTCATAAATTTTCCTCAGTCTCATCAGTAAATCCAGACCAATCTGGCAAACTATCCCGATCCGGCATATACCTCTACAGGCAGCGCGGGCTGCCTTCTTGAATTATCGATTGGCGGAAAGACCCGTAACGGTTAGGGCAGCCTGGCAATCACCTTAATCTCAAACTTGAAGCCGTAAAGCCACGTCACGCCGATCCCAGTCAACGTAGGGTAAGGCGCTTCCCCCCAATATTCTGGCAGGATACTCCAGATAGCGTCGAGGTTTGACTCGGGATCAACGACAAAGAGGGTAACGTCAACCACGTCACCGAACGTGCAGCCCGCAGCTGCGAGAACAGCATTAAGATTATTGAATGCCAGCCTGACCTGCGCTTTTAGATCGTGCTCAGGCGAACCATCCTCGCGGCTACCAACCTGCCCCGAAACGAACAAGAAACCGTTGGATTTGATGGCTGGTGAATAACGATTGCGCTCATAGAGCGCCTGCCGACCGAAGGGAAAAACTGCTTCACGTGCTGTCATGTTTATACCTTTGCAATGGGGCGAAATCAGCCCGGTGAACATAAAGACACTTTACAGGTGCTGGATCGGGTGGATAAACAAGCGACTTTGTCCATCATTGTTTGTAAAATCCAAACAATCGGTGAAAAGAGAGGATAAGGAATGGATCGTTTCGATGCGATGCGCGCCTTTGCTCGCGTGGTGGAGGCAGGTAGCTTCACAAAGGCTGCCCAAACGCTTCATATGAGCAAAACCACGGTGACGCAACTCATTCAGCAGCTGGAAGCGCGCCTGCGCGTCAAGTTGCTCCATCGCACCACCCGCAAGCTCGGCGTGACTCCCGATGGCGCGATCTACTACGAACGCGTCATCCGCCTGCTGGCAGACATGGAGGATGCTGAAAACAGCCTGTCCAGTGCGGCGATTACGCCCAGGGGTCGGCTACGGGTGGATGTGCCCAGTCCACTGGCCCGCTTCATTTTGATACCGGCTCTACCGGCTTTTCACGCACGCTACCCAGATATCCAGTTCGACATGGGCGTGAGTGACAGGATAGTGGATCTGATCGGCGACAACGTGGATTGCGTCCTGCGCGGTGGCGAAATCAACGACCAGTCCCTAATCGCACGCCATGTCGGAGATTTGCAAATCGGCGTCTACGTCGCCCCCGGTTATGTGGAACGCCTTGGCGTCCCTGCGCACCCGCGAGAGCTGGAAAATACCGACCATCGCATCGTGGGATTCTTGTCCTCACGCACGGGTAAGATTGATCCTCTGATACTGCGCAATGAGAGTGAACATATTGAAATCACGGGCAGCTATGTACTTGCCGTGGATGATGGCAATGCTTACCTGGAAGCTGGGTTAGCCGGGTTAGGAGTGATTGTGCTGCCAGTCTATATGGCGGCACCACATCAGGCTGTTGGCTCTTTGATTCCGTTATTTGCGCAGTGGCGTATCAGTCCAATGCCCCTGCACCTGGCGTTTCCGCCGAACCGCCATGTCAACGCTAAACTACGCGTTTTTATTGATTGGATCGTTGAATTGATGCAGCAGCATGTCCCCAATTCCAACAATAAGTAACGACATCCCAGCCCCCTGATTCGCTCATCAGCGTCGATTGGTAGTCATCCTGGTGGTCTTGCAGGATGAGAATTGAGAGTTAGTGAGCTTGCTTATTAGCCAGTCACTGGCTAAGGCGATCCCTGTCAGAGGAGCCAAATTTTGAAAAGCCCGCTTTTTAGCGGGTTTTTTGCTTTTCCGAACACCATACTCGCTTAATTTCCCTGTTCTGCTCTCGTCGGATTAAAAATCGTTTTCTCTTCCTGTCTGCCGCGGTAGTCTCATAGCAGCCGCTTATAGGTTGGCCGCAATGTGTGTGACTCTCATTCCCATACTAATAATAAAATCAGTACAGACAGGATTACTATGGATTCCACCCTCATCTCCACGCCCTCCTCAGAGGAAACCCCATCGATTAATCGCGCTCGACGCGCCGCGCTGGGCAGCTTTGCCGGAGCCGTCGTCGACTGGTACGATTTTCTGCTTTATGGCATTACCGCAGCCCTGGTATTCAACCGCGAGTTTTTCCCACAGGTTAGTCCGGCAATGGGCACGCTTGCCGCATTTGCAACCTTTGGTGTGGGTTTCTTATTCCGTCCGCTGGGCGGCGTGATCTTCGGCCACTTCGGCGATCGCTTAGGCCGTAAGCGGATGCTGATGCTCACCGTCTGGATGATGGGGATTGCCACAGCATTGATCGGCATTCTTCCTTCATTCGCCGCTATCGGCTGGTGGGCGCCGGTGCTGTTGGTACTGCTGCGCGCCATTCAGGGATTTGCCGTCGGCGGTGAGTGGGGCGGTGCCGCGTTACTCTCCGTAGAAAGTGCGCCAGAAAACAAAAAAGCGTTCTATAGCAGCGGAGTACAGGTGGGTTACGGCGTCGGTTTGCTTCTTTCCACCGGCCTTGTGTCAGTGATCAGTTATTTGACCACCGACGAACAGTTTCTGAGCTGGGGCTGGCGCATTCCGTTCCTGTTCAGCATCGTCCTGGTGCTTGGCGCGCTGTGGGTGAGAAACGGGATGGAAGAGTCCATTGAATTTGAACAGCAAAAGCAGCAACCCTCTGAAGAGAAAAAACGCCTGCCGGTGATGGAAGCGCTCGCCCGCCATCCGGGGGCATTTTTAAAGATTATTGCGCTTCGCCTGTGCGAACTGCTGACCATGTATATCGTTACCGCTTTCGCCCTGAACTACTCGACGCAAAATCTTGGTCTGCCGCGTGAGCTCTTTTTGAATATTGGCCTGCTGGTTGGTGGGCTGAGCTGTCTGACTATCCCCTGCTTTGCCTGGTTAGCAGATCGTTTTGGCCGCCGACGCGTTTATATTACCGGCGCGTTGATTGGCACGCTGAGCGCATTTCCGTTCTTTATGGCGCTCGAATCACAGTCGATCTTCTGGATTGTCTTCTTCTCGATAATGCTCGCCAATATCGCCCATGACATGGTGGTCTGCGTACAGCAACCCATGTTCACCGGCATGTTTGGTGCGGGATATCGCTACAGCGGGGCTGGCGTGGGTTATCAGGTCGCCAGCGTGGTGGGCGGCGGATTTACCCCCTTCATCGCTGCGGCGTTGGTCACCTTCTCTGGCGGCGACTGGCACAGTGTGGCTATCTATCTACTGGCCGGCTGCCTGATCTCGGCCGCTACCGCATTGTTGATGAAAGATAAGCAACACGCCTGAGTACTCTGCGAGGGCCATTCGGCTCTCGCCTCTTCTCTAAAACTCTGCCTTTTGTTTCACATTCTGGTGACATACTATCAGGTGAGCAGTACACCTGTAGAACAAGGAGACACAGATGAAGAGTAAGGGCTCCAGCCTGACACCTGCACAAGCGCTGGAAAAACTTGACGCACTCTACGAGCAGTCAGTTCAGGCGCTACGCAGTGCCATTGGCAAGTACATTGAAACGGGGGAACTTCCCGATATCATCGCCCGGAGTAAAGGTCTTTTTGTTTACCCATCGCTTTCTGTTACCTGGGATGGCAATGCCACCAACCCCCCCAAAACCCGCGCGTATGGACGCTTTACCCATGCGGGTTGCTATACCACCACCATCACCCGGCCAGGACTGTTTCGTCCCTATCTGGAAGAGCAGCTCACGCTGCTGTATCAGGATTACGACGCCCAGATAACCGTGGAGCCTTCGCAGCATGAAATCCCCTATCCCTACGTGATTGATGGTTCCGAACTCACACTTGATCGCTCCATGAGTGCCGGGTTAACCCGCCATTTCCCAACCACCGAGCTGGCGCAAATTGGCGATGAAACCGCAGATGGCATCTATCATCCGGTCGAGTATTCTCCCCTGTCGCACTTTGACGCGCGCCGGGTCGATTTCTCTCTTGCACGTTTGCGCCACTATACCGGGACGCCAGTGGAACATTTTCAGCCGTTCGTGTTGTTCACCAACTACACCCGCTATGTGGATGAGTTTGTACGCTGGGGATGCAGCCAGATTCTGGATCCGGACAGCCCGTATATTGCCCTCTCCTGCGCCGGAGGGATCTGGATCACGGCTGAAACGGAAGCACCCGAAGAAGCGATTTCCGATCTGGCATGGAAGAAACATCAGATGCCAGCATGGCATCTGATCACTTCCGACGGTCAGGGGATCACGCTGGTGAATATTGGTGTAGGCCCGTCCAACGCCAAAACGATCTGCGACCACCTGGCGGTACTGCGCCCGGATGTCTGGTTGATGATTGGTCACTGCGGCGGTCTGCGTGAAAGCCAGGCGATTGGCGACTACGTGCTTGCTCATGCCTACCTGCGTGACGATCAGGTGCTCGATGCGGTACTGCCGCCAGATATCCCGATTCCAAGTATCGCTGAGGTACAGCGCGCCCTGTATGACGCAACGAAGATGGTCAGCGGCATGCCCGGTGAAGAGGTCAAACAGCGTCTGCGCACCGGAACCGTGGTGACCACTTCCGATCGCAATTGGGAACTGCGCTACTCCGCCTCAGCGCTACGCTTTAACCTGAGCCGTGCCGTGGCGATTGACATGGAAAGCGCCACTATTGCCGCGCAGGGTTACCGTTTCCGTGTGCCATATGGCACCTTGCTGTGCGTCTCTGATAAGCCACTGCATGGCGAGATCAAACTGCCCGGTCAGGCAAACCGTTTCTACGAGGGGGCAATTTCCGAACACCTGCAGATTGGTATTCGCGCTATTGATCTGCTGCGTGCTGAAGGCGACCGTCTGCACTCCCGTAAACTGCGTACCTTCAACGAGCCGCCGTTCCGTTAAGCTGGTCTGAAGATGGAAAAGCAAAAAGCCCGCTAAAAAGCGGGCTTTTTTAATCTGGCTCCTCTGACTGGACTCGAACCAGTGACATACGGATTAACAGTCCGCCGTTCTACCGACTGAACTACAGAGGAATTGTGTGAACGGGGCGCATATTAGCGACGCCCACTGCCAATGTCAAAGCCTGAATGCGCTATCGCGACTGTTTGCCGAAATATTCTCCACTTCGTCGTTTATTCAGACACAACGGGGGATTTTGTCACCTTTTCATGTTTCGGACGCGGATACTTCCAGAGCCAACGACCGCTAACCATACGCCAGTAAAACAGCACTGCACGTACTGCCCAGTCGAAGAACATCCCCATCCAGACCCCCACGACACCCCAGCCTAGTACAATCCCCAGCGTATAGCCAGCAACCACACGGCAGCCCCACATCCCCAGCATCGATACCCACATGGCGAAGCGAGCATCGCGCGCGCCTTTAAACCCTGAAGGTAAAACCCAGGAAGCGGCCCAGATCGGCATAAATGCCGCGTTGAGCCAAATCAGGATGACAACAACGTCTTTTACCTCCTGATCGCGGGTGTAAAACGATGCCATCAGCCCGGCAAACGGTGCACTCAACCAGGCGATAGCGGTCAGGCCAATAGTGGAAAGCCAGAACACATGACGCAGTTGAATCTCTGCCTGGGCAATTTGTCCGTTTCCCAGACGCCTTCCGGTAATGATGGTGGATGCAGACCCCAGCGCGTTCCCCGGTAGGTTAATCAGCGCGGCAATGGAGAAAGCAATGAAATTACCGGCAATGACGCTGGTCCCCATCCCCGCGACGAACATCTGCGTTAACAACTTACCGCCGTTGAACAGTACGGATTCAATACTGGCTGGGATACCAATCCCCATCACTTCCCAGATGATGGCGAAGTTCAACGGTTTAAAATAACTTTTCAGCGATATGCGCAGCGCCGGATTAAACCCAATCATCAGTACCCAGATAATGGCGATCGCGCCGATATAGCGCGAAATGGTCAGGCCCAGTCCAGCGCCGACAAAACCGACCCCTTGCCAGGAAAAAACCCCGTAAATCAGGATGCTACTGATGATGATGTTGAGGATATTCATCCCACCATTAATCAGCAGTGGGATTTTCGTATTGCCCGCACCGCGCAACGCACCGCTGCCAATCAGGGCGATCGCCGCAGCAGGATAGCTAATGACCGTTAATTCCAGATAGGTCAGCGCCAGCGCCTTCACTTCCGCCGTTGCTTCTCCCGCAACAACATTGATAATCTGCGCACCAAAGTAGTGAATCACCGCCGCCAGAATCACGGCAAACAGCGTCATAATCACCAGAGATTGTCGGGCCGCCGCACGGGCGCGTCTGCGATCGCGCTTACCGAGGCTAAAGGCCACCACGACCGTCGTTCCCAGATCGATAGCAGCAAAAAAGGCCATAATCACCATATTGAAACTGTCGGCCAGACCGACGCCCGCCATCGCCTCCTTCCCCAACCAACTGACCAGAAACGTACTGAGTACGCCCATCAGCAAAACACAGGTATTCTCCAGAAATATAGGCACGGCAAGCGGGGTAATTTCACGCCAGAAAAGGACCTTATAACTCTTGCGTTTGGCATACCAGGGCGTGCGGGCGACGGCCTGGCGTAGGGCTGCGGAGACGTTCAAAATGGACCTTAGAGAAGAAAGTTGAAACCTCATTTCAAATGATGAGGGAGAAACGGAAAAGCTGCAAAGTTTTTTCCCGATAAAATCACTGCAATTGCAACAAATTGTTGAGAGAAGCGCCAATTAATCGCCAATGTCGGAAATGGGGTTTGACAAAAGATTTTTCGCCGCTAAGATAAGCCTCCACAACGATTCCTCTGTAGTTCAGTCGGTAGAACGGCGGACTGTTAATCCGTATGTCACTGGTTCGAGTCCAGTCAGAGGAGCCATATTAAAAAAGCCCGCTTTTTAGCGGGCTTTTTGCTTTTCTGACAGCAGCCTCAGCGCCATCAAATTCCGGTTTGCCCATGGCTAATGTTGACGGGCATCCCCGAGCGGCGTTCGAGCGCTTCGCTGACGCGGTGAACATCCACACCCTCACCGCTCATAAAGCTACGCATCACAGGCGTGATCGGCAGTGGGACTTTTTTGTCAGATTCATATTCTGAGCGGTTACGGGACAGTGGTTCGTGCACTTCCACCCAGCGACTGCCATCCGGTTCTGCGGTGGTTTTCACCGGCTGATCGATGATCTGCACGCGGGTTCCCACAGGTACATTCTGGAACAGATGCTCGATATCATCGTTGCGTAAACGAATGCAGCCCTGGCTCACGCGCAGACCAATGCCGAAATTAGCATTGGTGCCATGAATAGCGTACAGCTTGCCGATATAGATAGCGTACAGCCCCATGGGGTTATCCGGCCCGGCAGGAACGAAGGCGGGCAGGCTTTCTCCCCTTCTCGCGTATTCACGACGGGTATTCGCCGTTGGCGTCCAACTCGGTGCCTCCTGCTTACGCTCAACTTTCGTCACCCAGTTACGCGGCGTTTCTCGCCCTGCCTGACCAATACCGATAGGGAAAACCTCAACGGTATTACTGCCGTTCGGATAGTAGTAGAGACGCATCTCCGCCACGTTCACGACAATGCCCTGACGAACGGTAGCCGGCAGAATGATTTGCTGCGGCACAACCAGCGTTGAACCCGACTTCGGCAGGAACACATCCACATCCGGATTGGCTTCCAGCATATTGCTCAGCCCTTGTCCGTACTGCGCGGCAAAAGCTTCAAGCGGTTGAGTATTCTTGTCAGGGACAGTAATCGTCAGCGGATTTCCGACCAGACGACTTCCTTCAGGTGGTAGTGGATAGCTGACAGCCAGCGCGCTCTGGCTTGCAAACAGCATAAATAATGAACAGAACAATTTTACACGAGGCAACATTTCCCTTTCCTCAGTCGCGGCAGATGTAGGGAAATTATAGCTTTTTTAACGTGCGTAAACCTATACCCTCTGCCGTCTTCTGAAACTGGCCGGCGAACAGCACAGTGCGCAGGCCAGAAAACAGACGTATCAGACGGTTTCTTTACCATCCGGCAGAACGATATTGCTGGCAGCCAGTTGCCCCATGTTGCTGTACATCGCGCAAGCGGCCTCCACGATCGGCATAGCCAGTGCGGCACCGCTGCCCTCGCCCAGACGCATTCCCATATTGAGATAGGGATCGAGCTCCAGATGCTCCAGCGCAATCCGCGCCCCTTTTTCGGCGGAGAAGTGCGAAGGAATCAGATACGGCTTGATCTCAGGCGCAATCTGGCAGGCTGCCAACGCAGCGGAATAGGACAAGAAGCCATCCAGCAACACCGGTAAGCCGCAGGAAGCGGCCCCCAGAATGACCCCCGCCATGCCCACCAGATCAAAACCACCGACTTTCGCCAGCACGTCCAGCCCATCATGCGGATTGGGTTGGTTGACGGCAATCGCGCGACGAACCACCTCTACTTTATTTCCCACGCGGGAAAGCGGCAGATTGGCGCCAATCCCTACCACTGCTTCAGCCTCGCTGCCTGTCAGCACGCTGACAATCGCCGCGGCAGGCGTGGTATTCGCCATCCCCAATTCACCCACGCCAAACAGCGTCACGCCGCGCTGTGCCTGTTCGCGCGTGTAGCGAATAACTTCCAGCAGCAGCTCTTCCGCCTGCGTACGGCTCATTGCCGGACCGGTGGCAATATTCCCGCACCCTCGCGCCACGCGCATGTTCACCACGCCGGGGATGAGTTCCGCATCAATCCCCACGTCGATCACATGAACCTTTGCACCGGCATGGGCCGCAAGCACGCAGACGCCCGTCGTGCCGCGCGTCATATTGGCCGCCTGAATAGCGGTCACCACTTTAGGTGAAACGGCAACCCCTTCATCCCAGACTCCGTGATCGGCACACATCACCAGTATCGCTTTCTCGCCGACACGCGGTACCCCGTTCAAACCCGGCATACCCGCCAGTTGTACCGCCAGCGCCTCCAGTCGTCCAAGACTACCCGGCGGCTTAAGCAGGCCGTCAATATGCTGCTGCGCTCGCGTCATGGCGTCACGGTTCATCGGCGGAATTTCGCGGAGTAAAGAGGTTAACGTTTGCATAAGGGTTCTCATTGTGTTGGCTGACTCACAGCAGAGCCAGCAGGAATATCAACTCACCAAGTTCTATTGCCGCACCCAGCGTATCGCCGGTTTGTCCACCCAACGTACGTTTTAACAGTTGTCCCAGCAAGAAGATCGCCACCATCGTCACGACCAGAGCCGCTATGCCCTGCATTCCGGGCAGGAGGACCGCCGCCAGAATCGCCGCAAGGCCAAGAGTAAAGCAGGTTTGCGTTCCGGTGACATGGCCGATAAACACATTGCCTAGTCCCTCTTCACGGGCGTAGCGATGGCGGTACATCAACAGCACGGCCGTCCCGCGCCCTACCGCACAGGCGGCCGCCAGCGCCGCCAGCACAGGAGTACCGCGTAGCGCCAGTTCGCTGACCACCAGAACTTTCGCCAGCAGAACAAAAATGAGCGCCAGGCCGCCATGCGTTCCCAGGCGGCTGTCGCGCATAATCTCCAGCATGCGTTCCCGACTACGGGCAGAGAAAACACCGTCACAGGTATCGGCCAGACCATCGAGGTGAAAGCCTCCCGTCATCAGCGCCAGCGCTAACACGGTGAAAAGCGCTGCCAGCGGTGCGCCGCACCAGGGCTGAAAGAGCATAAACACCAGCCCACTCAAGGCACCAAGCAGCAGGCCAATGAGTGGGAAAGTCACAATACCGCGTGAATACTGATCGAACTCCAGTCCTTGTGACCAGCGGCCAGGAACAGGCAAACGCGTAATAAAAGAGAGCATTGCCCAGAACAACTTACTCATTTAATTTTGACTCCAATACCGGATACCACCAGCCAGACCTCATCCGCCGCAGCCGCCAGACGCTGATTCACGCGCCCGGCGATATCCCGAAAGTGACGTGCCAGACGGTTTTCCGGCACAATCCCCATCCCGACTTCGTTGGTTACCAAGACCACCTTCGCCGGACATCGCTGGCAGGCCGCGATCAGCGTCTGGATCTCCGCCTCAATCGCCGTTTCCAGGGCCGCGTAGTCCCAGCTATCCGGATCGCTGTCACCGCCAAAGGCAAACAGCAGGTTAGTGACCATCGTCGTGATACATTCCAGCAGAATGGCCTCATCCGGCGCGTTATCCGCAGCGATCAGCGCATCAAGATGTTGCCAGCGCTCGGCGGTACGCCAGTGCGCTGGGCGACCCTCGCGATGATGCTGAATACGCGCTGCCATCTCGTCATCAAAAATCTGCGATGTCGCGATGTACAGCACCTGCGGGGAATCCGCGATTAGCGCTTCGGCATGACGACTCTTACCGCTGCGCGCGCCGCCAGTGACCAGAATCATCATACGGACTCCCGGTGTTGCTGCATGATGGTATAAATTTTCTCAATATCGATGTGTTGCCGCATCGCATCCGCCAGCAGATCGAACTGCTGCGATTTATATTGCGCGTATTGGAAGGCGGGATCCAGGGGAGCCAGGCCTTTACGCTCGCGCAGGCCGTTAATCAGCGCCCGCGTAAAGCCATCACTGTCGAACAGACCGTGCAGATAGGTGCCAAACACCCGTCCATCTGCCGTGACGGCACCATCCGCGACGTTTTCGCCGTGCTTCTGGAGTTGCATCACCGACCGACAGCCACCGTTCAGCGTCGTTTCACCCATATGAATTTCATAGCCGCGTACCGGCAACCCGGACGCCGCAGACAGCCAGTCAGGCAGAGCCGACGACATCGTCGCCGTTACCTGAGTGGTAGTTTTCCGCTGGGCAAAGTGGGTGACAGTATCAAGCAACCCCAGTCCCGGCAGCGTTCCCAGTCCCGATTCAACCTCATCAATGATGGTCTCACCGAGCATCTGATAGCCACCGCAGATCCCAACGATGGGGATGTTTTGCTGGTGCGCCTGCAACACCGCGTGAGCCATACCGCTTTCACGTAGCCATACCAGATCGCCGAGCGTATTTTTGCTGCCCGGCAGGAGAACCAGATCAACATCCGCCAACTCTTGCGGATGGCGTACATAGCGCACGCGCACATCAGGTTGCGCTGCCAGCGCGTTAAAATCGGTGAAATTGGAGATATGCGGGATTTGCACCACCGCAATGTTGATATCGCGTTTTTCCGTACGCAGGTATTTCCCTTTTTGCAGCGCCACGCCGTCTTCATCCTCGAGATCGACATCCAGCCACGGCATCACCCCCAGCACGGGAACGCCGGTCAGGCTTTCAATCTGTTCGATGCCGGGATTAAGCAGCGCCACATCACCGCGAAATTTATTGATGATCACCCCTTTCACCCGCGCACGCTCGTGTTCATGCAGCAGCGCCAGCGTACCGTAAATAGAGGCGAACACCCCGCCGCGATCGATATCGGCGACCAGAATCACCGGGCACTGCGCCATCTCGGCCATCCCCATGTTAACGATGTCGCGGTCGCGCAGGTTGATCTCCGCCGGACTGCCCGCGCCTTCCAGCACCAGTACATCAAACTCCTGCGCCAGACTGGTATAAACGGAGAGGATTTGCTCGCGCAGACGCGGTTTGTATTCGTGATAGCTGACCGCGTCCATATCGGTCGCCACCTGCCCCATTAGTACCACCTGCGCCTTGCGATCGCTGGTCGGTTTCAACAGCACTGGATTCATACGGACATCCGGCACAATACCCGCCGCTTCGGCCTGGAATATCTGCGCGCGGCCCATCTCTTTCCCCTCCGGCGTAATGCCGGAGTTAAGCGCCATATTCTGCGACTTGAACGGTGCGGTCCGCCGACCATCCTGATAAAATATGCGGCACAAACCCGCCACCAGAACGCTCTTGCCGACGTCAGACGCCGTTCCCTGCAACATAATGGCCTGCGTCATGACGCCTCCTTGATTGCGCGTTGTCGCATACAACTGAAAAATTCATCTTCGGTTTTGCACAGCGGCATGCCTAACTGCGCGTGCAGTTTCACCAGCCAGGGTTGCGTTAACCCGGCCTCTTCAATCAGCGCCGTGCGAGCAAAGACTTCGCCCGGTTCACCGTGCGCGAGCACTTCGCCATGACGTAAGACGTAGACGGCGTTGCTGACTTCATAAATCAGATCAATATCATGGCTGGAGATCACCACGTGGTTTCCCTGCGCCACAATCCGTTTGATGATGTCAATCATCTGGCTGCGCCCCGAAGGATCAAGACCCGCCGTGGGTTCATCGAGTAACAGATATTTCGCCCGTAACACCAGCGCGCCGGCGATGGCCACTCGTTTCTTCTGACCGTGACTTAAGCACTGAATCGGCTGCTGGCGAAAATGCTGAGCATCTACCAGCGTTAACGCCTCGTCGACTCGTCGGGCAATTTCCGCTTCCTCCACGCCAAGATTGCGCAGGCTGAAAGCGATATCGCTGTCGATATCGGTGTAGAAAATTTGCTGATCGGGATCCTGAAACACTGTCGCCACCTGCTGACGCAGCGCCAGTAAACCACGCTTACTGTAGTCCAGCGGTTTTCCCTGCCACAGTACCGCGCCCTGCTGCGGTCGCAGTAAGCCGCTCAGATTCATAAATAGGGTGGATTTCCCGCAACCGTTAGCCCCCACCAGTCCGGTGACGGCGTGCTGCGAAAAATCCAGCGTCAACCCTTTAAGTACCTGCGCATCCTGATAACGAAACCAGAGTTCGGTGGTGGCAAGCATGTTTTTCCTTACAGGTGAAAATCACCCTGATACAATTTGATATCTAACGTCGCCGCCATTTGCTGATAGCGAATCAGCACCCGGGTGAACAGAACGCCCACCAGCATCGCCAGCGAGCGATAGCCAATCGGCAGACTACGATAGCCAAAACGCAGCGTCTGCGCGCGATGAATTGCCATCGCTTCATCTAACAGAATAAAAATAAAGCGCCAGGTTAGCAGGATCTGTTCCGTCAGCAGGCGCGGCACCCGCGCCCGTTTGAGCAGGACGATCAACTGCGGAAACGGCAGATTAAGCACCAGCCAGAACGTGGCGGCCAGCGCAGCCAGACTTCGCCAGAACGTCTCGTTAGCGGTGTGAAGTCCTGACGCCGTCACGCCCAGCCAGTAACTGCCCACGGGGAAACTTACCAGCAGCGTTTGCGGGTCGCGGCTGACGCTGAACAGGATCGTCACCACGCCGACCAGCAAAAAACCAAACGGCAACGCCATCCAGCGACACCAGCGACGCAGGGAGATCCGCAGCAGCCAACAGGTCAGCCCGGCTATCAGCGCCAGTTCGATCCCCTGCCCCCACGCGGGCAAGGTAAAAGCCAGAATCATCAACAGCAGCCAGAACAGAAACTTACGTTCAGGAGCGATGTGAAACCAGCGGCTCTGATAACTCAGCCGATCAAGCCCGGTCATCACGGCGTTGTCTGCCTTTGGTGTAACCCAGAATATAGAAAATTACCGCCGCGCCAATCGACCCCTGTAAGGTAAACAGCAGGCTTTCAATTTCCCCACTCGCCGGTTCGTACAGCGGTTGGAACCACGGCTCATAATGCGGGGCGACCACCTGAATCTGGCTTTCCGCCTCGCCGTCTGAACCACCAAACTCTCCGCCATGGTCAATAAAAAACGGCAGAATGACCAGGGCAATCACCATGGCTAACAATATCAGCGTCTTTTTCATCTTAATGTCCTTGCGCGGTAATCAGTTGCCGTTTCGTCAACTGGTCGTAGATCATCACGGTCAGCAATCCTTCGGCGATAGCAATCGGGATCTGCGTCAGGCAGAAAATCCCCATAAACTTGACGACAGACCCTGTCGCACCCGCTTCGGGATCCGGGAAGGCCACGCCCAACTGCACCGACGTGACAAAGTAGGTCACCAGATCCGCCAGCATCGCGCAGAGGAAGACACCAACATCCCGGCGAATCCCGGCGCGGCAGGCCATTTTCCACACCATGTAGCCGACAACCGGACCAATCACCGCCATCGACATGCCGTTTGCGCCCAGGGTGGTTAAGCCGCCGTGCGCCAGCAGCAGCGCCTGGAACAGCAGGACGATAGCGCCGAGAACCGCCACCACGCCCGGCCCAAACAGGATAACCGCCAGCCCAACGCCCGTCGGATGCGAGCAGCTACCGGTGACCGACGGGATCTTCAGTGCAGACAGCACAAAGATAAACGCCCCACATAGCGCCAGCAGCACCTTCTGATGACTGTCGTCCATCACGATATGACGCAGACGCACCAGTCCATACCACAGGCACGGTAAAAACAGCAGCCACCAGGCCAGCGCCCACATCGGCGGTAAAAACCCTTCCATAATGTGCATGGCGAACGCCTGCTCCGGCACAATCATCAGCAATAGCGCCGCAGCCAGCCCACTGAATGACAGCTGTTTCAGCTGTTGTTCGAGTTTCATTCTGCATACTCCCACTGTTTGTTGACCAGGATGGTCGAGAAATAAGGCAACGGCTGATCGTCGCTGACCTCGTTGAGATGCCGCCAGCACTGCTCTCCCGGGAGCGTGGCCTCGGACATCATCAGTGCACAGTCCAGTAATCCAGCCTGTTCCAGCAACGCTTTAATCCGCGCGAATCGACCATACACTTTCATTAAAACCAGACTGTCGTGTTGACGGAGCGCCTGGGCGATTTCCGCTTCCGGCGCGGTACAAGAGATCACCGCCAGCGACTGTTGTTCCATCGCCAGCGGCGTTTTGGATCGTGCGGCAATGGCGGCAAACGACGTCACGCCAGGGACAATTTCCAGCCAGTCAGGACAACCAATACGCTGTAGCAAAAAGACCCAGGTACTGAACAACATGGCGTCGCCCAGGGTGATAAATCCCACCTGTTTACCCGCCTTCACGTCTTTAACCAGCGCGGCGGCCACTTCATCCCAGACCGCCTCTTTTTCCGCGCTGTCTGCGCTCATGGGAAAATGGCAACAGCGCACTTCGGTGTTTTTGCCGATGTATTCCCGCACGATGGAAAGCGCGAGGCTGTCGCCGCCCTTACGTCCCGCTGGTGCATAGAGAATGTCCAGCGCCCCCAGAATGCGTGAAGCGCGAACGGTGATCAGATCGGCCGCTCCCGGACCGGTGCTCAGGGCGTACAGTTTGCCGCTCATGCCGCTTCCTCCATCGCCACGCTCAGCGCCTGTTGCAAATGCGCAACGAACATCGCTCGTACCGCCGGGTTTTCGCCAAGACCGCTCAGCCACGGCGTTGCCGTGATCCCTGCCGCAGTAAACAAAGTTTTCCACGAATCATCTTCGTCAGAGGCCATATCGTTGATGGCATGATCCCCCGCCACCAGCATCAGCGGCATCAGATGGACGGCTTTGACGCCCTCTTTGCTCAGGCTCTCGATCAGAATGTCGACTTCCGGATAGCTCTCCACCGCGCCGACGCGCGCCGGGAAACCCTGCGCCATCATCATGTGATCGAGGCAGGCATAGGCGGCAAACGCGTGGTGACTGGCACCGTGGCCCATGAACACCACTTTTTCATTGTCGGCAGGCACAGGCATCTGCTGTCGCAGGGCCAGCATTAACTGCGCGTAATCGTCATGGCTACTCAGCAGCGGCACGCCCAGCGTCAGGCGGACAAACAGCGGACGCAGACTCTGCACTTCACGGACAATTTTTTCGTATTCGTCGCCGTTAATAATGTGCAGTGACTGAATCGCCACATCCTGATATCCCTGCTCAGCAAGCTTTTGCAGCGCCTGCAGCGGGGTGTCTATCTCAATACCATCACGCTGTTTAAGCTTGCGAATAATCATTCCTGAGGTAAAGGCACGGAACAAATCGCGATCGGGACAGCTGGCGGCCAGATCGCGCTCGCAGGCCACAATGTTCTTCTCGCAGGTGTCGTGATAGCTGGTGCCAAAGCTTATCACCAGAAGCGCTTTTTTCATTTTCTGACTCCTTAAGCAGCGGCCAGCCAGCGCGCCAAACGCTGCGCAAATGCGGCCTGACTTTCCAGTAACTCATCTCCCGTCACCAGCGGCGCCGGGCGGGTAATCACGATGCAGGGAATGCCTGCATCCAGACAGGGTTGAACCTTTTCCTGATAACCACCTTCTGCACCAGAAGCCTTGGTTATCACGACGTCAGCCTGACACTGACGATAAAACGCGGCGTTGAACTCGGCGCTAAACGGTCCGCACAGCGCGAACGTCTCACCAACGCCAAAGCCAAGATCGGCGCATTGTTGAATCACTTCGGGTACGGGCAACACGCGAGCGAGCAGCGTTTTTTCTGGTAAACCCGCACGCCACGTTGCCAGATCTTTACTCCCGGTGGTCAGCAGTACTCGCTCGCCGAAACGTCGCGCAACGTCACACGCCTCATCAATGCTCTGTACGGCAAAGAGCAGCGGATGCGTCAGATTGCTGAGCTGCTCCGGGCGCTGATAGCGACTGAGCAGCACTCCTGCCCGTTCGCAGGCGCGCAGAATGTTGCGGCTCACCACTTCGGCATACGGGTGCGAAGCGTCGATCACCCAACGCGTGCCGTTTTCCTTCAGCCAGTTCACCATCTGATCCTGCTCCAGCCGACCGCAGCGCACCTGGCCCTTGATGTCGCCGGCCAGTTGTTTCCCGGTCGGCGTCGCCACCGACAGGGTGTACGCCACGTTGGCGGCGTCCAGTTGCTGGCACAGCGCGCGGGCATCGCTGGTGCCGCCCATGACCAGAACCTCGCCAAAACTCACAACACATAACCTCGTGGCGTGATCATCAGACCCTCCTGCACATAGGTCGCTTTGTTGCCGACGATCACCAGACTGGTCATGTCCACCGGTTCAAAATCCATTTCACCCAGCGTGGTCAGCCATTTCTCTTGCTTTTTACGCCCGGCAGATTTCACCACCCCTACCGGCGTTTGCCCGCTCTTGCTGGCGGAAAGCAGTTCAAATGCGCGAGCCAGATGTCCTTCACGGCCCCGGCTGCGCGGGTTGTAGAAGCAAATCACGAAGTCTGCTTCCCCGGCGGCAATAATGCGTTTTTCGATAACCGGCCACGGCGTCAGTAGATCGCTCAGGCTGATGTGGCAAAAATCGTGCATCAACGGCGCACCGAGCAGCGACGCGGCAGCGATGCTGGCAGTCATCCCTGGGATCAGGCGCACTTCAACATCCAGTTTCTGTTTGCTGACCAACTCCAGCACCAGTCCCGCCATGCCGTAAATACCGGCGTCACCGCTGCTGATCAGCGCCACGTTATGTCCGGCCTGCGCCAGTTCAATCGCCGCATGGCAGCGCTCGATCTCTTTACACATACCGGTTTTGATCACCTGCTTGTCACCGGTAAACGCTTTGACGAGGTGGGTGTAGGTTTTGTAACCCACAATGATTTCTGCCGCCTGCAGTGCTTCAACGGCTTCCATGGTCATCATGGCCTGTGAGCCGGGGCCGATTCCGATTACGGTTAACATCAGTGTGAAACTCCCAAAGTGATAGTGACGCCCTGCTCGCGCAGGGTTTCGCCGGTCAATTGCCCATGACTCAGCAGCCACGCTGCCGGACCCGAGACGCTTCCGACGCCAACCGTCTGGCGAACAAACGGCGAGGTCGGAAAGTGATGTTCATGCTCACGCAGCGCGTCAGCGGTAAAGGTTTCAAAAGGCACGCGCCAGCAGGAGGCAAGCTGAATCAGCCCCTCTTCATCTTTCTTGAGCGACACGCTGCCGATAGCTTTCAACGCCAGCGGGTCAAAGCGCTGCGCTTCAAGCTGACGAGCCAGCAGTGCCGCCAGTAGCGGGAACGGGGTATCGCGGCGACAACCAATTCCGGCGACGACTCGCTGTGGCACCAGTTTCCAGTGCTGAACCGGGATAGCCGGCAGTTCGTTACGTAACGTGACGCACACCAGCGCATCCAGTTCCGGTAGTTGCTGGAGATCGGTGACGGTAATGAACCCACGGCGATCGCAGTGGCGGACGTCTTCATCCAGTTCTTCATCCCACCACAGTCCCACTCGCTGGTTGCTCACCAGCATCTGATTCACCACTTTCACCGCCGTACGGAAGTCAGTCATGCGGGCATTGAGCTGAAACGCGAGGGTATCCAGCGCCGCCATTTCATTGACGTCAGTGGCGGTCGTAATCACCGGATCGGCCCCCAGCATGCCGGCGAGATAACGGGTCAGCGCGTTCGCGCCGCCCGCGTGACCGGAAAGCAGGCTGATCACATGCTGCCCGCGCTCGTCGATCACCACCACCGCCGGATCGCTGAACTTGTCATTCACCAGCGGGGCCAGCACACGCACCGCAATGCCGGTCGCCCCGATGAAAATCAGCGCGGAATAGTTCGAGAACGCGTCGCGCGCGGCGTGGGCGAACCCGCCGTCGAAAGGCAGAAAACCGTCCTCCAGCAGTTTTTCACTGGTAAAACAGGTCAGCGGCAGCATCGCTGCCAGCCGTTTTGCCAACTGAACGCCACCGGGCGTCAGGCAAAACAGCGCGATAGATTCAGGCTTTACGGTATTCATGGCTAAAGTCCGCGGCATAGAGTCTGGAGTAGTGATACTCATCTCCGAGGAAATTCCCGACCAGGATGAGCGCCGTTTTGCGGATCCCGGCATCGCGCACTTTATCCGCGATGTCCGCCAGCGTGCCGCGCACGGTCTGGCTTTCCGGCCAGGTCGCTTTATAGATAACCGCCACGGGCGTGGTCGCCGGATAACCGCCCTCGATCAACCGTTCCGCCACCCGATTGATGCGCTGGACGGAGAGATAGATAGCCATTGAGGTCTGGTGGCTGGCGAAGGATTCCAGTTGTTCGCGTTCCGGTACTGGCGTGCGGCCTTCGAGCCGCGTGATAATCAGGCTCTGCGAGACTTCCGGCACGGTGTATTCAACGCCCAACTCCGCCGCTGCGCCGAGGAAAGCGCTGACGCCCGGCACCACCTGCCAGTTGATGCCGCGTTTGGTCAGTTCTTCGCCCTGTTCGCGCACCGAGCCATACAGCGACACGTCGCCGGTTTGCAGGCGCACCACTGTTTTCCCGGCCTTCACGCCCTCTTCCATCAGGGAGAGGATTTGCTCCAGGTGCAGTTCCGCACTGTCGTGACACTCCGCGCCCTCCGGGCAATACTCCAGCAGTTCAGTGTTGATAAGCGATCCGGCATAAATCACCACCTGCGCCTGTTGCAGCAGCCGGTAACCCTTAAGGGTAATCAGTTCCCGGTCACCTGGACCTGCGCCGACAAACCACACACAACGGGGATCAAATGACTCAGACATGGTGTTCTTCCTTCTGACAGGCGATAACAAAAACGGGATTATTCGGTTTGAAATAGTGACCCGCGCCCAGCGTGGTCAGTGACGAAATTTGCATTTGCAGGCAGTCCACCTCCTGCATGCCAAGTTGTTGCAGATGAGCCAGCGCGGTGTTGAGGTTTTCCTGCAGGATAAAGGTCATCACCAGACGCCCGCCAACGTGCAACTGGCGCATGGACCAGTCGATCAGTTCCGTGAGATGCCCCCCGCTGCCGCCCATAAAGACGGCATCGGCTTTCTCGGTCATCATCATCGGCGCTTCGCCCGGCAGAATATCGATATTCGCGCAGGCGAAATGCTGACGGTTTTCGTCGAGCAAACGCAGCGCTGCCGGATTGCGCTCGATAGCCGTGATGTGCAGCGACGGAAACTGCAGCGCGGCTTCGATGGATACGCTGCCGGTCCCCGCCCCGATATCAATCAGGTGACTGGCCCGATGCAGCTCAAGTTTTGCGAGAGCAAGTGCACGTACCGCTTCTTTGGTCATCGGCACCTTCTCACCGCGCAGGAAAAGCTCATCTTTCATCAAGGATCACCACTGCATTCATCTCGTATTCGGCATGGACCTCGCTGACGCGCAGCCAGTGGATCCGTTCGTTTTCCATCGCCAGGTTTTCGCCAATCACCATCCAGCGATCGCCCTTTCCTCGTGCAACCAGTTGCGCGGCAATTTCACGCGGTCCGCACTGACCGTCGGTGACCATTGCCACTTTGTTATGTTCGGCCAGCGTATCGAAACAGACGCTGCGCCCATGGCTACTGGTGAGCCACATGTCATTCATGTCGATTCCCGACTGCGCGCACAGATACTGCACCGCGCTAATACCAGGAATGATACGTACCTGCTCAATGCCAAAATGCGCCACCATCCGCGTACCGATGCCGTAAAACAGCGGATCGCCGGAGGCCAGAACCACCACCTGCTTATCCTGATGCGTGTCAATCCACGTCAGCAGCTCGGGAATGTTGGCGCCCAGCGCAAACTGCTCGCCGCGAAAGTCCGGAAACTGCTGCAAATGGCGCTGACCGCCAACCAGCACATCAGCCTCGTCAACCGCCGCGCGCGCTGCTGGCGTCATCAGTAGCAGACCAGCGGGCCCCATCCCAACCACCGTCAGCATTGCATCTCCCGGGCGATAGCCTCGACGGGCCGGTTGCTGCCGAGTACCTGGTTATCAAACGAAAACATGACAGCGTCGCAGGTCGGCGGGGTTTTGGTAAAGCGCAGCATCTGCATCACGCGCAGGCAGATGCGTTCGGCAAGGTGGTTATAAATGTGCTGAAAACCGTACGCGTCAATGTGCTCCATTGCCGCTTCGGTGGTGTCGCAGTCGCTCACCAGCGTTAGCAACTCCAGCGGTGCCCCGAGCAGCGCCAGATGCGCCACCAGCGTTTCCATCCGCGCATCGGCAATGTGGCTGTGGGTATGAAAAATCCCGGCGGCAATTTTGATAAGCTTTCCAGGATGGCCAACGAGCACAACCTGGCGAAATCCCAGTCGTACCGCCTCTTCAATCATGTAGCCGACAAAGTTGCTCATAGTGACCACCACGTTGGTGTCGATGCCCATCTGTTCGCGGACAAAACGCTCACCGTGGTTACCCGGCACCAGAACCACTCGCTCCAGCCCGGCGGCGCGTTTAATTTCCAGTTCCAACGATAGCGACCGCTTCCAGCTCTCTTCGGACATTGGGGTCACGATGCCGGTGGTGCCAATGATGGAAATGCCGCCAAGAATACCGAGTCGCGAGTTGTAGGTTTTTTGCGCCCGTTCTTCGCCTTCCGGAGCAAAAATTTCGATCTCCGCCCCGCGCGCTGGGCCTATCGCCTCACGCACGGCGGATTCAATGGTGTGACGTGGGGTGCGATTAATTGCCGCACTGCCAACGGGTAAACCAATCCCCTTGCGGGTGACGGTGCCAACCCCTTCGCCGCCGAGCAGGACAATTTCGCCGCTATCGTTCAGCGTGACGCGGGCGAAAATCAACATGCCG
This sequence comes from Citrobacter sp. T1.2D-1, assembly GCF_950098555.1. NCBI lineage: Bacteria > Pseudomonadati > Pseudomonadota > Gammaproteobacteria > Enterobacterales > Enterobacteriaceae > Citrobacter > Citrobacter sp. T1.2D-1. Next base: position 248,546 of record NZ_CATNHH010000023.1, read on the forward strand.
TGGGTGGCGTCCACATCGTCGCCACCGTCTTTGCGGATGGCGGCAATGGCCTGCTGTCCTTCAATGTGCGGCGATTCTACGTTCAGACACAGCGTGACGCCGGACGGCGTAACAATCGACACCTGGTGGATCAAATGCTGGCGCAGGACCATCAGCGCGGCGACTTTTGCCGCCGCCGTGGCGCACGATCCGGTGGTGTAACCTTTGCGCAGCGCTTTGCCGTTATGCCAGACGGGCGCGTCGAAAGTCTGATCGCTCATCGCGCCCCCTGCATGTGATACAGCATGGCGTTGACGATCGCCGCCGCAACGTTGCTGCCGCCTTTACGTCCAAGGGCAGCAATGGCGGGCAGTTGACTGTGCGTCAACGCCTCTTTAGACTCCGCCGCGCCGACAAACCCCACCGGTACGCCCACCACGCCACTTACCGCCACATCATGCTCCAGCAGGCGAAACAGTGCGGTGGGTGCGTTGCCAAAGACAAACACCTTTTCACTCTCTTCCATCACGGCCACATCTACCGCCGCCATTGAACGGGTGATCCCCTGCGCTTTCGCTTGTGCTACCACGCGCGGATCGCTGATGTAGCAGCGGCACTCGCCCCCCGTCTTCGCCAGCAGGGTTTTGTTAATCCCCGAAAGTGCCATGGTGGTGTCGGTATAAATAACCGTCGGGCGACTCAGCGCCGCGCAAAGTTTTTCCAGCGCATCGCCCGAAAACCAGAGAATATCCAGCCAGTCAAAGTCAGCGGTGGTATGAATCACCCGCTTGATGATCGCTTCATGCAGCGGACTGGCAAACTGGTACTCCGGGCGCGTTTCATTAATGATCTCGCCAATGATGTCAAAACTTTTGGCTTCAATCGCCTGGGGTTGCTGGATGTATTGCATTGTCATTTATCCTCAGGCCACCCCAACCACCAACCAGCGCGTTACGAGGAACAGCGCCAAAGCCAGCGTTGAGGCGACCCACATCAGTCGAATCGTTTGGGAAATGTCATCTACGGAAATGGTGCGCTGCGCGTCGCCGATCCACGGTTTTTCAACACGCTCACCAAAGTAATCGTTCGGGCCGCCCAGGCGAATGCCCAGCGCACCGGCAACGGATGCCTCCGCCCACGCGCAGTTTGGACTGCTGTGGTTATAGCGGTCTCGCCACCCCACGCAGAGCGCCCGGGAGCCATTACGCCGACACAAAACCGCCGCCGCGCTCAGTAACAGCCAACTCAGCCGCGCAGGAATATAGTTCGCGACGTCGTCAAGCCGCGCGCTTACCATGCCAATCGCCCGGTATTTTTCGTGCTTATAGCCCACCATGGAATCCAGGGTGTTCACCGCTTTGTAGGCCATCGCCAGCGGCGCGCCGCCGAGTAACAGGAAGAACAGCGGCGCGATGATGCCGTCAACCGTATTCTCCGCAACGGTTTCCACCACTGCCCGGTTGATCTGTTCCGGTTGAAGTTGCGACGTGTCGCGACCGACAATCCACGAGAGTTTTTCACGGCTTTGCGCAAGGTTACCTTCACGTAGCGGGCGCTCAACCTCCTGCGCGGCCGTCGCCAGACAGCGCCCCGCCAGCACGGTGAAGATCATCCAGACTTCAACGACCCAACCGAGCCACGGATGAATCAGCGCCGCCAGCCGTAACACGCCCCAGGCGACCGCCCACGTCAGCCCCACAACCACCAGCCACATTACCCCGCCGCCGATACGTAACGCCCGATCGCTGTGGCAGAAGCGGCGAATAATCCGTTGCACGACATTGATCAGATTGCCTATCCAGCGCACCGGATGCGGCCAGTCTGGCGGGTCGCCAATCACGACATCCAGAAGCCAGGCCACGCACCATGCCAGTAGCGTCATAACGCCTCCCGTGCGGCGTTCAGCCAGTGATTAAGCATTAATGGACGCTGAGCAAAGTGAACGTGTAGATAGCTGGCAAAGGTATTGCCGATTCGCCAGCCGCCAGACCACGCTTGCACCGTCTGACCGTCACGGACTTTGCGACATGCCAGCACGGCGGGCGTTTCAGGGGAAAAGTCGGAGTAATGAAATTCATGACCGCGCAGCACGTCACCTTCCGCAGCCAGCAACGTGGGCTGTAGAGCCTGCGCTTCACAATAACCGAAGCGGGTCAGTCGTTTACCCATTTTGCTGCGACCGGGAATGATATCGGCCATGCGATGCTCGACCCCGTCAGCATCTTCCAGCAGGCTGCCGAGGTACATTAATCCGCCGCACTCGGCGTAGATCGCGACGCCGCGCTGGTGCGCCTCGCGCAGGCTTGCCAGCATGGTGCTGTTGGCCGCCAGCGTGGCCGCATGCAGTTCCGGATAGCCACCGCCCAGCCAGACCATCTGGCAATCGGGCAACGCGCGATCGTGGAGCGGACTGAAGCGCACAATGTTGACACCGGTACGCGCCAGCAACTTCACGTTGTCGGGGTAATAAAAGTTAAAGGCTTCATCATCGGCCATCGCCAGCGTCAGACCGTCCCCGGCGTTCGCCGCAGGAAGTTCAGGCCACTCCCCCTGTGGTAACGCCTCAAGATGGCTTAACGCCAGTAACTGGTCGATATTCAGCGTGTTTTCCAGTCGGGCAGCGAAATCCTGCCACAACGGTTGATTCACGACGGACTCGCGCGCGGTCACCAGCCCCAGATGCCGTTCGGGTAACGCAACGCCCTCAACGCGCGGAACGTAACCCAGCACCGGCACGGCGCAGTAGTGTTCGATGGCGGTTTTCAGCAACTGGAAATGGGACTCGCTATTGACGCGATTAACAATAACGCCGGCAATGTTCAGCGTCGGGTCAAAATGCTGGAAGCCCATCACCGTGGCGGCAATGGAGGTAGAAACGGCTTTCCCATCAACCAGCAGAATCACCGGGCAGCCCAACTGTTTTGCCATCGCAGCGGTGCTACAGTAGTTAGGGTCAGTGCCGTAGCCGTCGTACAGCCCCATCACCCCTTCGATCACCGCAATATCCATGTCCTGCATCTGTTCGCGGAACAGCGCATTAAGAATCGATTCGGGAAGCATGAAGCTGTCGAGATTACGGGAAGCGGTGCCGCTGATGGCCGTATGCCAGGCGGTATCCAGGTAGTCAGGGCCGACTTTGCAGGGTTGGACGCGTAAACCACGTTGTTTCAATGCGTTCAGCAAGCCCAGCGTCACCGTGGTTTTACCACAGCCGCTACCGGTGCCTGCCAGAACAAACGCGTACTGCTTTGCCGCCATGACCCTGATCCTGTTCAGGGTGGTAGGGATGTACTGACACCCAGTCTTCCGACTGTACGCATCTGAGCAACCCACTTCCCACCGAAGTTGTTGGTAGTATCCGACAGGCTGGTCTTCTGGCTTAGCGTCGTCCTCGCCCGTCCTTCCCAATCTTGCGATCAGTGGTCTTCACGGGGTTGTCAGCATCACAGCAGCGGGGGCTGCGGGGGATTTTCACCCCCTTCCCAGACACAATTGTGTCAAACCTGTCGGCTTAAATGATGAGCAGAATGAATTCTCCTCATCACAACAATACTTTTTCGTTACTTATTCGTTGCGCATTTTTTATCAACATAAAATGCCGCAATAAAACGATTCTGAATGAAATGTCATGCAAGAGAATAATGAAACCTCTTAACAATGACACTGTATCTCATCACAGAAATAAAAACTGGTGAAGTTTATTCCGTAAAGAGCGATATTTTATTGCGCTATGACAATTTATTGCTGTACTAAAAACACTTAACCATTATAAATGACCGGATTACACGGGAATATCAAAAATCGGCAATAGCAAAATATTGCTATTTATGCCGACTCAGCAGGCAAGTTTTCATTTATTTTTTGTCGATAGGCCTGCGGCGTAACCTGATAAGTCTGACGGAACACTTTGCAAAAATAGCTGGTTTGCGAAAAACCTAAATTGCGGGCAATACTGGCAATGCTCCAGTCACTGTGGCAAAGCAGCTCTCTGGCACTGGCCATGCGCTGTTGATTGACCCACGCATTAAAACCAATGCCCTGATATTTTTTGAACAGTTTGCTGAAATAGTACGGGCTCAGATAGACGTGCGATGCCACATCTTCAAGACGAAGATCGTCAGACAGATGCGCATCAATATAGCGCAACGCTTTTTTCATCTTACTGTCATGAGGGCTGGCGGCGCGGGCCGGACGTGCAGGTTCCGTAGGCTGTGCGCTGTCTTTGATCACCACGAAATTGAGCTGCTTTTTGAGGCAGTTTTCAACAATGAGTTTGAGCAGATCCGCCGAGGCCATCACACGTGAATAGTCCATTTCCGGGACATTACTGAACTCATTGAGCAGTTCTGGATCGGCCTGCCAGCGATCGTCAACCTTCATGATGTTAAGCAGATCGATACCGTCATCGTTACGTAAACGCACCTGGCCGCACAAGACAAACCCGACAAGATGGCCTGAGATCACGAGAGGAATAGAAAAATCGGTTAGCCCGGCATGACAGCGATAGATACAGGGTTGATCCGATTTTGACGCTTCCAGTCCTCCACAGCGATCGCTCATACGACACCGGGTACTGTGTTGTGGATGCTGACGCATCAGTTGACAAAAAGGCGTGAAATTAAACAGTTCAGAAATCTCATCACCGTGAATATTGACAACCACAACAGCCAGGCTGGTCGCTTGCGCAAAATCCTGTGCGATTTTATTAATGAGTTCTGAGTTCAGGGTACTCGCAGAAATCATGATAAAATCCCTCAGTTAATCCATTGTTATAATGAAAACATAAATTTTACATTCACTTTTTATCATCCCCTATCCTTGTATGTAATGACAGAAAGTATAAGGGACAATAACAAAAGTCTCCCCGGGTGGGGAGACTTTTTAGTCAGTTCGTGAAAGCAGATCACGAAATAGAAATTAAAGACGTGATAATAGCCGTATGTGTCCGAATTACGCGTCTGTCTCTTCAATTTTACAGGTATTACAGGGCAAATTTTTACCAATGAGGTACTTGTAGATAGCCGCTCCCGCGCACGCACCAATCAGTGGCGCGATAATCGGTACTATAAAGTACGGAATATCACGTCCGCCAGTCATCGCAATATCCCCCCAGCCCGCCATCCAGGCGAACAGTTTAGGACCAAAATCACGCGCCGGGTTCATGGCAAACCCTGTCAACGGGCCTGTGGATGCGCCAATCACCGCCACCAGAATGCCGATCAGCAGCGGCGCCAGTGGTCCCTTAGGCACGCCGTTGCCATCATCCGTCAGCGCCATAATCAGCCCCATCAGAATAGAGGTGATGACGATTTCGACCCCTGCCGCCTGCCACACGCTAAGTGCGGCAGCTGGATATGTACTGAAAATACTGGCCAGATAGAGGCTATCGGCGCTGCCGCGAACCATATTGTGGGCAGTTTCGTACTCGGTGAATAAATTGCCGTAAAGCAGATAGGCCAGCACCGCGCCGCCAAACGCACCCGCAACCTGCGCAATGGTGTAAGGCAGAACTTTGCGTCCCGGGAAGCAGGCAAACAGCCAGAGTGCGACGGTGATCGCCGGGTTCAGATGCGCCCCGGAAATTCCCGCTGTCAGATAAACCGCAAGCGAAATTCCCAGACCCCAAATAATACAAATTTCCCAGAGACCCAGACTGGCACCTGCAACTTTCAGTGCGCTAAGGCAGCCGATACCAAAAAACAAAAACAATCCGGTACCCAAAAACTCGGCAATGCATTGCGCTTTCAGTGAATCATTCATTGTGACACCTTCTTAGAAGCGTTCGTGTCCTTACCAGCGGACCCTTGCTGGTCGTAGAGTACAACAACACCTACTATAGAAAGAGGTCGCTGAAAATTGTTGGCAAACTGAGCACTCTGAGACCTGGAAAAATCGTGTTGTTATAGCAATTTCTTGTCATTCATTTATTCAGAGGCAGCGTGTAGAGAGCCTGAATGTAATTAACCAAGACGATTCAGAATAATAAAAATTGGTTATTTGAAGATTCGTCTTTTCCAATCAACGTCACAAATCGGTTTTCCCGCATAGCAAATTAAATTAATACTGTCATCCCTTAAAATGTAAATATGGAATAGCAAAAACCAAAATATCACATCCATAAAAATTAACAAAACCCGCAAAAACAACAGGATAAAATACAATAAAGCAAGTTTATCACATTCATACCCCACTAATTTTTCTCCCTTACTTTCAAGTCAGCCATTCTTTTTCCTCGCTTCTTTTTATAGTCATGATTATCGGGACAAACCCAGGCGAGGTCTTTATGCAACAAGAAGCATTAGGAATGGTAGAAACCAAAGGCTTAACTGCAGCCATAGAGGCCGCAGATGCAATGGTGAAGTCAGCCAATGTCATGTTGGTCGGCTACGAAAAAATTGGCTCAGGGCTGGTAACCGTCATCGTTCGCGGTGATGTCGGTGCCGTAAAAGCGGCGACCGATGCGGGTGCTGCCGCTGCGCGCAACGTGGGAGAAGTGAAAGCCGTACACGTCATTCCACGCCCTCATACCGATGTTGAAAAAATCTTACCGAAGGGAATTAACCCATGAGCAGCAATGAACTGGTTGAACAGATCATGGCGCAGGTCATTGCCCGTGTGGCAACGCCTGATCAAGCGGGCATCCCTGATAAAACCCATCCAAAACGAGAGACGGCTATGGCAGAGAAGAGCTGCAGTTTAACGGAATTTGTTGGCACTGCGATTGGCGACACCGTAGGTCTGGTGATTGCAAACGTAGACAGTGCCCTGTTGGAAGCAATGAAGCTTGAGAAGCGCTATCGCTCCATTGGCATCCTGGGCGCGCGTACCGGCGCGGGTCCACACATCATGGCGGCTGACGAAGCGGTCAAAGCCACCAATACCGAAGTGGTGAGCATTGAACTCCCACGCGATACCAAAGGCGGTGCAGGCCACGGTTCGTTAATCATTATCGGCGGCAACGACGTTTCCGACGTTAAGCGCGGGATTGAAGTGGCGCTGAAAGAACTCGACCGGACCTTCGGTGATGTTTATGGCAATGAGGCCGGACACATCGAACTGCAGTACACCGCGCGTGCCAGTTACGCACTGGAAAAAGCCTTCGGCGCGCCGGTTGGCCGTGCCTGTGGCGTGATTGTCGGTGCCCCGGCCTCCGTCGGCGTGCTGATGGCGGATACCGCGCTGAAAGCAGCGAATGTTGAAGTCGTGGCTTACAGCTCTCCGGCGCATGGCACCAGCTTCAGTAACGAAGCGATCCTGGTTATCTCCGGCGATTCTGGCGCAGTGCGTCAGGCGGTTATCTCGGCGCGAGAAATCGGTAAAACCGTCCTTGCGACCCTCGGTTCAGAACCGAAAAACGATCGCCCGTCCTACATCTGATATCCGTGAGGCTCATTCATGAGATCGAAAAGATTTGAAGCACTGGCGAAACGCCCTGTAAATCAGGACGGATTCGTTAAGGAGTGGATCGAAGAAGGCTTCATTGCGATGGAAAGCCCGAACGATCCTAAGCCGTCGATTAAAATCGTTAACGGCGCAGTCACCGAACTCGATGGCAAATCGGTCAGCCAGTTCGACCTGATTGACCACTTCATTGCCCGCTACGGCATCAACCTGACGCGCGCAGAAGAAGTCATGGCAATGGACTCCGTTAAGCTCGCCAACATGCTGTGCGATCCTAACGTGAAACGTCGCGACATTGTGCCGCTGACTACGGCGATGACCCCGGCGAAAATTGTCGAAGTGGTTTCGCACATGAACGTGGTTGAGATGATGATGGCGATGCAAAAAATGCGCGCACGTCGTACTCCATCCCAGCAGGCACACGTCACCAACGTCAAAGATAATCCGGTGCAGATAGCTGCCGACGCAGCAGAAGGTGCATGGCGCGGTTTTGATGAGCAAGAGACGACCGTGGCCGTGGCGCGTTATGCCCCGTTCAACGCCATTGCTCTGCTCGTCGGTTCTCAGGTCGGTCGTCCGGGCGTGTTGACGCAATGTTCGCTGGAAGAAGCCACTGAACTGAAACTCGGCATGCTGGGCCATACCTGCTACGCCGAAACCATTTCCGTCTACGGTACCGAACCGGTCTTTACCGATGGCGATGATACGCCGTGGTCAAAAGGCTTCCTCGCCTCTTCTTACGCCTCCCGTGGTTTGAAAATGCGTTTCACCTCCGGTTCAGGTTCCGAAGTGCAGATGGGCTATGCCGAAGGTAAATCCATGCTGTATCTGGAAGCGCGCTGCATATACATCACCAAAGCGGCGGGTGTTCAAGGTCTGCAAAACGGCTCCGTGAGCTGCATCGGCGTTCCGTCCGCCGTTCCATCAGGGATCCGCGCGGTACTGGCAGAAAACCTGATCTGTTCATCACTGGATCTGGAATGCGCCTCCAGTAACGACCAGACCTTTACCCACTCCGATATGCGTCGTACCGCGCGTCTGCTGATGCAGTTCCTGCCGGGTACCGACTTTATCTCTTCCGGTTATTCCGCCGTGCCGAACTACGACAACATGTTCGCGGGCTCCAACGAAGATGCGGAAGACTTCGATGACTACAACGTTATCCAGCGTGACCTGAAAGTGGACGGTGGTCTGCGTCCGGTGCGTGAAGAGGACGTTATCGCCATTCGTAACAAAGCAGCACGTGCTCTGCAGGCGGTTTTCGCCGGCATGGGTCTGCCGCCGATTACGGATGAAGAAGTCGAAGCCGCCACCTACGCACACGGTTCAAAAGATATGCCTGAACGTAACATCGTTGAGGACATCAAGTTTGCGCAGGAAATCATCAACAAAAACCGCAACGGTCTGGAAGTGGTGAAAGCGCTGGCTCAGGGTGGCTTTACCGATGTCGCGCAGGACATGCTCAACATCCAGAAAGCCAAGTTAACCGGGGACTATCTGCATACCTCCGCCATTATCGTCGGCGACGGACAAGTGCTCTCTGCAGTCAATGACGTCAACGATTATGCCGGTCCGGCAACAGGTTATCGCCTGCAAGGCGAACGCTGGGAAGAAATTAAGAACATCCCTGGCGCACTTGATCCCAACGAGCTTGGCTAAGGGGTGAACAATGGAAATTAATGAAAAATTGCTGCGCCAGATTATTGAAGACGTTCTGTCCGAAATGCAGACCAGCGATAAGCCCGTCTCGTTTCGCGCACCGGGAACGTCAACCGCACCTGCTGCACCGGCCGGTGACAGTTTTCTGACGGAAATTGGCGAGGCAAAACAGGGCACGCAACAGGATGAAGTCATCATCGCTGTCGGCCCGGCGTTTGGCCTTTCTCAGACCGTTAATATCGTCGGTTTGCCGCACAAGAACATTCTGCGTGAAGTGATTGCCGGTATTGAAGAAGAGGGCATCAAAGCGCGTGTGATTCGCTGCTTTAAATCGTCCGACGTGGCCTTTGTTGCCGTGGAGGGTAACCGTCTGAGCGGCTCTGGCATCTCTATCGGCATCCAGTCAAAAGGCACGACGGTCATCCACCAACAGGGACTGCCGCCGCTGTCCAACCTGGAGCTGTTCCCGCAGGCACCGCTGCTGACGCTGGAAACCTATCGCCAGATTGGTAAAAACGCCGCGCGTTATGCCAAGCGTGAATCACCGCAGCCGGTTCCGACGCTAAACGATCAGATGGCACGCCCGAAATATCAGGCTAAATCCGCCATTTTGCACATTAAAGAGACGAAGTACGTCGTGACGGGCAAAAACCCGCAGGAACTGCGCGTGGCGCTTTAATAAGGATCCCTTTATGAATACCGATGCAATTGAATCGATGGTACGGGATGTGTTGAGCCGCATGAACAGCCTGCAGGGCGACACATCTGCCCCGGCAGCCGGTTCGAGCAGTACGACCCAGACCGCAAAAGTGACCGACTATCCACTCGCCAGTAAGCATCCTGAGTGGGTCAAAACGGCCACCAACAAAACGCTGGATGAGTTCACTCTCGAAAACGTTCTGAGCAACAAAGTGACCGCGCAGGATATGCGTATCACACCGGAAACGCTGCGCATTCAGGCGGCTATCGCCAAAGATGCTGGACGTGACCGCCTGGCGATGAACTTTGAGCGTGCCGCAGAACTGACGGCTGTACCGGACGATCGCATTCTTGAGATCTATAACGCTCTGCGTCCTTACCGTTCAACGAAAGAAGAACTGCTCGCGATCGCGGACGATCTTGAAAATCGCTATCAGGCCAAAATCTGCGCCGCGTTTGTTCGTGAAGCTGCGGTGTTGTACGTCGAGCGTAAGAAACTGAAAGGCGACGACTAAGGAAAGGTCATGAGATATATAGCTGGCATTGATATCGGCAACTCATCCACAGAAGTCGCGCTGGCGACAGTGGATGGCACTGGCGCGCTCACCATTACCGGTAGCGCGCTGGCGGAAACCACCGGGATAAAAGGCACATTGCGTAATGTGTTTGGGATTCAGGAGGCGCTTACGCTTGCGGCTAACAATGCAGGCATCAATGTCAGCGATATCTCGCTTATCCGTATCAACGAAGCCACCCCGGTGATTGGTGATGTCGCGATGGAAACCATCACGGAAACTATCATCACCGAATCCACCATGATCGGTCATAACCCGAAAACACCGGGCGGTGTCGGTCTGGGTGTGGGGATCACTATCACGCCGGAAGAGTTACTCACCCGCCCGGCGGATACCCCGTTAATTCTGGTGGTGTCATCCGCTTTCGATTTCGCTGATGTCGCCACCATGATTAACGCCTCAGTCCGTGCTGGTTATCAGTTAACGGGTGTCATTTTGCAACAGGACGATGGCGTTCTGGTCAGTAACAGACTGGAAAAACCGCTGCCTATCGTTGATGAAGTGCTGTACATCGACCGTATACCGCTCGGAATGCTGGCCGCCATCGAGGTCGCCGTACCCGGTAAGGTTATCGAAACGCTGTCAAACCCTTATGGCATCGCGACGGTGTTTAATCTCAACGCGGACGAGACCAAAAACATTGTTCCGATGGCGCGAGCGCTGATTGGCAACCGCTCCGCTGTGGTGGTGAAAACCCCTTCAGGTGATGTTAAAGCGCGCGCCATTCCTGCTGGAAACATTGAACTGCAGTCACAGGGACGTACGCTACGCGTTGATGTCGCCGCGGGTGCCGACGCCATTATGAAAGCGGTCGGCGAATGCCCGAAACTGGACAACGTTACCGGTGAAGCGGGCACCAATATTGGCGGCATGCTGGAACACGTTCGCCAGACGATGGCGGAACTGACCAACAAACCAAGCAACGAAATTTTTATCCAGGATTTGCTGGCCGTCGACACCTCCGTCCCCGTCAGCGTCACCGGCGGACTGGCCGGTGAGTTTTCTCTGGAACAGGCCGTCGGTATCGCATCGATGGTGAAATCAGACCGTCTGCAGATGGCGATGATCGCCAGCGAAATCAAAGAAAAGCTGAACGTGGACGTTCAGGTTGGCGGCGCAGAAGCTGAAGCGGCGATTCTGGGCGCGCTCACCACGCCCGGCACCACGCGTCCTCTGGCGATTCTGGATTTAGGCGCTGGCTCGACCGACGCCTCCATCATTAATCCCAAAGGCGAAATTATCGCCACGCACCTCGCCGGGGCTGGCGACATGGTGACCATGATCATCGCCCGGGAACTGGGGCTTGATGACCGCTACCTGGCAGAAGAGATCAAAAAGTATCCGTTAGCCAAGGTCGAAAGCCTGTTCCATCTGCGCCACGAAGACGGCAGCGTTCAGTTTTTCCCGACGCCGCTTCCCCCTGCGGTATTTGCCCGGGTCTGCGTGGTCAAACCGGATGAACTGGTGCCTCTGCCCGGCGATCTCGCACTGGAAAAAGTTCGCGCCATTCGTCGCAGCGCCAAAGAGCGCGTATTTGTCACCAATGCCCTGCGCGCGCTACGACAGGTTAGCCCGACGGGCAATATCCGCGACATTCCGTTCGTCGTTCTGGTGGGCGGCTCCTCGCTGGACTTTGAAGTGCCGCAGCTGGTGACGGACGCCCTGGCGCATTATCGACTGGTTGCCGGACGCGGAAATATTCGCGGCACCGAAGGACCGCGAAACGCAGTGGCGACGGGCCTCATCCTTTCCTGGCATAAGGAGTTTGCCCATGGACAGTAGTGTCACTACGCCTGCCATTGTGATTTCGACTATCGGCGACTGTCTTTCCGTCTGGAAAGAGGTGCTGCTCGGCATTGAAGAAGAAGGCATCCCGTTTGTGATTCAACACCAGGCGGCGGGAGAAGTCGTTCAGAGCGCATGGCAGGCAGCCCGCATGTCGCCGCTGCTGGTTGGCATCGCCTGCAACGAAGAAACCCTGGTCGTGCACTACAAAAATTTACCCACTTCAGCGCCGCTTTTTACGCTGACGTATCGCCAAAACAGCCTTGACCGGCGAAGTACTGGAAACAACGCGGCAAGGTTAGTCAAAGGGATCCCCTTCCGGGATCTCAATGCTTAATCCACAGGAGAATCGCAGTATGAATAACGCACTGGGACTGGTTGAAACAAAAGGGTTGGTCGGCGCGATTGAAGCCGCAGATGCCATGGTGAAATCTGCCAACGTGCAACTGGTCGGTTACGAAAAAATCGGCTCCGGTCTGGTGACCGTCATGGTTCGCGGTGACGTCGGCGCCGTTAAAGCCGCCGTTGATGCAGGCTGCGCGGCAGCAAGCGTCGTGGGCGAGGTGAAATCCAGCCACGTTATCCCGCGTCCGCACAGCGACGTTGAGGCTATTTTACCGAAATCGGCCTGAGTACTATCGAAAAGGAGCACAGCGTGAAGCAATCACTGGGATTACTCGAAGTTAGTGGTCTGGCATTAGCCATCTGTTGCGCAGATGCCATGGCGAAAGCGGCTTCCATCACGCTGGTTGGCCTTGAAAAAACCAACGGTTCAGGCTGGACGGTGATCAAGATAACCGGTGATGTGGCGTCAGTACAATCTGCCATCATCACCGGTACTCATCTCGCCGAACAGCAAGATGGCCTGGTCGCGCATAAAGTGATCGCCAGACCCGGCGAGGGTATTCTCTCCCGCGCGATGGCTGCCACCCCGGCGCCTGTATCAGCACCCGCAGCGGTGTCTGTACCTGAGCCCGTGCCAGCCCCCATTGAAGAACCTGAAACTGAAGTCGTTGTAGAAGAGTCAGCACCGGAAGCGGCGCCTGAAGACGGGATTATCAGCTGCAATTTGTGTCTGGACCCGGCCTGTAAGCGCCAGAAAGGCGAACCCCGGTCGCTCTGCCTGCATTCAGGTAAACGAGGTTAAGCGTAATGGATAAGCAACTTCTGGAAACGACGGTCAGCAAAGTGCTGAATGAATTGCGGGATCGCCCTATTCCACTGGGCGTTTCCAACCGTCATATCCACCTTAACGCTGAGGATTATGCCCGTCTTTTTCCGGGACATCCGATTAGTGAGAAAAAAGGACTCCTGCAACCGGGACAGTACGCGGCTGAGCAGACCGTCACGTTAGTGGGTCCAAAAGGTCAACTGAAAAATGTTCGCCTGCTGGGGCCACTACGTAGCACCAGCCAGGTGGAGATTTCGCGCACGGATGCCAGAACGTTGGGCATCGCCGCACCGTTACGGATGTCCGGTAATCTTAATGGTACGCCGGGTATTCGCCTCGTGAGCCCCTTTGGCGAAGTCGAACTCCCCTCTGGCGTGATCGTCGCCCAGCGCCACATTCACATGTCACCGCTGGATGCGCTGATCCTGCGCGTTGCTCATGGCGATAGCGTCAGTGTCGCCATTGAGGGAACCGATCGTCGGCTGATCTTCGACAACGTTGCGGTACGTGTTTCCCCCGATATGCGCCTGGAGATGCATATTGATACCGACGAGGCCAATGCCGCTGGGGCAGATGACGCCAATGCTTTCGTCACGCTGGTGACGCCGCGATGAACGGCGATATGTTGCAGCGAATCGTCGAGGAGGTGGTCTCCCGCCTGCAGCGTCGAGCACAAAGCTCCGTCACGCTGAGCGTCGCGCAACTGCGGGAAACACAGTCCCACACCCTGTTTTGTCAGTACGCCTCCCTGCATATTTTGCAGGTCGATCTGCCCCTGCTGGAGCAGATCGCCGACAACGATTCGTCGCATGCTGCCGCCGTCATGATTCATGAGGCGCTGGCATTGGGTCTCCGGGTGCAACTCTCACTGCAACGTCGGCTATTGCCCGCATTGCCAGTGAAGAAGCTGGCCCGATTGCCGCTGGTTTTCTGCGATGAGCAGGGGCAGTCAATCACACTGCACCCCACTCGACTGTTAAGTTACGCCGATGTTGCCCGCTTACCCGCAGGGTTACTGGTGCTGCATCGCACATGTGTTGTTACCGCGCTGGCTCGCGAGACCGCGAGTTCACGCCACATCCATTTAATTAAGCAGGAGTGAACCATGCATCTGGCACGTGTTACAGGCGCGGTGGTATCCACGCAAAAATCGCCCTCGTTGGTCGGTAAAAAACTTCTGCTGGTACGCCGGGTCAGTGCCGACGGCGAACTGCCGACGAATCCGACGGCAGGCGATGAAGTCGCCGTTGACTCCGTCGGCGCAGGCGTTGGCGAACTGGTGCTCCTGAGCAGCGGTTCCAGCGCCAGGCATGTTTTTTCCGGGCCGAATGAGGCCATCGATCTGGCCGTTGTCGGCATTGTCGACACGCTTTCTCGTTAAGGGGGAGTTATGGCGATTTATACCCGCACAGGCGACGCAGGCACAACGGCGCTTTTTACCGGACAGCGCGTCAGTAAAACGCACCCCCGAGTGGAAGCGTACGGCACGCTTGATGAGCTTAACGCCGCGCTGAGCCTGTGCGTCTGCGCCACCCGCAACGCGCAGCATCGCGCGCTGCTGGAAGCCATTCAACTGCAAATTTTCTGGTTCAGCGCTGAACTTGCCAGCGAAAGCGAACAACCCTCAGCGGACCAGCGCTACATCAGCTCTGAGGAAATTGCCGCGCTGGAAGCGGCCATCGATACCGCAATGGGACGCGTCGCGCCCTTGCACAGTTTTATTCTGCCAGGCCGCTGTGAAGCCGCAAGCCGCCTGCATTTTGCCCGCACGCTGGCGCGCCGGGCCGAACGCCGGCTGGTTGAACTCGCTGCCGATGTCAGCGTCAGGCATGTGCTAATGCGCTATATCAATCGCCTGTCAGACTGCTTGTATGCGCTGGCGCGAGCGGAAGATCACGACGCCCATCAGGACACGATTATCCTGGAAGTGACGAAACGCTATCTGGCAACCGGTCACGCCCCTGTCAAAAAGGAATCTGCGATGTCGCTCTCTTTTGGCGATCTCCATCAGTTAACCCGCGCCGCCGTCGAGCGGGCGCAAGCCTTAAACGTCCCGGTGGTCGTCAGTATTGTTGACGCCCACGGTACAGAAGCCGTTACCTGGCGGATGCCGGACGCTCTGCTGGTCAGCAGCGAACTGGCACCGAAAAAAGCCTGGACCGCCGTGGCGATGAAAACCGCGACTCATGAACTCGCGTCGGTGGTTCAGCCCGGCGCACCGCTGTACGGGCTGGAAAGTCATATGCAGGGAAAAGTCGTCACGTTTGGCGGCGGCTACGCGCTATGGCGTGATGGATTGCTTATTGGGGGTCTTGGTATCAGCGGGGGAAGCGTTGAACAGGACATGGACATTGCACAGACTGCCATTGCGGCAATAAACGTGAGAACACATCAATGAATACTACTGAACTGGAAACCCTCATCCGCACCATTTTGAGCGAGCAACTGGCTCCCGCAAAAACTGAAATCAAAGGGAACGGAATCTTTCAGTCTGTTGGTGAAGCAGTCGATGCAGCCCACCAGGCGTTCTTGCGTTATCAGCAGTCACCGCTGAAAACGCGCAGCGCCATTATCAGCGCTATCCGGGAAGAGCTGGCACCACAGTTGGCAGCCCTGGCAGCAGAAAGCGCAGCGGAAACCGGAATGGGTAACAAAGAGGACAAATTCCTCAAAAACAAAGCGGCGCTGGACAACACTCCTGGCATCGAAGACCTGACCACTACCGCGCTCACCGGCGACGGCGGCATGGTACTGTTTGAATATTCACCGTTTGGCGTGATTGGTTCAGTCGCTCCCAGCACCAACCCGACAGAAACCATTATCAACAACAGCATTAGCATGCTGGCGGCAGGCAACAGCGTCTATTTCAGCCCGCATCCGGGTGCCAAAACGGTGTCGCTGAAGCTTATCGCCATGATTGAGGATATCGCGTTTCGCAGCTGTGGCATTCGCAATCTGGTGGTGACCGTTGCCGAGCCGACATTTGAAGCCACCCAACAAATGATGGCGCATCCGAAAATTGCCGTACTGGCCATTACCGGCGGTCCAGGCATTGTGGCAATGGGCATGAAGAGTGGGAAGAAAGTGATTGGCGCAGGCGCGGGCAATCCCCCCTGCATCGTCGATGAGACAGCGGACCTGGTGAAGGCCGCAGAAGATATCATCAACGGCGCGGCATTTGACTACAACCTGCCCTGTATCTCAGAGAAAAGCCTGATTGTGGTGGAGTCAGTTGCGGAACAGCTAATCCAGCAAATGCAAAGTTTCGGCGCACTGTTGCTCAGTCCGGCCGATATCGAGAAGCTGCGCGCGACCTGCCTGCCTGAAGGCATTGCCAATAAAAAACTGGTCGGTAAAAGCCCTTCCGCCATGCTCGACGCCGCCGGTATTCCGGTCCCGGCAAAAGCGTCGCGCCTGTTGATTGGCGTCGTCAGCGCGGACGACAGCTGGGTAACCAGTGAGCAGTTGATGCCGATGCTGCCGGTGGTGAAGGTTAACGATTTTGACGCCGCGCTGTCGCTGGCGCTGAAAGTGGAAGATGGGCTGCATCATACCGCCATCATGCACTCGCAGAATGTGTCCCGCCTGAACCTCGCTGCGCGGACCCTGCAAACCTCCATTTTCGTTAAAAATGGCCCCTCCTATGCGGGAATTGGCGTCGGCGGCGAAGGTTTTACCACCTTCACCATCGCCACGCCGACCGGTGAAGGGACAACGTCGGCGCGCACGTTTGCCCGCTCCCGTCGCTGTGTGCTGACTAACGGTTTCTCAATCCGCTAATGAGGTTGTGATGAATACCTTTTCACTGCAAACCCGTTTGTACAGCGGCCCTGGAAGTCTGAAGGTGCTTGGCCGCTTTACGAACAAGCACATCTGGATTATCTGCGATAGTTTTCTCGCTCGTTCGCCGCTGATTAATACGCTGCGCGAGGCGATACCGGCGGATAACCGGATCAGCGTATTCAGTGAGATCACGCCAGACCCGACCATCGGAACCGTCGTTCAGGGGATTGCGCAAATGCAGTCCCTGCGCCCCGATGTGGTGATCGGTTTCGGCGGCGGCTCCGCGCTGGATGCGGCGAAGGCCATTGTCTGGTTCAGCCGTCAGTTTGATATTGATATTGAAACCTGCGTGGCGATCCCGACCACCAGCGGAACCGGGTCGGAAGTCACCAGCGCCTGCGTGATTAGCGATCCGGAGAAAGGCATTAAGTATCCGCTGTTTAACAACGCGCTCTATCCGGACATGGCGATCCTTGATCCGATGCTGGTCGTCAGCGTCCCGCCCGCCATCACCGCCAATACCGGGATGGATGTTCTGACGCACGCGCTGGAAGCCTATGTGTCCACGCACGCCAGTGACTTTACCGATGCACTCGCTGAAAAAGCAGCTCAGATCGTCTTTCAGTATCTACCTGTCGCCGTTCGTAAAGGCGACTGTCTTGCCACTCGAGGCAAAATGCACAACGCCTCTACGCTGGCAGGAATGGCATTCAGCCAGGCTGGACTGGGACTGAACCATGCCATCGCCCACCAGTTAGGCGGCCAGTTCCATCTGCCTCACGGCCTGGCAAATGCCCTGCTGCTGGTGTCGGTGATCCGCTTCAACGCGCACGATCCACGGGCGGCTAAACGCTACGCCCGATTCGCCAAAGCCTGTCATTTATGTCCTGACAGCGCCAATGAAACGGCGAGTGTGAATGCGTTGGTACAGCACATTGAACAACTGAAAAAAGCGTGCGCTATCCCTACCCTCGCCGCCACGCTTAAAGAACAAAAGCAGGACTGGTCACAGCGTATTCCGGCAATGGTTCAGGCCGCGCTGGCGGACGTAACGCTGAAGACCAACCCCAGAGCTGCGGATGCCGGAGCCATTCAGGAACTGCTTGAGGAGTTGCTATGAATGCCGCCCTGAATGATGAACTGGCCACACTGAATGCGCAGACCCTCGTTGAGCGCGTTCGCGCGGCAGGCATTGTGGGGGCTGGCGGTGCTGGCTTTCCGACGCATGTCAAACTCCAGGCTCAGGTGGAGATTTTCCTGGTCAATGCTGCCGAATGCGAGCCGATGCTGAAAGTCGATCAGCAACTCATGGCGCAGCAGGCGGCGCGTCTGATTCGCGGCGTACAGTATGCGATGAAGGCCACCGGAGCTCGTGAAGGGATTATCGCCCTGAAAGAAAAGTACCAGCCAGCGATTGCCGCCCTGACGCCGCTGTTGCCTCCGGCGATCAGGCTTCACATTCTGCCCGATGTCTATCCGGCGGGAGATGAAGTTCTGACGATCTGGATGGCAACAGGTCGTCGCGTTCCCCCCGCCGCCCTGCCGGTCAGCGTGGGGGTGGTGGTCAACAACGTACAAACCGTACTGAATATCGCCCGCGCGGTCGAGCAGCAGTATCCCGTGACGCGCCGTACGCTCACGATTAACGGTGCCGTTGTCCGCCCACAGACCGTAACCGTCCCCATCGGCATGTCCTTACGCGACGTGCTGGAGATGGCTGGCGGCGCAACCATCGACGATCCGGGATTTATCAACGGCGGACCAATGATGGGAAGCCTGGTGACGTCGCTGGACGCGCCGGTCACGAAAACTACCGGCGGACTGCTGGTGCTGCCGAAATCACATCCGCTGATTCAGCGGCGTATGCAGGATGAGCGTACCGTGCTGTCAGTGGCGAGAACCGTTTGTGAACAATGTCGCCTGTGTACCGATCTCTGCCCGAGGCATCTCATCGGTCACGAACTCTCTCCGCATCTGCTGGTGCGCGCAGTCAATTTCCATCAGGCCGCCACACCACAACTGCTGCTCAGCGCCCTCACCTGTTCCGAATGCAACGTCTGTGAAAGTGTGGCCTGTCCGGTAGGTATTTCACCCATGCGGATTAACCGCATGCTGAAACGCGAACTGCGCGCCCAAAATCAGCGCTACGAGGGCCCGCTCAATCCGGCTGATGAGATGGCGAAATACCGTCTGGTGCCGGTTAAACGACTCATCGCCAAACTGGGGCTAACGCCATGGTATCGGGAAGCGCCGTTAGTCGACAGCGAGCCCGTTGTTGAGAAGACGACGCTGTTGCTGCGCCAGCACATCGGCGCCAGCGCGGTGCCCTGCGTTCAGAAAGGCGAGCGCGTCGCGCGTGGTCAGTGCGTTGCTGAAACTCCGCAAGGCGCACTCGGTGCGCCTGTTCACGCCAGTATTGACGGCATTGTCTGTGAGGTAACAGATCAGGCCATTATCGTTGTAAGAGGTTAACCATGTCTCAGGCCATAGGTATTTTAGAACTCACCAGCATTGCCAAAGGGATGGAAGCGGGCGATGCCATGCTGAAAAGCGCCAATGTGGATCTGCTGGTCAGCAAAACCATTTGTCCGGGTAAATTTTTACTCATGCTGGGCGGCGACGTTGGCGCGGTACAACAGGCGATCGAAACCGGAAACGCGCTCGCTGGCGAAATGCTGGTCGACAGTCTGGTGTTGCCCAACATTCATGCCAGCGTGCTTCCCGCAATCAGCGGCCTGAACAGCGTGGATAAACGTCAGGCGGTAGGGATTGTCGAAACCTGGAGCGTAGCGGCCTGTATCAGTGCGGCTGACCGGGCGGTGAAGGCGTCCAACGTGACGCTCGTGCGCGTTCATATGGCGTTCGGTATCGGCGGCAAATGCTACATGGTGGTCGCAGGCGACGTCTCCGATGTCAACAACGCGGTCACGGTTGCCAGTGAGAGCGCGGGTGAAAAAGGTCTGCTGGTTTATCGTTCGGTGATCCCACGCCCGCACGACGCGATGTGGCGTCAGATGGTGGAGGGATGATGGAAAGACAACCGACCACGGATCGCATGATCCAGGAGTACGTACCAGGCAAACAGGTCACGCTGGCGCATCTGATTGCGAACCCCGGCAAAGATCTGTTCAAGAAACTGGGATTGCAGGACAGCGTCTCGGCGATTGGCATTCTCACCATCACGCCAAGTGAAGCTTCCATTATTGCCTGTGACATTGCGACGAAATCCGGCGCAGTAGAGATAGGTTTTCTCGACCGTTTCACCGGTGCGGTGGTGTTAACCGGCGACGTGTCGGCGGTGGAATACGCCCTGAAGCAGGTAACGCGCACGCTTGGTGAAATGATGCGTTTTACAACCTGTTCCATCACGCGGACGTAGCGTTATGCAGCGCATGATGTTGATTGGCCCCAGCCAGTGCGGTAAGACCTCGCTGACGCAGTGTCTGCGCGGCGAGGCTCTCGAGTATCAGAAAACGCAGGCGATTGTCTGGTCTGCCGAAACTATCGACACCCCTGGCGAATATCTGGAAAACCGTTGTCTGTACAGCGCACTGCTGGCAAGCGCCTGCGAGGCGGATGTCATTGCGCTGGTGCTTAATAGCGATGCGCAGTGGTCACCTTTCTCCCCCGGCTTTACTGCACCGATGAACAGACCGGCATTCGGCGTGGTGACCAAATCAGATTTAGCGAACCCGCAGAAAATTGCGCAGGTCACCGGGTGGCTGGAGCAGGCCGGCGCACGGCGCGTCTTCGTGACCAGCGCCGTCAACCATTCCGGTCTTGATGAACTGTTTGCCTTTCTGAACCAAAAGGAATCTTCATGTCTCACAAAATAATGGCGATCAACGCGGGCAGCTCGTCCCTTAAATTTCAGTTGCTGGACATGCCGCAGGGCGATTTGCTGTGTCAGGGGCTCATTGAGCGTATCGGTCTGCCGGATGCCCGGATCACCCTGAAAGCGCAGGATCAAAAATGGCAGCAAACCACGCCGGTTGCCGATCATCGTGAGGCGGTGACCCTACTTCTCGAAATGCTGATTAGCCACGGTATTATCACCAGCCTGCAGGATATCGAGGGTGTCGGTCATCGCGTGGCGCATGGCGGGGAATCGTTTAAGGATTCCGTGCGCGTGACCGATGAATCGCTGGCGGAAATTGAACGCCTTGCCGAACTGGCGCCCTTGCATAACCCGGTTAACCTGCTTGGCATCAACGTGTTTCACCAGTTGCTGCCCGACGTACCTTCAGTTGCCGTTTTTGATACCGCGTTTCATCAAACGCTGGAAGAACCTGCCTATATCTATCCGCTTCCGTGGCGGTATTACGCGGAGTTTGGTATCCGCCGCTACGGTTTCCACGGGACCAGCCATAAGTATGTCAGTACGACACTCGCCGAAAGGCTTGGTGTACCGCTTAGCGCACTGCGCGTCGTGTGTTGTCATCTGGGCAACGGCAGCAGTATTTGCGCGATTAAGGGCGGAAAGTCGGTTAATACATCGATGGGCTTCACCCCGCAGTCTGGCGTAATGATGGGAACCCGCAGCGGGGATATCGACCCGTCCATCTTACCCTGGGTTGCCCAGCGTGAAGGCAAGACGCCACAGCAGCTCAATCACCTGCTGAACAATGAATCCGGGCTGCTTGGCGTTTCGGGCGTCTCGCATGACTATCGTGACGTTGAGCAGGCTGCTGACGCCGGGAATCCCCGCGCGGCTCTCGCACTGTCGCTGTTTGCGGAGCGTATTCGCGCCACGATTGGCAGCTATATCATGCAAATGGGTGGACTGGATGCGCTGGTGTTTACCGGTGGTATCGGGGAAAACTCGGCGCGCGCCAGAGCGGCAATCTGTCAGAATCTGCACTTCCTGGGTCTTGCCATAGACGAAGAGAAGAACCAACGGAATGCAACCTTTATTCAGGCGGAAAACGCGATCGTCAAAGTGGCGGTCATCAACACCAATGAAGAGCTGATGATAGCCCAGGACGTGATGCGGATTGCTCTCGCAGAATCAGAAACTTTCGCCGTGTCGGCCTGAGTTCGCGCCGCACAAATTGCGGCAAATCATGGTAATAGCGAAATCGCCATGACACTATGCGCCGAGGATTGTCGAGCAGAAAGGTGATAACGTGGCTGTTGCGCAGTGCCCCGCGTCATGCGGAGAGCTTATTCAGGGCTGGATTATGGGCAGCGAGAAACTGGTCTCCTGCCCGGTTGACTGGTACAGCACCGTCGAGGTCTGTACCGGTTCTCCTTTAGCGGACGAGCGCCCTCTTTCCCGGGCGATGGTCAACCGACTCCTTGAACACTGGAACTACCCCGCGCACCTGAGCCAGGATATTCGTGTTTCGATCCATTCAACTATCCCGATAGCAAAAGGTATGGCCAGCAGTACGGCGGATATCGCCGCAACAGCCGTCGCTACTGCGCAGCATCTCGGTCATCAACTGGATGAATCCACGCTCGCGCAACTTTGCGTCTCGCTGGAACCGACTGACAGCACCGTTTTTCAACAGCTAACGCTGTTTGACCACAACGATGCTTCGACGCAAATCCCCTGCGATTCTCAACCCGCGCTGGACCTCCTCGTGCTGGAAAGCCCGCAAACTTTACGCACCGCCGACTATCACCGCATTCCGCGGCAGGCCGGTTTGCATGCTGGCGCGCCTGCGCTGAAGCGGGCGTGGGAAAAAGTACAGGAAGCTTGTGCGGAGCAAAATCCGTATCGCATGGGAGAGGCGGCGACACTGAGCGCCATCGCCAGCCAGATGCTGTTGCCGAAACCCGATTTCGATGCGCTATTGTCGCTGGTTGAAGAGTGCGATTTATACGGCGTGAACGTGGCGCACAGCGGCAGCGTCGTCGGACTGATGCTCGACAGACAGCGACACGATGTGGACTATGTTAAGTGGCTACTGGCAAAAAACAGACTGACCGAACACTGGCCAGAACAGCACCTGTTACGGATGGTCAGCGGCGGCGTAAAACTTCAGTGAGGATCGCATTGCGGATCCTCACTGCACACAAGCGTTACTCCGCTTTCGCGTCGCCGTTTTTCATTTCGCCCATTGCTTTCAGCTTTTTGGAGATGTCGCGGCGTTCTTTGGAGATCTCTGCATTTTTGATGATGTAGTCATCAACGCGATCTTCATAGTCGCTTTTCATGCTGGCGATAATGCCCTGAATAGCTTCAACGCTCATACCCGGCTTGATGTAATCGCTCAGGTTGTCCAGCAGCAGAACACGTTTCTGGTTGTCACGGATCTTTTTCTCAACGTCCTGGATTTCACGCTGCAGTTTGTTTTTACGACGGAACAGACGGACAAATTCCAGCACGTCCTGGAAAGATGGCTTGGTAGTTTCCATTTTTACACCCCTGATAATGTGAGAGTCGGATTCGTTTAAACGATAGGGCTAACATTACTTTTCGCAGCCACAAATGACAATGGCTTCATTCTGGTTTCCATCATACCCTTATTCCTTGCTGAATCGAAGCAGCAGCGGCAGCATTCCCCTTACCTGCTTTTTATTTGCGCAGTGCGCGGCAGATAAGATGCGACAGCAGCTCCAGTTGACGGGCGGTTTCCAGACTGAGCCAGACATAGCCATGAATCGGCGTTTCGGCCACATTATGTTCATCATGCTGGCGTATCAGCGTGCGCAGTTCGTTAACGGTCTCATTCAGTTTTTCACTGTTCGCGAGAATCGGTTGCGGATTGCCTTCAAACAACGCATGCGCAATCGTCAGTAGCGCCTGCTGGGTCATTTTCTGCGTTTCCCGCAGCGTATGGGCGTTAAGCATGACGAAATGGCTCTCACGGGTCGCCCACAGGGCATTGATCTGCAATTCGAGCATGCAGACCAGGTTACGGTTGACGGTCTGAATGGCTTCAAAAATAGATTTCTGGATGCGCGTTTCTTTGCTCGCGGGAGTGATAAGCCCGCGCATTTTTACCACGTCAGCCAGGAGCTGTTGCAGATGTTTATCCAACCGAGGACGTTCTAACAGATTGGGCGACAGTGCAGCCTGATACACCCGGTTATAGGCCGTTACGCAATGTGCCAGTTGGATTCGCCAGTGGATAAAGGCGCGCTGCGGCCAGATTCCGGTGAACAGCATGGCGAGAAGCGACCCGAGAATGACATCGCCGCCGCGCCAGAGCGCGGTCTCCATATCGCCTGCAGGAGCGCCCACCACCACGGCCAGCGTGATGCCAATTAAAAGCGCCTGATACGGTTTTTTACCTAACGCGAGCCATCCACACAGAAACATGGCCGCCGCACACCAGAGCAGCATCAGCGGCAATGAGAAAAGCTCGAGGCGCAGCGCCACCAGACCCAGCGCCGACCCGAGGATCGTGCCACCGATCCGTTCATACGCTCGGGGAACCACGTTTCCCCAGAACGAGATTGGCCCCATGATCACCACCAGCGTAATCAGAGGCCACGTCCCTTCAGGAATGTTAAACAGGCGAACAAGTAAAAAGGTCAGGATGAAGGCCAACGCGATGCGAATACCATGCACAATGCGGTAATGGCGATACAGGCGGATTTCAAATGGACTCAGTGACTTATCGGCACGCACTCACGCACTCCGTCAGGCAAAGACAAAAACAGATTGTACCTGTTTTTACGCGCAGAGGATCACCGCAGCGGACAGGACATCTCGCTAAGCGTAGTCGCTCAGCGCCGGTCCGCCTGGTTTTATGCTTACTTCGTGACAGATTGTACCGATATATACATCTCGATATCCCAGTAACCGTCTTCGCAACCGTTGTTCAGATAGACTTCAAAGCAGGGTTTGCACGTCATTTCATACTTTTGATCCTGCATCAGGCTATTAAATAACTGATGCCATGGCGTCGCAAAATCATTATTGTCGACGCGCGCAACCGCCGTCGCATATTGACCGCCATCGATTTCACTGAGCGTCACGCCTTCGCTGTTTTCCGGTATGACAAAATCAGCGGGCACCGAAACGACTGTACTACAGCGCAGTTTCTCGGCAGGCACTTCATCTGGATTGTCGAAGTAAACGGCGATCCATTCTTGCGTCACAACCTGCTTGTCATCCACCCACATCATCAACTGGTCAAAGCCTTGTTTCACCGTTTGTTCCCACGGTCCCACCAGGTGGAAACCTGCAACGGTGCGCTTGTCAGCGTGTCTGATCTCGTAGTTCATGTTGCCTCCATTGTTACACTGTATTTATATACAGTGTAACTAAGCCTGAATAACAGCCACAAGAGATTTGTGATTATTATGTGAGCAGAGCCGAACTCCTGCCAGTCTCCTGCCAGAGATCGTCAGGCTTTATGATGAAAATAATCACTCAGACGCGAAAGGACGTCCCCCTTGCCTACCGCTTCCAGCGTCACCAGAGGCCAGTGGGCGACCAGTTTGTCACGGTCGTAGAGCTCAATTTCTCCGACCCGCTGATGCGCGGCGAGCGGTGCTTCCAGTTCCTTCTTATCCAGGATGTACTTCGCTTTGATGTTCGGGATTTCCGCCTTCGGCAGCGCCATCCAGAAATCTTGTTCGGTGCCTAACGCGATGTTCTCTTTATCGCCGTACCAGATACGCTCCGTCCCAACCTGCTTACCGCTGCGCAGGATCTGCACCGTGTCGAAATGTTGTTGCCCCCAGAGGAGCAGTTTGCGGGCCTGCTCCTCACGCCCTTTCGGGCTATTCGCCCCCATCACTACGGCAATCAGTCGGCGCTGGCCATCCACCGCAGAGGCAATCAGATTGAAGCCCGCGCCCGAGGTGTGGCCGGTTTTGAGCCCATCAACGTTCAGGGTTTTGTCCCACAGCAGCCCATTACGGTTCTGTTGCGTAATGCCGTTCCAGGTGAGACTTTTCTCACTGTACATATGATAGAACTCAGGCTCGCCATGAATGATGGCCCGGGACAATACCGCCAGATCGTAAGCCGAGCTGTGCTGACCGGGGGCATCCAGCCCGTGAACCGTCTCAAAATGAGTATCATGTAAATTGAGCTTATTGACGTAATTATTCATCATGGCGACAAACTGCGGCTGTCCACCGGCAATATAGTCAGCCAGCGCAACGCAGGCGTCGTTACCGGAATCGACAATCAATCCACGGCTTAAGTCGCGCACGGATACCCGATCACCTTCTTTGAGGAACATGAGCGAGGAGCCGACGAAAACCGGATTGTCTTTTGCCCACGCGTCGTGTCCCACCGTGACCATGTCATCCGGCGTAATGCGCTGGCTGTCAATGGCGCGGTCGACAACATAACCGGTCATCAGCTTGGTCAGGCTGGCAGGATTGCGCTGCTGATGTTCATTACCCGCAGTGAGAATTTGCCCCGTGGTGTAATCCATAAGCACCCACGAACCGGCCTCAATGCTGGGCGGAGGGGGCGCAAAACTGGCCGAACTCGCGGCAAAAGCAGAAGAGAGATTAATCGCGAGTAAAGAAGCGGCAATAAACAGACGGGGTTTCAACAGCATGTCCTCAGGTGTTCCAAAAGAGCCGTCCTTTTTACGGAAAACTGGCAAAACAAACAGGGATTAATTGCAAGGAAATGTGACTTATCGCATAGTTTTCTCTCTTTCGTTGTTATGAACGCGTTTCCGGTCGCGAGTTTCTTTATTGCTTCACGGCGAGTCAGGCTGATTACCGCGTCGAACTTTGGTACTCTGTGCAGTCCAGGCAGCGCGCAACCAGAAGTCACGGAACCCACTTATTTATGAATGACGGCAAGCAGCAACCCACCTTTCTCTTCCACGATTACGAAACCTTTGGCATTCACCCGGCGCTCGACAGACCAGCGCAATTTGCCGCCCTGCGTACCGATAGCGAATTCAACGTTATCGGCGAACCAGAGGTGTTTTACTGCAAACCGGCGGATGACTATTTGCCTCAACCAGGTGCTGTGATGGTCACCGGAATCACCCCACAGGAAGCGCGGGAGAAAGGTGATAATGAAGCTGCGTTTGCCGCGCGGATCCACGCACTGTTTACGGTGCCGAAAACCTGCATTATTGGCTACAACAACGTGCGTTTCGACGACGAAGTCACGCGTAACGTGCTGTACCGCAACTTCTACGATCCTTACGCGTGGAGCTGGCAGCATGATAATTCACGCTGGGATCTGCTGGACGTTATGCGCGCCTGCTATGCCCTGCGCCCGGAAGGCATCAACTGGCCGGAAAATGACGACGGGCTCCCCAGTTTTCGCCTGGAGCATCTGACGAAAGCGAATGGTATCGAACACAGCAATGCGCACGATGCGATGGCGGACGTCTATGCCACCATTGCCATGGCACAACTGGTGAAGTCACGTCAGCCGCGTCTGTTTGAGTATCTCTATACGCACCGCAACAAGCACAAGCTGGCCGCGCTGATAGATGTGCCGCAAATGAAGCCACTGGTGCATGTTTCCGGTATGTTTGGCGCATGGCGCGGCAATACCAGTTGGGTTGCGCCTCTGGCCTGGCATCCGGATAACCGCAATGCGGTGATTATGGTTGACCTGGCCGGTGATATTTCGCCGCTGCTGGAACTGGACAGCGACACCCTGCGCGAGCGTCTGTACACCGCCAAAGCCAGTCTGGGCGATAACGCCGCCGTTCCCCTGAAACTGGTACACATCAACAAATGTCCGGTGCTGGCGCAGGCGAACACGTTGCGCCCGGAAGATGCTGACCGTCTGGGCATTAATCGCCAGCACTGCCTCGATAATTTGAAAGTACTGCGTGAAAATCCGCAGGTGCGTGACAAAGTGGTCGCCGTCTTTGCTGAAGCGGAACCATTCACGCCGTCTGACAACGTCGATGCCCAGCTCTATAACGGCTTCTTCAGCGATGCTGACCGGGCGGCCATGAAGATTGTGCTGGAAACCGACCCGCAGAATCTGCCGGCACTGGATATCACCTTTGTCGATCCGCGTATTGAAAAACTGTTGTTCAACTATCGGGCGCGTAACTTCCCCGGAACGCTGGATGAAGCGGAACAGCAGCGCTGGCTGGAACACCGTCGCCAGGTCTTTACGCCGGAATATTTACAGCACTACGCCGATGAGTTGCAGGTGTTATATCAGGAATATGCGGATGATAAAGAGAAGCAGGCGCTACTGAAGGCGCTGTGGCAGTACGCGGAAGAGATTGTCTGAGATTCGCCCTCCGCGCCACGGCGGAGGGCCTGTTATCACGCTTTCTGTACGGTGATGCTCCAGGCGGCATCGCCAACCTGCTGATAATCTGTAATCGCATGCCCTTCCTCTGCAGCCCATTGAGGGATCGCTTCGGTCGCCTGGGTGCAGTCAAACTCAATCACCAGTTCGTCACCGCTCGCCATCTCGGCCAGCGCGGCTTTTGCTTCAATCAGTGGAAACGGACAAACCTGCGTGACCACGTCCAGTTTTTTAATTGCCATCATTAATCCTTACGCTTAATTTGCCGCAGCGGTTGCCAGACGGGCTTTACGCTGCGGTCGTACAAACACAATCCACGACGCGGTCCAGACGCCAAGGATCATAAATACCAGGCCAATCCAGCCCTGCCAGGTCATCATCGCCGTCATCACCAGACCATTGCCGATAGAACAGCCGCCGGCGATGCTGGCGCCAAAGCCCATCAGGATCCCGCCGAAACCACTGCGCAGCGTCGTTGGCGCATCGGCTGCCCGTACGCGGAATTCACGACTGGCTTTTGCCGCAATGAACGAACCGAGGAAAATCCCCAGCACCAGGAAAACGCCCCAGTTGAGGAATTTGCTGTCTCCCGCCACCAAAAACTGCAGGATGTTAGCCGTCGGCGAGGTGATCCCAAGCCCAAACATACGCCCGGTGGCTTCGCTCAGCGGCCATGCCAGCAGCGCGATAAGACCGATCAGCACCGCCGTCACGAACGGGTGCCAGCGTTTTTCAAACAGAATATGGGCAAGCCCGGTACGGCGCGGCGGTAAAGAGGTCACCTTCAGCTTTGGCTTTTTCAGCTCTTTGCTGACCACCCAGAGCGTCACGACCAGCAGAACCGCAATCAGCGGCCAGACGGAGAGGTTCATCGTGTCGGCAATAGAGTTGTGCTCCGTGCTGTACGCCTTCAGCGTCTGGTTTAAACCGCTGGCATGAGGCGAACGCATTACCGCGCTCATCACCATGTAGGTCGCCAGCGCAATCCAGCTGCCGATTAGCCCCTCACCCGCACGATACCAGGTTCCGGTGGCACATCCCCCCGCATAGACAATCCCAATCCCGAAGATGTAGCCACCGACAACGGTGCCGAGCCACGGGAACGCGCCAGCATCATAGCGGATTACTCCCGCCTGAATCAGCGCAAAGGCACCGACGCTCTGTACGGAAATCGCGATCAGCAGCGCATAGAACATGCGATTGTTTTTGGCGATAACCATATCGCGGAAACCACCGGTCAGACAGAATCGACCGCGTTGCATCACAAAACCCAGCAGCGCGCCGCAGATAACCCCGCTCAAAATCATTGAAAACATAAATTAGTTAGCCTGAAGAATATCAATCAGGAAATTATTCCTGACCACGCGACGGGGAACCAATAACCAAATTCTCTAATTTAGAACGAATGGTTATGAATAATGACTGGAAATAAACCAACGACATAAAAAAAGCCGGAGTGGTTAACTCCGGCTTCCTGCCCGGTGGCGCTTCGCTTACCGGACCTACAGACGTTATGAATTACTGTGCGATATCTTCGTACTGCGGAACCGGGTTGCGGAAGCTTTTGGTCACGCAAGCCAGATACACCAGACCGATACCGGCCCAGATCAGCCCCAGAACCATGGAACTCTCTTCCAGGTTGATCCACAGAGCGCCAACGGTCAGCGCGCCACATACCGGCAGCACCAGATAGTTGAAATGGTCTTTCAGCGTCTTGTTGCGTTTTTCGCGGATCCAGAACTGTGAAATCACAGACAGGTTCACGAAGGTAAATGCCACCAGCGCACCGAAGTTGATCAGCGCCGTCGCCGTTACCAGGTCAAACTTAATCGCCATCAGGGCAATCGCCCCCACCAGCAGCACGTTCCATGCCGGGGTGCGCCACTTCGGATGAATGTAGCCGAAGAAACGCGTCGGGAATACACCGTCACGGCCCATTACGTACATCAGACGAGAGACGCCTGCATGTGCTGCCATACCGGAAGCCAGAACGGTCACGCTGGAGAAAATCAGCACGCCCCACTGGAAAGTTTTACCCGCCACGTACAGCATGATTTCCGGCTGAGACGCATCCGGATCCTTAAAGCGAGAGATATCCGGGAAGTACAGTTGCAGGAAGTATGAAGCGCCGATGAACACCAGACCACCAATCAGCGCCGTCAGGAAGATAGCTTTCGGGATCACGCGTTCTGCATCTTTGGTCTCTTCAGACAGCGAAGAGATACCGTCGAAGCCCAGGAATGAGAAGCACAGAATCGTTGCCCCGGTAATCATCGGCACAACATGCGCGCCTTCCGACCAGAACGGACGGGTACTGGTCAGCGTACCGGCACCTTCGCCGTTCGAAACACCGTAGATGATCAGGCCAACAATCACCGCCACAATGCCCATCTGCAGGATCACAATCAGGGTATTGAAGTTCGCCACGGTCTTGATGCTGCGCAGGTTAGAGATGGTCATAAAGGCCACCAGCGCGACAACAAAGATCCACGACGGCACGGACGGCACCAGCGCTTCAAAGTAAATTTTAGCCAGCAGGATGTTGATCATCGGCATGAACAGGTAGTCCAGCAGGGATGACCAACCCACCATGAAGCCAACGGTCGGGCTAATGGATTTCTGGGCATAGGTATACGCCGAGCCAGCAGACGGGAAACGGCGAACCAGTTTACCGTAGCTCAACGCAGTAAAAAGAATAGCGATCAGCGCAAAGGCGTACGCCGTTGCAACATGACCGTCAGTGAGGCCCGAAACGATACCAAACGTATCGAACAGCGTCATCGGCTGCATATAGGCAAGACCCATCATGACAACCGGAATCAGCGTAAGCGTTTTACGCAATTCCACGCGAGAGGTTTTTGGAGTAGCGTTATGCGACATGGTCATTCCCCTTTACGGCGAATGCCGTCGCGTAAGCAAAAAATTGCCCCATTTTCTGGATTCCTCAGCGACAACAACTGTCGGTTTTTAGTAAATATCTATCCGGTACGAAGCCCGGCCTCTTTGTATGAATGATTGGTTTGATGCAAAAAAATAACCGACGCGTATGAAAACGTCGGTTAATGTCATTTTTTGCAAGCGGCGCATTGTGCACTAAAATGAGGCGAAAAGACAAGAGAATGAGAGGCTTGTCGTGAACTATTTTTTCTTAACTGTTTGATTTGTTTGTCTCGTCTTTTGTGTAGACGCCGGCAATAGCACTATTTGCTAAAATTGCATCCCGCCACCAGGCGCTGGCAAGCCCCGCCGTCTGCTCATTCCATCCCATCCACACCGGTTCAAAGAGCATTTGTGCTACCACTTTTTTCTCGATCAGCGCCCCACTTTCCAGGAAGCGCTGTGCCAGATAGCGTGGAAGATAACCGCAACCCAGACCGCTGATTTGCAGTTCCAGTTTGGTTTTAAAATCGAAGACGGTGATCGCCTCCTGGTCATCAAGCAGTTGCGTCGCGGATGCAGAAGAGAGAGACGAACTGTCACCGACCACAATTGCGCGATAGCGTTTGATGGTACTGCGGCTCAACGGCTCTGCCTCCTGAGCCAAAGGATGGTGCGGCGCGACAGCGAAGACCTGTTCCAGTTCGCCCAGACGCGCAACGCTAAAGTCGCTGGATGAGGGCGGTTCATGCATCGCACCGACAATAATGTCCGCCCTGCCCTGGGTCAGCGCATCCCACGATCCTCCCAGCACGCCGTTAATGAACTTCAGACGCGTGACGCTGTGATGTTGATAAAAAGATTCAATCAGTGGGGCAAGCAGAGAAAAGGGGAACGTATCGTCTACGCCAATCACCAGCTCATTTTCCCAACCTTCGTGGAGTTTAATTGCCTGCTTTTCCAGTTCCCGCACGGTATGCAGGACTTCGCGCCCTTTTTCCAGCAGCATTTGCCCGGTACGCGTGAACCGGGCGCGATGGCCGCTGCGATCGAGGATCTGAATGTTGAGGTCGCTTTCCAGGCGGTGGACGGTATAGCTGAGTGCAGACGGCGTCTTATACAGTTTGGCCGACGCGGCCGCAAAGCTGCCCTCTTTTTCAAGGGCATCGAGAATGATGAGCACATCCAGCAGTGGTTTCATACACGCCCCCTTGCGGTGTATGGCGACTAACTGCTGGAGGTAAGCATTACTCCAACGGCATCACCAGCGGATCGGGATACTGGTATTCAAACCCAAGCTCATTACAGATCCGGCTGCCATCTATAATTTTACCTTTACCGTTATCCATGGAATCACGGAACTGCGGCGGTTCCATTCCCAGCAGACGCGCCATCTGCGGATAGAATACATTGCGGGCAGGATGCGAAGGCGCACATATATTATAGATGTGTCCCCCTTTTGGTGCCTGTAACAACAGGGTAATGGCGGCAATGACATCTTCCAGATGAACCAGATTGACGCCGTGCTCGCCGTCAGGAGCTGTTTTACCGGCGAAAAAGCGCCCCGGATGACGTCCAGGCCCTACCAGTCCGGCCAGACGCAGAATATCGACCGACGTACCCGGTAAATTATGCAACCAGTCTTCCAGTTCTTTTAACACGCGACCGCTGGCGGTGACCGGATTACGCACCGTTCCCTCTTTCACTGTCCCTTGCACGTCACCATAGACGGAGGTCGAACTGGTAAAGATAATGCGCGGAATACGGTAAGCCAGCGCGCTGTCCACCAGCTCCTGCATGGCCTGCAGATAGAACTCTTCGCCAGGACCACTGCGACGGGCTGGTAAAGTAATCACCAGCGCATCAACATCCATCAGCGCATCCAGGTCATCTGTTTCGCACACCAGTTCAGGCTCGAGCCGTAGCGGATACCCTTCTATCCCGCTCATTCTGGCCGCTTCCACGCCATCCTGGGTGGTTTTGCTCCCCGTCACCCGCCAGCCCCTGGCAGTGAGCGACATCGCCAGCGGCATGCCTAACCATCCTAAACCGACAACTGCGACCTTTTTCATCCGTTTTCTCCTGACTCCAGCACTATGTCTATAAGGCTACGCCAGCGTTTTAAGACTGACAATTCATACTATAAATAGGAATTAAAAAAAGCGCTTGCTTTAAAGCGTTAAAGTGGTTTAGGTTAAAAGGCATCAAATGAATAAGCATTCATCGAGAATTTTATGACACGCGTTCAATTTAAACACCACCATCATCACCATCACCCTGACTAGTCTTTCAGGCGATGTGTGCTGGGAGACATTCAGATCTTCCAGTGGTGCATGAACGTATGAGAAAGCCCCCGGAAGATTTCTTCCGGGGGCTTTTTTTTTGGTGCGCAATTCAGACAGGTTCAGACAGGATAAAGAGGAAAAGAGAATGTTAGATAACACCCGTTTACGCATAGCTATTCAGAAATCAGGTCGTTTGAGCGATGACTCACGCGAATTACTCGCTCGCTGCGGGATTAAAATTAACTTACACACCCAGCGCCTGATTGCGATGGCAGAGAATATGCCGATTGATATTCTGCGTGTGCGTGACGACGATATCCCCGGTCTGGTGATGGACGGCGTCGTTGACCTGGGCATCATCGGTGAGAACGTTCTGGAAGAGGAATTGCTGAACCGCCGCGCCCAGGGCGAAGATCCGCGTTACTTTACCCTGCGTCGTCTCGACTTCGGCGGTTGTCGTCTTTCTCTGGCCACGCCAGTTGATGAAACCTGGGATGGTCCCGCCGCACTTGATGGCAAACGTATCGCCACCTCTTATCCCCACCTGCTCAAACGTTATCTCGACCAGAAAGGTGTCTCCTTTAAATCCTGTCTCCTGAACGGTTCTGTGGAAGTGGCCCCACGCGCTGGTCTGGCCGATGCCATCTGCGATCTGGTCTCGACCGGTGCAACGCTGGAAGCCAACGGTCTTCGCGAAGTGGAAGTGATTTATCGCTCTAAAGCCTGCCTGATCCAGCGTGACGGCGAGATGACCGACGCCAAGCAGCAACTGGTCGATAAGCTGCTGACCCGAATTCAGGGCGTTATCCAGGCGCGCGAATCGAAGTACATCATGATGCACGCGCCAAGCGAGCGTCTGGAAGAGGTGATCGCCCTGCTGCCGGGCGCGGAACGCCCAACCATTCTGCCGCTGGCCGGCGATCAGCAGCGTGTGGCAATGCACATGGTCAGCAGCGAAACCCTGTTCTGGGAGACCATGGAGAAACTGAAAGCGCTCGGTGCCAGCTCGATTCTGGTGCTGCCGATCGAGAAGATGATGGAATAATTGCACGCGACGGCGCCCGGTGGCGCATTCGTTTACCGGGCCTACGGGTTCAGTAGGCCGGATAAGCAAGGCGTCATCCGGCATAAAAAGGAAAGTGACATGAGCTTTAGCACAATCATTAACTGGAACACCTCTTCCCCAGAGCAGCAGCGTGAATTACTGATGCGCCCGGCGATTTCCGCGTCTGACAGCATCACTCGTACCGTGAGCGAGATTCTGGATAACGTCAAAGCCCGTGGCGATGACGCCCTGCGCGAATACAGCGCAAAGTTTGATAAAACTGAGGTTGCGGCGCTGAAGGTGACCGCAGAAGAGATAACCGCCGCCAGCGCACGACTGAGCGACGATCTCAAGCACGCCATGGCCGTCGCGGTGCAAAACATTGAGACCTTCCACAACGCGCAAAAATTACCGCCCGTCGATGTGGAAACCCTGCCAGGAGTACGCTGCCAGCAGGTGACGCGCCCGGTGGCGTCCGTCGGTTTATATATTCCAGGAGGCTCCGCCCCGCTCTTTTCTACCGTACTGATGCTTGCCACACCGGCACGCATTGCGGGCTGTAAAAAGGTGGTGTTGTGTTCCCCTCCGCCGATTGCCGATGAAATTCTCTACGCGGCACAACTGTGCGGCGTGCAGGAAGTCTTTAACGTCGGCGGCGCGCAGGCCATTGCCGCGCTGGCATTTGGCAGCGAATCCGTGCCGAAGGTGGACAAAATTTTTGGCCCAGGAAACGCGTTTGTGACCGAAGCGAAGCGCCAGGTCAGCCAGCGCCTCGACGGTGCAGCGATTGATATGCCAGCCGGTCCTTCCGAAGTGCTGGTGATTGCTGACAGTGGCGCAACGCCAGATTTCGTCGCCTCCGATCTGCTTTCACAGGCGGAGCACGGCCCGGACTCACAGGTGATTCTGCTGACCCCGGATGCCGATATCGCCCGTCGCGTTGCCGAAGCCGTTGAACGTCAACTGGCTGAACTCCCGCGTGCAGAAACGGCGCGTCAGGCGCTCAGCGCCAGTCGGCTGATAGTGACGAAGGATTTGGCGCAATGTATTGCCATCTCTAATTTGTATGGCCCTGAGCACTTAATTATCCAGACCCGCAATGCCCGTGAAATGGTTGATGAGGTTACCAGCGCCGGTTCAGTGTTCCTTGGCGACTGGTCGCCGGAATCGGCGGGCGATTACGCCTCCGGAACGAACCATGTGCTGCCGACCTACGGCTATACGTCCACCTGTTCCAGCCTCGGACTGGCGGATTTCCAGAAGCGCATGACGGTTCAGGAACTGTCTAAAGCGGGATTCTCCGCGCTGGCTTCAACCATTGAGACACTGGCGGCGGCTGAGCGCCTGACCGCTCACAAAAACGCCGTCACCCTGCGCGTCAACGCCCTGAAGGAGCAAGCATGAGCACTGAAAACACGTTCAGCGTCACCGACTTAGCCCGTGAAAACGTCCGCAATCTGACGCCGTATCAATCTGCTCGTCGTCTGGGCGGCAACGGCGACGTCTGGCTCAATGCCAACGAATTCCCGACGGCGGTTGACTATCAACTCACCCGGCAAACGCTGAACCGTTACCCGGAATGCCAGCCGAAAGCGGTGATTGAAAATTATGCGCAGTACGCCGGGGTCAAACCGGAGCAGGTGTTGGTCAGTCGTGGCGCAGATGAAGGTATTGAGCTGCTTATCCGCGCTTTCTGCGAACCGGGGAAAGACGCCATTCTCTTCTGTCCGCCCACCTATGGGATGTATAGCGTCAGCGCCGAGACCATTGGCGTCGAGTGCCGCACCGTCTCCACGCTCGCCGACTGGCAGCTGGATATGCAGGGCATTTCTGACAATCTGGATGGCGTGAAGGTTGTTTACGTGTGCAGCCCCAATAACCCCACCGGACAACTGATTAATCCGCAGGATCTGCGCACGCTGCTGGAACTGACGCGCGGCAAAGCCATTGTGGTCGCCGACGAGGCCTATATCGAGTTCTGCCCGCAGGCAACGCTGGCGGGTTGGCTTTCCGAATACCCTAACCTGGTCATTCTGCGCACATTGTCCAAAGCGTTTGCCCTCGCCGGTCTGCGCTGTGGCTTTACGCTGGCCAACGAAGAGGTGATTAACCTGCTGCTGAAGGTGATCGCCCCTTATCCGCTATCCACGCCCGTCGCTGACATCGCCGAACAGGCGCTCAGCCCACAGGGCATCAACGCGATGCGCGAACGCGTGGCGCAGATCCTGCTTGAGCGTCAGTACCTGGTGAATGCGCTTAAAGAGATTGCCTGTGTTGAACAGGTTTTCGACTCCGAGACCAACTACATTCTGGCGCGCTTCACCGCCTCCAGCAGCGTATTTAAATCTTTGTGGGATCAGGGCATTATCTTACGAGACCAGAACAAACAACCTTCTTTAAGCGGCTGTCTGCGTATTACTGTTGGTACCCGTGAAGAAAGCCAGCGCGTCATTGACGCTTTACGTGCGGAGCAAGTATGAGCCAGAAGTATCTCTTTATCGATCGTGATGGAACTCTGATTTCCGAACCGCCGAGCGATTTCCAGGTGGATCGCTTTGACAAGCTCGCCTTCGAGCCAGACGTTGTGCCGGTGCTGCTGAAGCTGCAAAAAGCGGGCTTTAAGCTGGTGATGATCACCAATCAGGACGGTCTGGGAACGCCGAGTTTTCCACAGACGGATTTCGACGGCCCGCACAATCTGATGATGCAAATCCTGACCTCTCAGGGCGTGCTGTTTGATGAAGTGCTGATCTGCCCGCATCTGCCCGCAGACGAGTGCGACTGCCGTAAGCCAAAAGTGAAGCTGGTCGAACGTTACCTCGCTGAGCAGGCAATGGACAGCGCCAACAGCTACGTCATTGGCGATCGCGCTACCGATATCCAACTGGCTGAAAACATGGGCATTACCGGGCTCCGTTACCATCGCGAGACGCTGAACTGGACGGCAATTGGCGAGCAACTGACGAAACGCGATCGCTACGCCCACGTTGAGCGCGTAACCAAAGAGACGCAGATTGATGTCAAAGTGTGGCTGGACCGTGAAGGCGGCAGCAAAATTAACACCGGCGTCGGCTTCTTTGACCATATGCTCGATCAAATTGCGACACACGGCGGGTTCCGCATGGAGATTACCGTCAAAGGCGATCTCTATATCGACGATCACCACACCGTGGAAGACACCGGTCTGGCGCTGGGTGAAGCGTTAAAACTGGCGCTCGGCGATAAACGTGGCATCAACCGTTTTGGCTTTGTGCTGCCAATGGACGAATGCCTGGCGCGCTGCGCGCTGGATATCTCCGGACGTCCGCACCTCGAATACCGTGCCGAGTTCGCCTATCAGCGCGTCGGCGATCTGAGTACCGAGATGATCGAACACTTCTTCCGCTCACTCTCCTACACCATGGGTGTGACGCTGCATCTGAAGACCAAGGGCAAAAACGACCATCACCGTGTGGAAAGCCTGTTCAAAGCCTTCGGTCGTACTCTGCGCCAGGCCATCCGTGTTGAAGGTGATACCCTTCCCTCCTCCAAAGGAGTGCTGTGATGAACGTGGTGATCCTCGACACCGGCTGCGCCAACCTGAACTCGGTGAAATCCGCCGTCGCGCGTCATGGTTATTCCCCAGTGGTCAGTCGCGACCCGGATGTGGTCTTACGCGCAGATAAACTGTTTCTGCCCGGCGTCGGTACGGCGCAGGCGGCAATGGATCAGTTACGCGAACGCGAACTGATCGATCTGATTAAAGCCTGTACCCAGCCGGTGCTGGGCATCTGTCTCGGCATGCAGATCCTCGGACGGCGTAGTGAAGAGACACGGGGCGTCGATATGCTCGGCATCATCGAGCAGGATGTACCTAAGATGACTGACGTCGGTCTGCCGCTGCCGCATATGGGTTGGAACCGCGTTTATCCGCAGGCCGGGAATCGTCTTTTTCAGGGCATCGAGGACGGGGCATATTTTTACTTTGTGCACAGCTACGCCATGCCGGTCAATCCGTGGACCATCGCCCAGTGCCACTACGGCGAACCGTTCACTGCTGCCGTGCAAAAAGATAACTTCTTCGGCGTGCAGTTCCACCCGGAGCGCTCCGGTGCCGCTGGCGCGCAGTTGCTGAAAAACTTTCTGGAGATGTGATGATTATTCCGGCTTTAGATTTGATCGACGGTACCGTCGTGCGTCTCCATCAGGGCGATTATGCGCAACAGCGTGATTACGGCAGCGACCCGCTACCGCGTTTGCAGGATTACGCGGCACAGGGTGCCGAAGTGTTACATCTGGTTGATTTAACGGGTGCGAAAGATCCGGCGAAACGGCAGATCCCACTGATTAAAACCCTGGTCGCGGGCGTGAACGTACCGGTTCAGGTGGGCGGTGGCGTACGCACCGAAGACGACGTCGCCGCGCTGCTGGCAGCGGGTGTCGCTCGCGTGGTGGTCGGCTCCACGGCGGTAAAATCGCCGGAGATGGTGAAAGGCTGGTTCGAGCGTTTTGGAGCCGACGCGCTGGTCCTCGCACTGGATGTACGTATTGATGAGCAGGGAAACAAGCAGGTAGCCGTAAGTGGCTGGCAGGAGAACTCCGGCGTTTCGCTCGAAGAACTGGTAGAAACCTATCTACCGGTGGGCCTGAA
This sequence comes from Citrobacter sp. T1.2D-1, assembly GCF_950098555.1. Lineage (NCBI taxonomy): Bacteria > Pseudomonadati > Pseudomonadota > Gammaproteobacteria > Enterobacterales > Enterobacteriaceae > Citrobacter > Citrobacter sp. T1.2D-1. The sequence goes on from NZ_CATNHH010000023.1 coordinate 287,596, forward strand.
ACATGTGCTCTGTACGGATATTTCTCGCGACGGCACGCTGGCGGGCTCAAACGTCTCTTTGTATGAAGAGGTTTGCAAAAAATATCCACAGGTGGCCTTTCAGTCTTCTGGCGGGATCGGTGATATCAACGACGTCGCCGCATTGCGCGGAACTGGCGTGCGCGGCGTGATCGTCGGACGTGCGCTGCTGGAGGGTAAATTCACCATTAAGGAGGCGATCCTATGCTGGCAAAACGTATAATCCCATGCCTCGACGTTCGCGATGGTCAGGTCGTGAAAGGCGTGCAGTTCCGCAATCACGAAATCATCGGAGACATCGTCCCGCTGGCAAAACGCTATGCCGATGAAGGTGCCGATGAGTTGGTGTTCTACGATATCACCGCGTCCAGCGACGGCCGTGTGGTCGATAAAAGCTGGGTTTCGCGCGTCGCGGAAGTGATCGACATCCCTTTCTGCGTGGCGGGTGGGATTAAGTCGGTCGACGATGCGGCCAAAATTCTCTCGTTTGGCGCAGATAAAATCTCCATCAACTCGCCAGCGCTGGCTGACCCGACGCTGATTAGCCGTCTGGCGGATCGTTTTGGCGTGCAGTGTATCGTGGTCGGTATTGATACCTGGTTTGACGCGCAAACCGGCAAGTATCATGTCAATCAGTATACCGGCGATGAAAGCCGCACCCGCGTCACCACCTGGGAAACCCTCGACTGGGTGCAGGAAGTGCAAAAGCGCGGTGCCGGCGAAATCGTCCTTAACATGATGAACCAGGACGGCGTGCGTAACGGCTACGACCTGGAGCAGTTGAAAAAGGTGCGCGCAGTGTGCCGCGTGCCGCTGATTGCTTCCGGTGGCGCGGGCACCATGGAACATTTCCTTGAGGCCTTCCGCGATGCCGATGTCGACGGTGCGCTTGCCGCCTCCGTCTTCCACAAGCAAATCATTAATATTGGTGAATTAAAAGCGTACCTGGCAACACAGGGCGTGGAGATCAGGATATGTTAACAGAGCAACAACGCAGCCAACTGGACTGGGAAAAAACCGACGGGCTGATGCCTGTCGTCGTGCAGCACGCGGTGTCCGGTGAAGTGTTGATGCTGGGATATATGAACCCAGACGCGCTGGATAAAACCCTTGCAACCGGCAAAGTCACCTTCTTCTCACGCACCAAACAGCGCCTGTGGACCAAAGGCGAGACGTCAGGAAACTTTCTGAACGTCGTCAGCATTGCGCCAGATTGTGATAACGATACCCTGCTGGTGCTGGTGAATCCGATCGGACCCACCTGCCATAAAGGCACCAGCAGCTGCTTTGGTGACACCAGCCACCAGTGGCTGTTCCTGTATCAGCTTGAACAACTGTTAGCCGAGCGAAAAACGGCCGACCCGGCGAGTTCCTATACCGCGAAACTCTATGCCAGCGGCACCAAGCGTATCGCCCAAAAAGTGGGTGAAGAAGGTGTCGAAACCGCACTGGCCGCCACGGTGCATGACCGATTCGAACTGACCAATGAAGCGTCGGATTTGATGTATCACCTGCTGGTTCTGCTGCAGGATCAGGATCTCGACCTGACAACGGTCATTGAGAATCTGCGCAAGCGGCATCAATGATCTTAAGGCGTAAAAAAACCGGGCAAGGCCCGGTTTTTTTATTATATAAATCAGATTACTGTGCTTTTGGCTTGTAGTTACGCAGCGCATTGCGTCCCAGTACCACACCTGCGCCAATCACCCCACCGAGCAGTGCCGCCAGTATCAGAGTAATTGCCCTTTTCGGACTGTCGCGACGAATCGGTAACGTTGGTTTCATCACGTAACGATAGGCATGAATGCTGTCCGTATCGACCTTCAGCGCCTTAACCGCTAAAAGGTTCTGGCGGGTCAGGTAGTAGTCATCCGAAAAGGTTAACGGGCGAGTCGCTTCGTTATTAACCATCGATGAAAGCGCATCGCTACCCAGCATAAACATGGTGTCCTGGGAGACCTGATCGGCCTGCTGGACCTGTGGCAACTTGATGTTCGCCTGTTTGGCTACGGAGAGCGCCTGGTTGATCTGCGCAATACGTAGTGTTTTTTGCTCTTTCGCCACCTTTTCCTGCGCTTCAAGTGAATGTTCTAAGCCAGATGTCCGAGTTTTAATGCTCATATCAAGGTCGACGATAATTTCTTTGGATACCGCTTCATCAACCTGCTGAATGTACTGCGCCAGCGTTTTTTGCGCGGATTCAGCCGAGGTTGCCTGATAGGAGACTTTCAACGGAAGAGGCTGGCCTTTTACAGATGCGTCAACGGTCAATTTCTCTGGCTCTTCCTGATTATCGAGCATTTCAGAAAGCGCGGCAAAGGCCGAGTTAAAACGGCCAATAACACCCGACTGAACATCATTTACTTTTGGCGCATCCTGACCGTAAAGGATACTCATGGCATTGGTATAGGTCGCTAATTGACCGGCGTCCGGTTGAGTGATTATCGCCGTCGAGGTCCATTTCTCTTTCGCGATTGCCAGGTAACCTACAGCCAAGAAGATAGCCACGATAACGCAGAGGATCACTGTCACTTTTCCGCGCCATATTTGAATTACTAAGTCAATCAAATCAATCTGTTCCGGTTCGTTACTGCGCCCGGACACGTTGTTATTTTCCACTGTCATCATTGCCCTAAATAAGAAAGGTCTACTCACGCCACAGTTTATCGGGAAACGTAATTTATGCCATAGGAAAATTGATAAGATTGTGAAAATTCTGGTAGGTTTTTAACCCATTATCAGGGACTCCCTTCCCCTCTACTTACAGCTCAATCACTGCCAAAGAGGTCCCGGGTATAGACTTTTTCGGACACATCTTTGAGTTCCTCAGCCATACGATTCGAGATGATTACGTCCGCCTGTTGCTTAAACTGCGTTAAATCACGCTCGATACGAGAGTTAAAAAACGTCTCTTCCTGCATCACCGGTTCATAAATCACCACTTCCACACCTTTGGCTTTAATGCGCTTCATGATCCCCTGAATGGAAGATGCGCGGAAGTTATCCGAGCCGCTTTTCATGATCAGACGATAGATTCCCACAACCTTTGGTTTTCTGGCGAGAATAGCATCAGCGATAAAGTCTTTACGAGTACGGTTGGCATCAACGATTGCGGAAATAATATTATTCGGGACTGACTGATAATTAGCCAAAAGCTGCTTCGTATCTTTTGGCAGACAATAACCGCCGTAACCAAATGAGGGATTGTTATAGTGATTGCCAATACGCGGATCCAGACAAACCCCCTCGATGATCTGGCGGGTATTTAAACCTAAACTTTCAGCGTAGCTATCGAGCTCGTTAAAGTAGGCCACACGCATCGCCAGATAGGTGTTGGCAAAAAGCTTTATCGCTTCTGCTTCGGTAGAATCCGTAAACAGCGTAGGGATATCTTGCTTCACCGCTCCTTCCTGAAGCAAAGCGGCAAACCGCTCTGCTCGTTCAGAGCGCTCGCCAATGACAATACGCGACGGATATAAATTGTCATAGAGCGCCTTACCTTCACGCAGAAACTCCGGAGAAAAAATTACATTATCAACTCCCAGCTGTTCTTTAATAGCTCGAGTGAAGCCGACAGGAATTGTTGATTTGATAATCATTACTGCATTAGGATTAATTTCCACCACATCACGAATTACAGATTCAACACTTGAGGTATTAAAATAATTAGTCTTTGGGTCATAGTCTGTTGGGGTCGCAATTATAACGAAATCGGCATTTTGGTACGCATCGTATTTATCTGTCGTAGCACGAAAATTGAGTTCTTTAGTTGCCAGATATTCTTCAATCTCTTTATCGACAATTGGTGAGTGCTTCCTGTTGAGCATATCCACTTTAGCCTGCACAATGTCCAGTGCGACAACTTCGTGGTTCTGCGCAATGAGAATGCCGTTTGAGAGGCCGACATAACCTGTTCCTGAAATTGTTATCTTCATTAGCTCTGACTTCTTCTGGTTAAATATGTTGAAGGGATCTAAAGCACCCAACAACCGATACAATTGTAGGGGTTGTAACCCTGATGCTGATTCCCTGTCAAGGTAAGGAGGTAGGCAGTAAAGCGCGTATTATAACCCTACTTTTCTTAACTCTATGCTCTTTCTCCCCCGGTGATGTGGGTCTTCACGCAATAAAAAAGCCCGAAGAATCTCTTCGGGCTTTGCTCCAAAAATGGGACTGAATCAGATTAATCCAACCATTCCGTATGGAACACGCCTTCTTTATCAGTACGCTTATAGGTATGTGCACCGAAGTAATCACGTTGTGCCTGGATCAAGTTAGCCGGCAATACCTCTGCACGGTAGCTGTCGTAGTAGGCAACAGCAGCAGAGAATGTCGGTACCGGGATGCCATTCTGAACGGCGTAGGCGACGACATCACGCAGCGCCTGCTGATATTCATCTGCGATGTTTTTGAAGTAGGGATCCAACAGCAGATTGGCAATGCCTGCATTCTTCGCGTAGGCGTCCGTGATCTTCTGCAGGAACTGCGCACGAATAATGCAGCCTGCACGGAAAATCTTCGCGATTTCACCGTAATTCAGATCCCAGTTGTACTCGTCAGACGCTGCACGCAACTGAGAGAAGCCCTGCGCATAGGAAACGATTTTACCGAGGTACAGCGCACGGCGCACTTTCTCAATAAACTCAACTTTATCACCCGCGGGTTGCGCTTTCGGACCTGTCAGGACCTTAGAGGCAGCAACGCGCTGATCTTTCAGTGAGGAGATGTAACGTGCAAAGACCGATTCGGTTATCAAAGACAGCGGTTCACCGAGATCCAGAGAGCTCTGGCTGGTCCACTTACCGGTCCCTTTGTTAGCCGCTTCGTCCAGAATGACATCAACGAGGTATTTACCTTCTTCATCTTTTTTGGTGAAGATGTCTTTAGTGATGTCAATCAGGTAGCTGCTCAGCTCACCATTGTTCCACTCAGTAAAGGTGCTGGCCAGTTCTTCATTAGAGAGATTCAGACCACCTTTCAACAAGGAATAAGCCTCAGCAATAAGTTGCATGTCGCCATATTCAATGCCGTTGTGTACCATCTTCACATAATGGCCTGCGCCATCTGCACCGATGTAAGTCACGCAAGGTTCGCCATCTTCAGCAACTGCGGCGATCTTAGTCAGAATTGGCGCAACCAATTCGTACGCTTCTTTCTGTCCGCCAGGCATAATAGACGGCCCTTTCAGCGCACCCTCTTCGCCACCGGAAACACCGGTGCCGATAAAGTTGAAACCATCAGCAGAAAGTTCTCGGTTACGACGAATGGTGTCCTGGAAGAAAGTATTTCCGCCATCAATGATGATGTCGCCTTTATCCAGATACGGTTTCAGAGAATCAATGGCAGCATCGGTACCCGCGCCCGCTTTCACCATTAACAGGATACGACGAGGCGTTTCGAGGGATTCAACAAACTCTTTCACCGTGTAGTAAGGCACCAGTTTCTTGCCCGGGTTCTCGGCAATCACTTCTTCGGTCTTTTCACGGGAGCGGTTAAACACGGAGACGGTATAACCACGGCTTTCGATGTTGAGCGCCAGGTTGCGCCCCATCACTGCCATGCCGACGACGCCGATCTGTTGCTTAGACATTACATACTCCTGTCAGGTGTGGTCACCGCGCGACTCATGCGCGGCTTGAAATGTGGCTTAGATGTTAACTCAGGTTGCAGGAGACTGTGTAGTGTAAGATGCCCTTATCTTATGATAATCGCCTCTTATCAGTGTATGTCACACAGGAATGAAGCATTTACGTGGATTTATATGTTCCTATCAGAAAAAGAAATCTTAGTTCAGCGTAACGACTTTGTGCAGAATTTGTTCCACATACTCTTTAGCTTTTATCTCTGTACTCGCTTCTGCATAACAGCGCAATTCAGGGGCATTACCTGATGGACGGAGATGGAAAATATCCGAGCAATCAAGCGTTATTCTCACACCATCAGTTTGATCAATGCTGACACATTTAACAGAAGCTAATCCGAGCTTAGTTAAGAGTTGCTCTGGCGAAATCAGTGCTTCAGTAATAATTTGTTGGCTTTTCTCTGAAGGGAAATCTTTCACTCTGTCGGACCAGGTGAATCGTTGAGGCAGTTGGTCGACAAGTTGTGAAATTTTCTTGTTCCTGGAAGCAGCCAATAACATCAACGCAGGCAATACCGCGTCTCGCGTAGGTAAAGACCTAAGACGTTTACCGTTGATTGTTAAGTCCGATGCCAGCAGGAAACCACCATTAGCTTCGAATCCTGCAACGTTTGAATAACGATTTGCCAGAGAATTAAACGCAGCGATAACGTACGGGGAACCAATTTTTGTACGCGTCACAGTTTTGAATTCATTAGATAACTCGATCGCTGTGTTACAACTAACTGGGATGGCGAGAGCTTCAATGCCCAGCTCGTTTGCCGTCAACAAACCCAGTATATCGCCACGCAGCCAATTACCGGTTTCATCAGAGACTAAAGGTCTGTCACCATCACCATCTGTTGAAAAAATCGCGTCAAGTTTAAACTGTTCCGCCCAACCTTTTGCAAGCAACCGATCTTCTTCACTGACTGCTTCAGTATCGATAGGAACAAACTCATCGCTTCTTCCTAAAGAAATCACTTCAGCACCAAGTTCCTGGAATAATGGGGCGTAAAGATCCCTGCCGGCACTCGAATGTTCGTAAATGCCAATGCGCTTTCCGGCTAAAATCTTATCAGCATAGAGTGATGTGTACCGGGAAACATAAGCTTCAGCTCCCAGAGAGCTGATTTGCAATTCAGGAAGCTGTTCCACAGATGAAAACTCGAAAGCGCTGCCGATAATAGCCAGCTCATCTTCTTTGGAAATTTCTCCATCTGGACGATAAAATTTCAGGCCATTACGGTCGAACGGAATGTGACTCCCTGTAACCATAATGCAGGGCATATCATTCTGCATGGCATAATACGCTAATGCAGGGGTCGGAATAACACCATGATATTCAATCTGAAACCCATGCTGCTTAATTGCAGCTGCGCAGGCCTGAGCTATTTCATAGCTGCTTGGCCGATTATCAATTGCCAGAGCGACTGTTTTGAACTCAAATTTGTCACTGGTAACCTGAAGAAAAGCATGCGCGAAAGCGGCACAAACATTATGCGTGAAATCAACTACCAGACCACGAGCGCCACTGGTACCAAAAGCGATTCCACTTTCATTAATTACTTTACTAGCAGTTAGCATATTTGTTATTTCTTTATGAATTGAGGAATTTTGGAAAGATTTTTATAGGCCAACGCCAGCGGCCATATAATCCCATTTTTCTTCATAATCCTGACATCTTCCATCGACTTACTCATCATTGAAGATAATGAGCGATTACTAATCCCCCCGACCCTCATTTTCACGAGAACTTTAGGGAGATAAGCCATTCCAATGCCACTTTTCAATATATATCGCAAAAGAGAGTCATAATCAGCTGAAATACGGTAATCGAGGCTAAAACCGCCATATTCAATGTAGCATGAACGTTTCATGTAAAAAGAAGGATGTGGCGGCATCCAGCCTAACCGCATTTTGGTGCGGCTGAAAGGACCGCTTTTCCACATTCTGATGCGTTTACCCGTATCCTCCTGCGAAACATACTCCAGATCGCCATATACAGCATCACAACCTGTTGTTTCGAAGGTATTGGCTATATCAGCCAGTGCATCGTTATAGGCTAACAGATCATCCGAATGCAAAAATCCAATAACATCACCCGTGGCAGCATTGATACCTTTATTGAGTGCATCATATATTCCCTGGTCAGACTCACAAATTATTTTAGAGACTTTCGTACAGTTATCTTTGATTAGCTGAATAGTATTATCTTTCGAAGCTCCGTCAACGATAATGTACTCAATATCGGTATAAGTCTGATTCTCCAGAGAACGAAGAGTATCGATCAGCGTTTTTTCGCTATTATACGTTGCTGTAATTATGGAAATCCGCATTAATAACCCACTCCAGAAGATGACACTCTGACCACATCATCCTCTTCAAGATATACACCCGATCTGACCTCAATAATTTCAAGAGGTATCTTGCCAGGGTTTTCAATTGCATGAGGTACACCGACAGGAATATAGGTCGATTCATTTTCAGAGACCAGATATGTTTTGTCTTCAAGATGAACTTTCGCTGTTCCAGACACGACAACCCAATGCTCTGTACGATGAAAATGAATTTGTTTTGCCGTAATCTGACCAGGAAGAACAATAACATGTTTTACCTGATAGCGTTGTCCTTCAGCAATAGTGTCATGACTTCCCCAAGGGCGGAAAATTTCACGATGCTGTAAGTATTCAGAACGATTCTGCTTCTTGAGCTGAGCGACAATACCTTTAACTTGCTGAACCTTATCTTTATGCGCGACAAGAACCGCATCTTTCGTCTCCACGACGACCAGATCTTTCACACCAACAACACCTATTAGACGATGTTGTGAATAAAGGTAGCTATCAGAAGCATCCTCTAAAAGTACATCCCCTCGTATTGCATTCCCATTAGTGTCTTTTTGGCTAATTTCCCACAACGCAGACCAGGAACCTACATCGCTCCATCGCGCATTCAAAGGCACCACAACAGCATCCGTTGTTTTCTCCATCACCGCGTAGTCAATTGACTCTTCCGGACAGCAATCAAAAGCTTCTTTGTCCACTCTAATAAAATCGAGATCCTGGCTGGATGACGTCAAAGACCTCTCACACGCCTGAAGGATATCGGGGCGGAACTGGCGGAGTTCATTGATAAAAGCCGAGGCTTTAAACATAAACATACCGCTATTCCACAAATACCCTCCATGGTTAATGTATTGATTCGCCAGCTCAAGCTCAGGTTTCTCAACAAATGCAGCGACTCTATATCCTTCACCATCGAGCTTTTCTCCGGTTTTGATATAGCCGTATCCCGTTTCCGGCGCAGTAGGGACAATTCCAAATGTCACCAATTTGCCTTCTTCTGCAAATTTCTTGGCATGCGACACAGCCTGTCTGAAACTATCTTCATCCTGGATTTCATGATCGGCGGCAAGCACCAGCAAAATAGGATCTTCACCCAATGAAACGGCCTGCAAAGCGGCTAATGCAACCGCTGGCGCGGTGTTACGTCCGGCAGGTTCAAGTAAGATCCCGCCATGCTTGAGCCCTTCTTTACGCAACTGTTCTGCCACAATAAAGCGATGAGACTCATTACAAATGACCAGCGCCGGGCTATGCTCAACGTTCTCAAGGCGACGTAAGGTCTCCTGTAGCATTGTGAAACGAGTATTAAGCGAGAGAAACTGTTTTGGATAAAGTGTGCGAGAAAGAGGCCAAAGTCTGGTCCCCGAGCCACCGGCCATTATGACAGGAAGAAGCATATCTATTACCTTGATAAGAAATAATTTTTGGTGTACTGATGCACTATATTACTACTGAGAAGAGTCTGGATATCAAACCACTGATACGCGGTGTGTTGAGTCCGCGGCAAATCAGGATCCAGAAGCTCAAGTTCTAACCTGTAGCCATGGACGACATAGTGGGTTGTAAAATCAGCCCCGGTAAAATTATCACGGTAAAAGTGCTCATATACCCCCAGGAATGTCGACTCATTCAGGCATACTTCTTTCCCAAGCTCTTCCTTCGTGATTCGTTTAAATGCCGTTTCGAAAGATTCATCCTTGAAGATTCGCCCACCAGGCACAAACCAATAATTTTGTGCTGGCCGGTTTTGGCGCTGCCCAAGCAGCGCGTTTCCTTCATTATTCACTACGATGAGATCTATCGAGATTAGCGGCGTATTCTCAACGATAGTTGAAAATAAATTTTGCTCCAATCTCTTGCTCATGCTCTACCCCCGGAATGAGTAGAGGTTTGCCAAATACCACTTGTAAGTTAACTCCAGGCCATCTTTTAAATTATAGTGGAATTTCCAACCCAATTTTTCCAGACGCGAAACATCCATTAGCTTACGTGGTGTACCATCAGGTTTTGAAGCGTCAAAAACAATATTGCCTTTATAGCCAACAACCGTTGCTATTGTTTCCGCCATTTCGCGAATAGTACAATCAACACCCGTGCCAACGTTGATGTGCGAAAGCATCGGATCGGTGTGCTTATGGTACACTGATTCATCGAGCTCCATCACATAGATTGACGCAGCGGCCATATCATCAACGTACAGAAACTCTCTCATAGGTGTCCCCGTCCCCCAAACAACCACTTCTGGGGCATTTTGCTCTTTGGCTTCATGGAAACGACGCATCAGAGCTGGAATAACATGTGAATTTTGCGGGTGGAAGTTATCATTCATCCCATAAAGGTTCGTCGGCATTACGCTACGGTAATCACGACCATATTGTCGATTATAGGATTCACACAATTTAATGCCGGCTATTTTCGCAATAGCATAAGGTTCATTTGTTGCTTCAAGAATCCCTGTCAACAGTGCCGATTCTTGCATAGGCTGTTTTGCGAGTTTAGGATAAATACAGCTTGAACCTAAGAAGAGTAATTTTTGCACACCCGCTAAATGCGCGGAGTGAATGATATTACTTTCGATCATTAGATTCTCATAAATGAATTCAGCAGGATAGGTATTATTAGCATGAATCCCCCCGACTTTTGCTGCTGCAAGATACACTTCATCAATTTTTGTAGTAGCAAAAAATTCCTGAACGTCTGGTTGTGAAGTTAAATCTAATTCTTCGTGCGTTCTCAGCACCAGTTCGATATCATTGCGAGAGCCAAGCTCACGACAAATTGCCGAACCCACCATGCCTCGATGACCAGCAACGTAAACACGTTTGTTAGACATCAGATTAGCGCTCCAGTGAAACTGCGACATCATAACCATGGCTTTTTAGCAATGCATGCTGCTTGGCTTTCGCCAAATCGTTAGCAACCATCTCTGCACACATTTCTTCCACCGTAATTTCAGGCACCCAACCCAGCACCTTTTTAGCCTTCGTTGGGTCACCAAGCAAAGTTTCAACTTCTGCAGGGCGGAAGTAACGAGGATCAACGCGGACAATAATATCGCCAATATTCACACCAATGGCGCAATCTGAAGTTTTGCTGATAACAGTTGCAATTTCATCTACACCTTCGCCGCTAAATTCAAGTTCAAGCCCAACTTCTTTAGCAGACATGCGAACAAATTCACGAACAGAAATTTGTTTGCCTGTAGCGATGACAAAATCTTCAGGCTGATCTTGTTGGAGCATCATCCATTGCATGCGGACATAATCTTTCGCATGGCCCCAGTCGCGCAGGGAATCCATATTGCCAAGATACAGGCACTTTTCGATTCCTTGAGAAATATTGGCTATCGCACGAGTAATCTTGCGAGTGACAAATGTTTCACCGCGGCGTGGTGATTCATGGTTAAAAAGAACACCATTACAGGCATACATGCCATAGGACTCACGGTAATTGACCGTAATCCAGTAGGCGTAGAGTTTTGCAACAGCGTATGGGGAGCGAGGATAGAATGGTGTTGTTTCGCGCTGAGGAACTTCCTGAACAAGCCCATACAATTCAGATGTTGAAGCCTGGTAGAAGCGAGTTTTCTTTTCCAACCCACAAATACGGATAGCTTCTAACAACCGTAATGTCCCTAATGCATCTACATCAGTAGTATACTCTGGCGATTCAAATGAAACGGCAACATGCGATTGTGCGCCAAGATTATAAACCTCGTCAGGTTTTATTTCTTGAATTATACGAATTAAATTTGAAGTGTCTGTCAAATCACCATAGTGTAGAATGAAATTAGGATCATAATGATGTCGATCTTGATAAATATGATCTACTCGCTCTGTATTAAAAGAGGATGCACGGCGTTTGATACCATGAACTTCATAACCCTTTTCCAAGAGAAGTTCAGCAAGATAGGAACCATCTTGACCAGTGACACCCGATATTAACGCGATTTTTTTTCTCATCTTATTTCTCATTTCTTTTAATTAATTCATTGTAGACAGCTAATGTCTCCTGAAAACAACGATTCCAAGAAAACTTTTCAGCTTGTTTAAAGCCATCACTAATTAATTGTTCACGACAAGAACGAGATGTCAATTGAGTCAACGCATCTCGCAGTGAATCGGCAGACAGAGAATTGACCAATATAGCAGCATCACCTGCAACCTCAGGAATTGAGGAAGTATTAGAAGCTATCACAGGACATCCTGCACGCATCGCCTCTATTACTGGTATCCCAAAACCTTCATAACTTGAAGGGTACAGCAGGGCATAACTTTGATTATATGCAATATTAAGCTCTTCATCACTTAGTCGACCAAGCCAACGATACCGTTTTGGCAGTTTATTCTCTAAAAGCTTTAGCTCTTCTGTTGTTAAACTACCACCACCAACAATATCCAACTCTAGATTCTCAATTGAAGATACTGCATCAATTGCTAAGCCAAAATTCTTATAACCCCCACGAGCCCCAACGAATAACACCCGGTTGCTATTCTCCCTATTATTATCAAGTAATGGATAATAGGCTTCAGAGACACCATTGTAGATAACACGGATACATTTTGGATCTACAGAACAATATTCAACCAGATCTTTAGCAGTATTTTTAGAAACACAAATGATAATATTACTTCTTTTTATCGCTCTTTTTTTTTGCCATGAATGTAACCATTTTGCTGGTCCCTTGACAAATTTTTCATAAGTGAAATCATGAACTGTAGTGACCACTGGAATTTTTGAAGAGTTAGGCAATCTATAATAAGTAGAATGGAATACTGAGCCAATGCCCCTCTCTTCAGTATTCAATATAACATCTCTGTATCTCTCGAATAATCTAGCTTTATATGTAATCTGGTTAGCAGGCAGTGATAGTTTGGAGTCTTCATCGTAACATATATATATGTAATTATTCATCCTAGAGATGATCTCACGGAATACGACACTTACTCCTCCTCCAGATTGCAGTTTCTCAATAATGCCGTCATAAATAATCATTTTGATACCTATCTGATTTCTTTTTTCAGTGACAGCATAAATGTTTCATTGAAAATATGCTGATTATGATACTTAATGAAATGATTTCTAATGGATTTTTTTTTACTGAGAATATTATCGATACTTAGTTGACCAGCTTCCCATATTGCTTTTTGCACAGCTTGCAATGTCAAGGATTCGATTTGAATCATATCTAGATTGAAGTCAAAACCACATTCCTTCGTAATTACAGGGATAGTACCAAAGTTGTAAGATAAGGTAACTATCGACGTTGCCATTGCTTCACTGCAGGAAGGTAAAATAGAAAAAGGTATTTTTTTTGCTAGCAAATTAAACTCACTCGACTCAATATCAAGAAAACCTAAGTAATCAAAGTTTTCAGGATATTGAAGCAATTTATCTTGGAAAAGTTTTATTTCATCATCCAATGGACCAGCAATATATAACTTATAATGACTTCCCGCAAACGCGTCGATACACAGATCTAATCCCTTATGTATACATCCCTTGCCACCAAACCATATAAAGCTATTTAGCTCAATTTCTGAATTTTCTATACTGCCCTTATTAGCAGTAGTACTATCTAAGCTAAAACATGTCGAAGGTACACAATATATCCTGTCATGAAACAACTCAAATAATTTTTTTATATATTCGTTTCCAATAGTAATTATTGCATCACTTTTTACAAGTTGGTTTGGCCAGACATTTTCAGTTATTCTCACATATTTATTTGCCGAACCAATTACTTTGTTTGGATAATTTTTCTTAAACCTAAATAAAGCTTCCAAAGCATTTTGATTCTGAATAAAGGCAGGAAATCCTGTTGAATAAAGTATATTTTTTTTCCCAAGATTGTGAGTTATAGCATATTCGAAACAATCACCAAACCCTATAACTAAATCATACATTCCAAATATTTTCTTTCTACGATAATCTACAACCGTTATATGATAATCTAGTTTCTCTAGAATTGAGACAATGTTTTCGAGTTCAATACTATTTGGATGTTTTTTCCCTTTGACAAAAAAGGGATGAACAATAAAGCAAAGCAAAGCTTTCTTTTTACCACATTTATTTTTTGTGATAAAAGTGAAACGAATAAAGAACTCCTTCAAAATTTTCTTGATCATTGGAATTTACTTTTCAATAGTCTCATTAATCTTTTAAAATAATATTTTTTCTTAACAAATTTATTAAATTCTTTAAGAATTTTTTCGTTAACTTCAAATTCGTACGACAATCTAGTTGGTAGTTTTTCGTTTAAAATCCGATTAATAATATAACTTTCGTTGACGCCTTTATGTGTCCCAGAACCATCAGTTCCAATGTTAGAGATATAGGACTTAACAGGATAAGAAGCCAGTTTCTTTAGGAGAAAACAATTGAATACAAATCTTACGGCCCAAGAATCGATCTCACCTTTAAGTTGTTTTTTTAGCATCCTATCTATATCTCGACCTGCATATAGTTTAAAATCTTCTTGCATCCTCTTGTTATACAGATAATCCTCATAAACCTTTCCATCCCACTGAACTTCAGTCCAACGATCCTTCCATGTAGCCCATCCCCACGAACAAGGTCTTCCCGAGAAATAGTTATCGAATTCATATTCAGAACTTATTTTTACGGTGCTATTTGGATATGAATAGCTTGTAATTGACATTATCGATTCAAAATTCTGATAGGTATTCAACATCAAATTTAAATATTCAAGAGTCAATGGACTTGAGATTAAGTCATCTTCAAAAACAATTACTTTCCCGTGCTTATTGATTACATCTGTCACACCAGAAATGATAGAATTTGCTAATCCCTTATTATTAGATGATTCAATTATAGTCACTGATTTAAAACCATCAATCAGCTTTATATAATTTCTTATTTTTTGCACAGGTTCAATAGCCTGATTATTTTTAGCCGCATCACTAAAAATGTAAATATCAGACTGCTCTGCTAATTTGTTCTTTTTTAGAGCCTCTATTGTTTTTAATGTATGCTTGTATCTATTATACACAAACAGACATATCGGTGCTAATTCATGATTCATTGATCAATACCTATCTTATTCTTTGCGTTATTTTTAATGCATAATATGAAAGAGCCAGCCATAGATATATAAAGAAAAAAGAATCTATAGGACCTCTTAGCAAATGAAAACCTGTTAAACTCAGTGATAAAACCAAGGACGAATATAATAAATTATTCTTGTTGCGTAAATACGTGTTATCTATTAAGCCCAAGAGATAACCTAATGCAGCATATATAACTAAAGAGAAATATGAGAAGTTCCAATATAGCTCGCCAAATAAGGTTACAGGTTCACTTCCTCCCACTGAATAAAATGGTGGGTTAAAATATTTAGGAAATAATCTACTAGATGTTTCTGGTTTATCCGGAAGTAATTCCCTTGGAATAAATGAAATAAAAGGCTTAACTAAAGTTAAACCATATAAATAATCTACACTCGAATATCTGTCATCGAATAGTAATAAATAATCATCATAAACGATGCTAAAATCAGTTTCTACTTCAAGTACAACTAGAGTGGATTGAATTGATTCAGCCCTGTCTTTTACAGCTTCAATATTAAATATATTACCACCACTCCGAAATGCTACGCTGACATAAACCAGCAAGAGCAATCCCAAAGCACCAGGAATAATTATTTTAACTACACTTTTCATATATACAAATAAGTATATATATATAGGCGCTCCTATTGCTACCAACCAATCCCTTCTGTCGTCAGATAGAAAGTAGAGCATAAGCATTAAAAAAACATAATAGAATAGACAAAGTAATAAATTACTATAAACACCAAACCTCTTGAACTTAATAATATTATAGAACATTAAGCACAAAATAAAAACGAAACAAATATAAAATGGTAGAATAGTTAATGATAATACAAGAAAAATCACTTGAAGAAAATGAAAAACATTAATTTTGCTATTTGCCGCAATATCATTTGAACCATCAGTTTCTGAAATTTTGAATGTTTTTTTCGTTCTGAAGTAAACTAACAAAAAAATTAAGAATGATAATAGAGTATATAGCAAGCATATCATTAATCCTTTCTCACTATAGTCATCTATAGACTTATTCAAATAAGCATATATATTATAGTAGCCTAAAGCTAACAATACTGGACGAAGAGACAAATATATAGTAAAAAAGACACAAAAAATAAGCAACATTGGTTTTTTTTTCGTTATTGCCTTAATTGTAGTAATTATACCGAAGGATAATATAAAAATTGACAAAGCTATATTCAAATTGGGCACCTTTAAATTATAGTAATAACAAGAAAATTATCATTTATTTTTTACATCATAAGTAATGTTATTAATTACTTGCTGTATAATTTTCAAACATGTCGATATATTTAATACAAGAATACAGCCTTGCCTATTATATAGCATAGAGAAAAATACCTTGATCAATTTTATTTATTTTGTATAGTGTCTCACTTGAATTTTATCAAGAACAAACTAAAAAATTGCATATAAAAAATTTTGCGACACAGAACGAAGTTAGCCAAAAATGATGAAAACGCTTGCGCCAATAATGCGCTTATCGCTGCGCCTGTAATTCCAAATCTTGGAATCATAATTAAATTAGACACCACACAAACTACAGCACCTATTACTGTCCGATAAAGACTAATTTTTGATTTCCTTTCATTTAATATCCATAGACTTTGCGCAACTCCCATACTAATGAAAACATTCGAAAATACCACGATAGAAAGTACAATTGTACCACCACGATATTCTTGACCTAATAGAACATTGATAATAGTATTTGATAATAAAGCTATGGGAACACTAATAATCCATGCTTGCATTGCGAATATACGAAATATATTGCTAAGACAGTCCCAATATTCGTTCTCCCCTTGTTGTTTCATTCTGGCAACTAATGGGGCAAGACTGACAGAAAGAGTTACTGGTATAAAAGACCACAATGTTGCCAGAGGTAAAACTGCTGCATAGATACCTAAATCAGCATCAGTTAAAAACTCCTTAATCATTATTTGATCTATACGCATATAAATAGCAATTGATAAACCACTTAAGATAAATGGCCATGACTCATTAATAATTCCTGATGCTTTTTTCTTTAAATATATCCATGAATTACCACATGGAAACTTTCGATATGCGTAGATCAAAGCAATAGCGCTAATTAATGTTTCTAACGCGACGACTACTGCAAACGCAATTAATGGAGCTTTACTTAAAATTAAAGCGACCTTAATTCCATTTGAAATAAAGTATGAGAATAATTTAGCAATAACTGTTCTCCGACTTTGACTTTGACTTTGAAACCATAAGTCGATCGTATCAACCGCTTGAAAAATCAATATAGCTCCTGCAAGGGCCGTAATATATACACTACGATCTTGCCAACCATTAACTATTATCATACCTCCAACAGCAATAAGCCAGCATACCGTGCCAACTGCAAGCCTAAGTACAAATGCTGTACCTAATATTTCCCCTGCTTTATTATTATCTCTCGCTATATCCCGCACGATGATTCCATCCATACCCAATATGGATACTGTTTGAAAAAATGCTAAGTACGCTAGCACATACGATAATTCACCAAACTGAGCAGGTCCAAGATAACGAGCAACCCATGCGCTAACCAATAAGCCTAACAACAGTCTAACAAGCTTATCAAAGAGCAACCATGCGCCATTATTAATAACTACTACTAGTTCCTTTTTATTTATAAGCTTAAGAGCTAATGTTTTAGGCAGCAATTTTAACCATAGTGGCTGCGAACTTTGTATTTTTAACAATAGAAATTTCCTTCCTGTATTAAATTAAAGCTATATGATTTTATTTCCATTGTTCATTATTCAGACACGCTACCGCCCCTGGCTTTACAGCTACCAGTGCACTGCGTACTCTCACAGACGTGTTAAGCTCTGCTTTCTCTGCCGCAAAGCCTCAAAACTCAAACGCTAATTGTCTTACCAATTGATGTCAGAAACAAGAAGAAATCTTATAAAAAGCGGTGCTAAATTTTGTAGTTAAACCAATGAAATCACAAATCTTTTTCTAAAATAGAAAAACGGCAGCAACATTCCAGGCATACTTGCATCGCCGCGCCGAATGTTGACTACCGTTATTTTTTACGCCTGTCGGGACGTCTATTTTTTAAACTTACTCGCTAAGCAACTTCTCAATACCTTTGCGGAACTTCGGCCCTTCTTTCAGGTTACGCAGTCCGTATTTCACAAACGCCTGCATGTAGCCCAATTTCTTGCCGCAGTCGTAGCTGTCGCCGGTCATCAGCATGGCGTCAACAGACTGTTTTTTCGCCAGTTCTGCAATTGCATCAGTCAACTGGATACGGCCCCAGGCTCCTGGTTCGGTTCTTTCCAGTTCGGCCCAGATATCCGCAGAGAGGACATAACGCCCTACCGCCATGAGATCGGAATCCAGCGTCTGCGGCTGATCCGGTTTCTCAATAAACTCGACAATGCGGCTCACCTTGCCTTCATTATCCAGCGGCTCTTTCGTCTGGATAACAGAGTACTCGGAAAGATCGCCCGCCATACGTTTCGCCAGCACCTGGCTACGCCCTGTTTCTTCAAAGCGCGCAACCATCGCAGCAAGGTTATAACGCAGTGGGTCGGCACTGGCGCTATCAATGACGATATCAGGCAATACGACTACAAAAGGGTTATCACCAATTGCCGGACGCGCGCAGAGAATAGAGTGACCCAACCCCAGCGGCTGCGCCTGGCGCACGTTCATGATGGTGACGCCCGGAGGACAAATGGATTGCACTTCCGCCAGCAGTTGGCGCTTCACGCGCTGCTCAAGGAGTGACTCTAGTTCATAAGAGGTGTCGAAATGGTTCTCAACGGCGTTTTTAGACGCGTGGGTCACCAGGAGGATTTCTTTGATCCCTGCAGCCACAATTTCGTCAACGATGTATTGAATCATTGGCTTGTCGACGATCGGCAGCATCTCTTTGGGAATTGCCTTGGTGGCTGGCAACATGTGCATACCCAGACCCGCTACCGGTATAACTGCTTTCAAATTACTCATTATTTCATCCACCTGTAAATGGTTGCTGAATTATAGCCTTTTGACTCGTTTTAGCCAGCATGAATTAGTTGAGGAAATCATTGCTGCTTTGTGACTGATGCTACGCCGCTCGGTGTTAAATTGCAGTAGCCATAATCTTAAGTATGGACCGGTTTTGCCAGGAATGGTCGCAAATCACCCCCTCCCCTCCGGCAACCGGAAGTTGATCGCATCAACATTCACTACATGATGGTTTATCCGGTCGATATCCACTGAACTTTGCCCTTTCTCATTCACCGCGTGCACGTTCGCCAGCGACAGCAACGTGTCGTCTTTTGCCATGAACTTGCCGCGTACGTCTTTACGCAGGTCAAAGTGCATTTTCAGCGCCGGACCGGTTGCTGATTCCTGCATCACCTTGATATTGCGCAGAAAGAGATGCTGGGGCTGATTGTGCAACTCCAACGTCGCCCGCTTCATCTCGATGTTGGTCAGTGCAACGAAAGAGGTCGCATTACCCGACGAAATTTGAATGCCGCGCAATGTGTATTCAAGCTGCGTGTTATCGAGGGAGATATTATTGAGTTTGAAATTTTGTGGGATGGAGAGATATTTCCCTTTAACCACGCCATAGCCAATGAGCATCCCGGCACTGTCGACCATGTTGATATTATCAATCACAAAATTATCGCAGCCGTAAATGGCGACCGTCGCATTGTCGATGCCCGCCTTCTTGCTGAAATCCGGGGTGATGTTCTTCGCCTTAACATTGCGAATAACAAAATGTTTGCCGTTTTCGACATGTACCAGCTGCCGACAATCTGATCCGGTAATGTTGGCAACCACAAAGTTTTTGACCGTCTGCTGTTCGGGATAGGTGTTGTCATAAGTGCTCCCCGCGAGCCCAATGCCTATCCCCCAGTTAATCTTGCCGTTGGTACAGTTGATCCGTTCAATCACGTGGTCGGAAATCAGGATATTGCTGTCGTTAATCGCGACGTTCCATTCGATGGCGTCCCCCTGCAAATCACTGAAGCGACAGTGAGTAATACGCGCACCGTCAACCTGATTGTGGAACCCCTGGCGCAGTATCGCGTAATTGGCCTGGGTCACGGTGAGATG
Source organism: Citrobacter sp. T1.2D-1 (assembly GCF_950098555.1). NCBI lineage: Bacteria > Pseudomonadati > Pseudomonadota > Gammaproteobacteria > Enterobacterales > Enterobacteriaceae > Citrobacter > Citrobacter sp. T1.2D-1. The sequence continues at coordinate 307,752 of NZ_CATNHH010000023.1, forward strand.
ATCAATGACCAGATTGCGCATCACGCGCGGCTTTTTCCCGCCGATATAAATTTGTGTCACCGGCCCGAAACCGCTCATCGTAAGACCGGTAATTGCGCAGTCGGAACCGCGGACATCCAGCGTGATATTGTGCAGGCTGCCGCCCTTCTCTCCAGTCACCTGGCAGGCATCCTGGAGCACAAAGCGACCGCGCCCGTTGCCGCTCAGACGGCCCAGCACATGCAGCGTTTTGCCCGGTGGAATAACAATGCCGGTATTGATGTTCTCACACACCAGTCCCGCCGGCACCACGACGGTCCCGGCGTCGTTAAAGGCCTGTTTAAACGAGGCAATCCAGTCTTTCGCATCGTAATCCTGAATGTTGACGGTTTTACGGGACGCAATAGCGCGGGCAAAGGGAGAATGGAGGACAGGAAGTACGGCAAGCGCGGAGCTTGCCGTCAGGAAGGTACGTCGGGAGAGTGTTTTCTCTGGCATACAACCTCGGTTTACATCGTTTGCAGCAGGCAGGCCAACTGACGATTGATCACCTGCTGATTAAAATCATGTTCAACTTTTTCACGCGCGCGCTGAATAATGGGTTCCAGCGTACGGCGGTCAAATTGGCTGAACGAGGCGAGCTGTTGCGCCAGCGCCCGGGCATCGTTTTCCGGCACCAGCCAACCAGACTTTCCGGCATCCACCAGTTCCGGGATCCCGCTGTGAACGGTAGAGACCACCGGGATCCCCACCGCCATCGCTTCCATCAGCGCCACCGGGATCCCTTCCATGTCGCCATCCGCACCGGTGATCGACGGCAGAAGAAAGACATCCGCGTTATCCAGCATCGTTTTCACTTCATGGCTGGGCTTAAAGCCCGGCATATCAATCACATCGTCAAGCTGATACTGCTCAATCAGCGTGCGCAACCGCCGCTCCCAGGGACCGATGCCCAGAATGCGATAGCGAAACGCCACGCCCTGCTCCTTCAACTGGCGACAGGCCTCTATCGCCACATGCAGCCCTTTTTTCTCGGTCAGTCGTGCAACAGAGATAATCTCCAGCGGCGTGCCGGGTGCTTTCACTGGCCGGTGTGTAAAGCGCGTCATATCCACGCCCATTCGCGAAACGGCAATCTTCTCGGGAGGACAGCCCATGCTTCTCAGCCGTCCAGCCCAGAGATCGCTAATCGGCAGCATCAGGTCGCCACGGCGGAACAGTTGCTGGTACTCCGGTGTGTAATGGTTAAGGACGTCCCGACTGGAAATATCGATGCCGTGGAAAATCGTTGCAATCTTGCCCTGAATGACCCCCAGCTCGCGCAGCTTCGCCGCCGTCACGCCTGCCGGACCGAAGTGAGCGATAAAGACATCCGCACGCAGCGGTTTACTCACCTGCGCACAGATCGACGAGAGGATCAGATTACGCGACTCATCACCATAGCGGGTGAAGTTAAGTGATTTCCACGTTGCCGCCCGGTGCAACCCCGGCAGCGTTTTTATTGCCCGAGAGCGCAGTTTTGCCAGGCGTCCCTGCGGTTCATCCTGCAACCAGCGTGTTCTGGCCGCCAGACCATATTTTTCCCAGGCGGCATGCGTATTTTGCGTATCGCCTTTCTGTAGGGCGACAATCTCAACGTCAAAGCCCATATCGATAAACGCGGTAATTTGATTGAGGACGAAGGTTTCCGACGACAGCGGAAATTTCAGTAAAAAGAAGCTGACCTTCATTTCCCCTCCCCGATGCGTGTTAACACCGATTCCACCATGCGGTATCCCTGCTCGCGTTCGCGACGCACCGCCTGTGCAAGGCGCTCATTGATCTGCGGTAATTGTCCCAGCGTATCCGCCACCATCGCTTGCAGACTGCCATCCAGCAGGTGACGAATATCTATCGCCATCTCCGGCATCCCCAACTGCTGCATGATGCCTGCCGATTTGTGTTCGTAGTTAATGGCAATCGCAGGCGTTGCGAAGTTCATCGAGATAATCGCGGAGTGCAGGCGCGTACCAACCGTCAGGTCGCATGCGCCAAGGATCTTGCCCATCTCAAGGTCGTTCAGTTCATCCATCACCACGTGGTAGCGCGACGGATCGCTGACGTGCTGGCGCAGATTCAGCGCCACCATGCGATCGTCTTTGTTATAGCTGTCGATGCCGGTACAGGTGGACAGCGCGATAACCTGATACCCCTCATCCAGAATGCGGTTTACCACGCCAGCGAAGGCCTTCTCATAAGCCTGCTGAGTGGTGCCCAGACGTTTATCAAACGGAGCAAGTTCACGCAGGGTGATCGCCACCGTCTTCTGCTGCGCCGCCACCGTCAACCAGTGCTGAACGGCATACCCTGGTTCAAAGTCCGCCTCGTGATGATCCACCAGCCACGCGGTATCCACGCCGTGTTCAACGTTATCCGTGGTGATTTCACTGCGTTTCATTAGTTCCAGACTGACGGATTCGCGCAGGATCAGCGCGTCACAGTGACCGAAAACGTAATTAGCCAACTGGTTGAACTGAGGATCCTGGAACGGCCCCACGCTGTGGCCTACCATGTACAGCGGTTTTTTCGCCATAAAGGTACACAGCGCGTGTTCAAACTGTGGGACGCCGTACAGATCGACGAAGAACGAACCGCCCACCTGGATGATGGCATCATAGCCCGAGAGCAGACGCACGAAGTCGGTAAAGCCCTGAGCAATCGCGATATTTCGCAGCTTGCCGGTATCGGTAACGCGGGAAAGCAGCACCTGGTGCTGGTAGCGACGGCGGAGGACTTTTTTCACCCGCCCCACCACGCCAGCCGCGCTGTTGTGCTGTTTCATCTGTAAAAAAAGCGGATCGCCCATCACCGGACGATTCAAAAGCCAGGACGAACTCACCGGGTAGCGGCTCATGACGTCCACTTCCGCATCAGGTTCGAGGCGGTTAATGGCGTCCAGCAGGCCGCGCAGAATCGCGCTATCGCCACGGTTGCCGCAGGTATGGTTGCCCAGAATCAGTAATTTCATTTCACCCTCGTAAAATCGTTGCCGGATGGCGGCTATCGCCTTATCCGGCCTACAGCGTTATTTCCCGGTCCGATAACCGCAGCGCCATGCGCCCCGTGAGCCTGATAAGCGCAGCGTCATCAGGCATGGTTTGCCGGATGACGGCTATCGCCTTATCCGACCTACAGCGTTATTTCCCGGTCCGATAACCGAAGCGCCATGCGTCCCGTAGGCCTGATAAGCGCAGCGTCATCAGGCATGGTTTGCCGGATGGCGGCTATCGCCTTATCCGGCCTACAGCGTTATTTCCCGGTCCGATAACCGAAGCGCCATGCGCCCTGTAGGCCTGATAAGCGCAGCGTCATCAGGCATGGTTTTGCCGGATGGCGGCGGTAAGGTTCAACCTGCGCGAAGCAGGGCTTTCATTTTTTCGCTGCGGCAAAACTGGCGCTTCATCTCCACCACCAGCGGGTGGCGCGAGAGCACGATCATCACCGCGAACGCCAGGACACCGGCGGTAATCTGTGTCGCCAACAGCACGCCCAGTGACAGATGCCCCTGTAGCGCAATGCCCAACCCATAACTCACCGCCAGCGTTGGTAGTGAGAGATACAACGGCAGCCACAGGCTCAGGATGTACTGACGATAGCTGGAACCCAGCACCGGTTTGATCATCACGAAGTAGCTCAGAATGGTGTTGATGATTTGCACCAGCAGGAAGCCCAGCGTCACGCCGATGGCGCCCGCCATGTGCCCGCCAACAATAATCGCCGGGATGAACAGGAACGTTTTAAAAACATTGAATTTAAAGCTGATATCCACGCGCGCTTTCGCCATCAACAGCGAACCAATCGGATTGCCGACCGAGCGCAGCAGCCCCACCACGCACAGCAGTTGCAGCACGGGAATGATGCTGTTCCACTTTTCACCAAAGACCAGCGGCACGACGTTATTGGCAACCACCATCAGGCCGAGCAGCGCCGGGAAGTTAATGATCCCCACCACGGAAAGCAGCTTGTAAAAGTTCACGCGCAGCTTCTGTGTGTCGTCCTGAATTTTGGCAAATGCAGGAAACAGCACGCGGGTGATGATCGGGTTGAGCTTCATCGGCGGCACCACCGCTACGTTGTACGCCAGGTTATAGCCCCCCGCGACACCGGCCCCGAGAATGCGCGCCAGTACCAGCGTGGAAAGGTTGGTATTGACGTAGTTGATAATGCTGTCCGCCGTCAGCCACGCGCCAAAGCGCAAATTCGACGAAACGGACGCCAGCGAAAAGTGCAGGCCCGGACGGTAGATCTTGCGACCAAAGTAGCCAAACAGCAGCGTGCGTACCGCGCTGTTGACCAGGTAGCCAAGAATGGCGGTCATCGCCAGCGGCCAGAAATGGGCGCTGATGACGGTAAACGTAAAGCCCGCCAGCACGGAGCTGGTTTCAATCATCCCAATCTTGTTGAACTCCAGTTCCTTCTGCATCAGTGCGCGAAACTGCTGTCCGTGCGGGATCGCCACGAACGCCAGCGACAACGTTTTAATCAACGGCACCAGATCCGGGTTATGCAGCACATTGCCAATCACATCACTAAGCAGGAACACCGCCACACAGACAACAATCCCCAGCCCAACGTTCAGCCAGTACAGCGTGGTCAGTTCAAGATGGCTTATCTCCTTGCGCTGAATAATGGAGTTGGCAATACCGAAGTCAGACAGCGTATCGGCCAGCGCAATGATCACCAGCGATACGGTCAGCAGGCCGAACTGGTGGTTATCGACGATCCGCGCCAGCACCGTCATCTGGATAAGCCCCAGGCTGATGATAATCACCGTGGCGATAGCCGACCATTTCGCACCGCTGATGGTTTTTTCACGTAAGCTCATAACCGTTCCTCAGTACGCCGCTTTGTTGACAAAGCCCTTGAACACCGTCAGAAAAACGATCTTGATGTCGAACCACACGCTCCACTCGCGGATGTACTCCAGATCGTACTCCACGCGTTTTTCCATTTTCTCCAGCGTGTCGGTCTCACCGCGCCAGCCGTTGATTTGCGCCCAGCCGGTGATCCCCGGCTTGACCTTATGGCGCAGCATGTAGCCTTCAATCAGCTGACGATACTGTTCGTTATGCGCCACCGCATGCGGGCGCGGCCCGACGATGGACATCCCGCCGGTCAGCACATTGATAAACTGCGGCAGTTCATCCAGCGAGGTACGACGCAGGAAGTTCCCCACGCGGGTGACGCGCGGATCGTTCTGCGTCGCCTGCGTAACGACCTTGTCGTTTTCCATCACCTTCATCGAGCGAAACTTCCACACCTTGATTGGTTTACCGTCCATGCCATAGCGGGTCTGACGAAAGATAATCGGCCCCGGCGAACTCAGCTTCACTGCCAGCGCAATGCAGCACAGCACCGGGGAGATCAGCAACAGAATCAGCGATGCCAGCACAATATCTTCCGCACGCTTAAGCAGACGGTTAATACCCGACAGCGGCGTGTCATACAGTGGCACCACCGGCACGCCGCTCACCTCTTCGATACGGGAATGCAGAATGTTAAAGGTAAACACGTCCGGAATGAGGATCACCGAACAGGTGGTATCCGCCAGCTCGCGCACCAGTTTTTTCACCCGCGCGCCGTCGCACATCGACATGGCGATATAGACGTTATGAATCCGCGACGCTTTGGCATCTTCAACCAGCTGTTCCAGGTTCCCTGCCCAGTCGGACGTTACGCCACCCGGTTTCGGGTCGTGATAGACGCCGACCACTTCAAAGCCCAGCCACGGTTCATTGCGAAAACTGTCGAGCAGCGACTGTCCGGCAGGCAGATCGCCCGCGACCGCCACCCGGCGCGTGTTATAGCCACGATGACGCAGCCAGCCCGCACCGTAGCGGATAAACGACCGACAAAAGACCAGCCCGACGCTGGTCAGCAGATACCACGCCAGCCAGATGGCGAGACGGTTATCGAAATCGGCGTTAAACGCGACCAGACCGGCAGTAAAGACGAGGCTAAGCGTCCAGTTTTGCAGCAGAAGTGTCAGTTCTGTGAAAATTTTGACGCCGCGCCATGAGCGATAGAAATCGGTTATGCCGCCCAGCATCTGAAAAACAACCAACGTGATCAGCGCCACCAACAGGTGCATATACAGGAAAGGCAATCCACTGACTTTGCAGACGACCCACAGCCCGCCAAACATGATGGTGATATCTGAAAAGCGTTGCACCATAGAGATTAACGATGCATTGGTTTTGGCCCGTTCGCGCTTTTTTAGATTTGTCATCGTTGTTCCTGTTATTAGCCCCCCTTACCCGTTAACGAGTAAGGGGAGATCTGACCTTACTGATTCAGTAACGTAAGCAGAGTGCGCGTTCGCGCTTCCATCAGCGGGATATCCCCGCGAGACTCCACGTTCAGGCGCACCACCGGTTCGGTGTTGGAGGAGCGCAGGTTGAAGCGCCAGTCGACGAACGACATGCTGATGCCGTCCGTTCTGTCCACCGCCAGCGCCTCACCGGCGAAGTGCTGTTCCACCCGCGAAATCGCGGCCGCCGGTTCGTCCAGCGTGCTGTTGATTTCACCACTCGCCGGGAACGCCTCCATCCGGTCTCGTACCAGTTCACCCAGCGACTGCCCCTTCAGACACACCAGTTCCGCCACCAGCAGCCACGGGATCATCCCGCTGTCGCAGTAGGCAAAATCACGGAAATAGTGGTGGGCGCTCATTTCTCCACCGTAGATGGCGTCTTCGCGGCGCATCCGTTCCTTGATGAAGGCATGGCCGGTTTTCGACATCACCGGCGTGCCACCCGCCGCCGTTACCACATCCACCGTGTTCCAGGACAGACGCGGGTCGTGGATAATTCTGGCGCCCGGCTGTTTTTCGAGGAACGCTTCCGCCAGCAGGCCGACAATGTAGTAGCCCTCGATAAACTGCCCTTTCTCGTCGAACAGGAAGCAGCGGTCGAAATCGCCGTCAAACGCGATGCCCATATCGGCACCATGTTCAACCACCGCATTACGGGTGTCGGCGCGACACTCCGGCAACAAGGGGTTAGGAATACCGTTCGGGAAATTGCCGTCAGGAATGTTGTGCACTTTGATCAATTCCACCGGCACGCCCTGCGCCTTAAAGCGCGCTTCGATGGCATCCACCACCGGGCCTGCCGCGCCGTTACCGGAGTTAATGACCAGCTTCAGTGGCGTGAGGTTTTTGACGTTGATGTAGCCGAACAGGTGGTCGATATAGGCGTCACGCAGCGTGATTTGCTTATAGCTTCCGCGCGTCGCATCGTTCACCGGCGGAAAGTCGTTGGCTTCCGCCAGGCGCTGCACGTCGCGCAGACCGGTATCGCCGCTGATGGGGCGTGCGCCTTCGCGCACCAGTTTCATCCCGTTGTAGTCCATCGGGTTATGGCTGGCGGTCACTTCAATCCCGCCATCCACGCCGAGGTGGAAGGTGGCGAAATAGATCTCTTCGGTCCCCGCCAGACCGATGTCCAGCACGTCAACGCCCGCGTCCTGCAACCCTTTCGCCAGCGCCAGCTTCAGCGCCTCGCTGGTCAGGCGCACGTCGCCGCCCAGCACAATGGTTTTCGGCTTGAGAAACTCGCCGTACGCGCGACCAATCCGCCACGCAATCTCTTCATTCAGTTCTTCGCCGAGCCTGCCGCGAATATCGTAGGCTTTGAAACAGGTTAAATTCGTCATGTTTTTACCCTTATTCAGGCAACAGTTAGCCCTGACCCGTAGTTGGCCAAAAAAGTGTTTTGTTGTTTTTGCCGGGTAGTGGCCCGGCGCGCGTCGTAGGCCGGATAAGCAACGCGCCATCCAGCGGTCATTGCCTGATGGCGACGCTTCGCGTCTTATCAGGCCTACACGCTACAGAATCGTAGGCCCGGTAAGCACAGCGCCACCGGGCGCAATAAAGGCGTTACACCCGGCCGTAGCGATCCATAAACCGCACCACGTCATCCTCTTCGAGGTAAGAACCCGAGCGCACTTCAATCAGATCGAGCGGAATTTTCCCTGGGTTTTCCAGACAGTGGGTGGCTCCCAGCGGAATGTAGACAGACTCGTTTTCACCGAGCAGTTTGATATCACCGTCAATGGTGACTTTGGCAGTACCGGCCACTACCACCCAGTGTTCAGCGCGGTGATGGTGCATCTGCACCGACAGCCCCTCCCCCGGTTTCACGGTAATGCGTTTGACCTGATAGCGGTCACCGGCGTCGATGGAGTCATATTTCCCCCACGGACGGTACACTTCGCGGTGAATATGGTGCTCGTGGCGGCCATCGGCTTTGATTTGTTCAACCACTTTTTTCACGTCCTGTACCGCATTACGGTCGGCGATCAGTACCGCATCTTTGGTCTGCACCACCACCAGATCTTTAACACCGACGGTGGTCACCAGACCCGATTCGGCATAGACGTAACTGTTCTGGGTTTTATGGCTGATAACGTCGCCGTGGTGGACGTTCCCCTCGGCGGTATGGGCACTGATTTCCCACAGCGAAGACCACGAGCCAACATCGCTCCAGCCCGCGTCCATGGGCATCACCACCGCATCCGCCGTACGTTCCATCACCGCGTAATCGACGGATTCTTCCGGGCAGGCGAGGAATGCAGCTTCATCCACGCGGATGAAATCGAGATCCGGATCGGCTGCGCTCATCGCGTTTTCGCAGGCGTCCAGAATATCGGGACGGTATTTTTTCAGCTCTTCCAGATAGCGTCCGGCGCGGAACAGGAACATCCCACTGTTCCAGTAGTAGTCGCCGCTGGCAACATAAGCCTGAGCCGTTTCCAGATTCGGTTTTTCCACAAACTGCGCAACGTCAAACGCCACGGCATCTTCCTCACCGGGCGTAACATTGCCGCGACGGATATAGCCGTAGCCGGTTTCCGGCAGATCCGGAACGATACCAAATGTGACCAGCTTTCCGGCTTCGGCGTACGGCATTGCGTTTCGCACCGCATCACGGAAAGCGTCTTCATTGGCAATCACGTGATCTGCCGCCAGCACCAGCATCAGCGGGTCGCTGTCCGGACTGTGGCGTTTTGCCGCCAGCGCCGCTAAGGCAATGGCCGGCGCGGTATTGCGGCCTGCCGGTTCGAGAATAATGTTCTCAGTCAGTTTGTTGAGCTGGCGCAACTGCTCAGCGACGATAAAACGGTGCTGCTCGTTGCAGATCACGACCGGGCTTTCGCACTCCACGCCGTTCAGACGACAAATGGTCGTTTGCAGCATGGTGAGATCGCCTTTCAGGCACAGGAACTGCTTGGGATAAAGTACGCGGGAAAGCGGCCATAAGCGGCTACCGGAGCCACCGGCCATCACGACCGGATAGAGTGTTGTCTGACCCATAATTTAATCCCGAATATCAGTAATAAATTGACGTAACACGTTCTCTTTATCGAGCGTGCGTTCGGCATATTCACGTGCCACCGTGTTGTTTTTTGGCATGGCGAGCGCCTGAGCAATCCCAGTCACCAGCGCATCGACCGATTCCGGCTCAACGCACACCGCAATGCCTGTAAAGTTGTCGCAAAGCTGGCCGAGTTCCGTCTCCGGTTCTGCGGTAATCACCGCATTGCCGCCCACCGCCAGAATATTGGTCAGTTTGGAGGGCAGAACGGCATCCGCCGCCCCGCGTTTTTGCACGACCAGATGGCAATCGCCCATCTTCAATAGCGCAGGCAGCGCCTCGTACGGCTGCAACGGGAAAAAAAGCACGTTGTGCAGACCGCGATCGCGAGCCATTTTTTCCAGGCGCGCTTTACCGCCCCCCTGACCGACGATGGCAAAAATGAGCGGCTGCTCACGCAGTTGTTCCGCCGCCATAATCACGTTTTCCAGCCCCTGCTTCTCGCCGATATTGCCGGAGTAAAGAATGATTTTTTTGTCATCCGGCAGACCAAGCCGTTGGCGGAAGGCAATGACGTCGTCATCATTAACGTTTTGAAAACGGGCGACTTCTGACCAGTTGGGGAAAAAAATCACCTTCTCTGCCGCCACCCCTTTCTCCTGGGCTTTATTCATCATTGAGCGGGAGATGGTGGAAACATTGTCGACGTTATGCAGGCCGCTACGTTCGAAAGCGGTCGCCAGTTGCGCCACTTTGCCGGCTTTACCGTTACCCGCCATACCAAGGCCCAGCATCGCATCGACTTCGTAATCCTGAATGTGCAGCAAGGTGCGGGCACCGGAGAGTTTTGCCAGCAGACGCATCCCCGGCGTACAAAACAGTGTGGGCACCACGCCAATAATGCGATCCGGCTTCCAGCGACGCTGCGCCATCAGCGGGAAAAAGCTGCTGAGGGCAAAGCTGCCCAGATGCAGTAATCGTTTCAGTGTTGACGGCTGCTTTGGCACATACAACGGGCAGCGCCAGACGGTGGCGTCGCCCTCTTCCCGGCGATAGCGCCAGGCAGAGTAACGCGCACCCACTTTCCATTGTGGGTAGTACGGCGGCGCGGTAATAACCCGTACTTCATGGCCTTCACGCGCCATCCACTCCACCATTTCACCGGTGTATTTGCCGATGCCGGTCAGTTCTGGTGAGTAGTTGATGCCATAAACGAGGATTCTCATAATCCCAGCGCCTTAGCCTGACATTCCGGCAAAAAATACGCCCGGCTGTTGTCATGGACATTGTCGCTCGCCAGCAGCGCCGCAGGCGTCAGCCAGCGGTAAGCGTTGTGCTGCGCGTCAGGCAGAGGCAAATCGCGCTCCTGCAGCCGCAGACGGAAACCGAGCACGATGTAATGCGTCGAGAAGTCTTCGCCGGAAAAGTTATCGTCATAGAAATGCTGCCAGACGCCATAAAATTCCCCGGCGGACAGCGGTAAACGTTGCCCCAGTTCGGCTTCGGTCAGGCGTTCGAAGGCCGCACTCAGTGGCTCATCTTTTTGCACCCGCCCACCGGGCACAAACCAGTAGCCCTGCGCCGGTCGGTTCAGCCGTTTACCCAGCAGAAATTCCCCCTGCGCGTTTTCCACGATCAAATCGATGGAGATAAGCGGCGTGGAACGCACGACGGTGGCAAAATCTTCCTGACGTAAAAACATGTTTACCCCCGGAACCGATGCTGATTCTCAAGAAACCACTGATACGTGCTGGCAAGGCCGGCTTCCAGTGAGATCTCGTGATACCAGCCCAGTTGATGCAGACGCGTCACATCCAGCAGTTTTCGCGGCGTACCGTCCGGCTTCGTGGCGTCAAACACCACGCGGCCTTTATAGCCCACTACCTGCGCGATGGTCTGCGCCAGTTCGCGAATGGTGCAGTCCACACCCGTGCCGACGTTAATGTGCGACAGCATCGGCTGGGTGTTCTCCTGCCAGACTTCGCTGTCCAGCTCCATCACGTGGATGCTGGCAGCAGCCATATCATCGACGTGCAGGAACTCACGCATCGGCGTCCCGCTTCCCCACACCACCACGTCCGGCGCACTCTGCACGGTCGCTTCATGGAAACGACGCAGCAGCGCCGGGATCACATGCGAGTTGCTCGGATGGAAATTGTCATGCGGGCCGTACAGGTTGGTCGGCATCACGGAACGATAGTCGCGCCCGTACTGGCGGTTATAAGATTCGCACAGCTTGATACCGGCAATCTTGGCAATGGCATAGGGCTCATTGGTCGGTTCCAGCGTGCCCTGTAACAGTTCACTTTCCGCCATCGGCTGTTTCGCCAGTTTGGGATAGATACAGGATGAACCGAGGAACAGCAGCTTATTCACGTTGTGCAGATGCGCGGCGTGAATAATGTTGCTTTCCATCATCATGTTCTCAAAGATGAAATCGGCCGGATACGTGTTATTAGCAACAATGCCGCCTACCTTCGCCGCCGCCAGATAAACCTGATCGATCCGCTCAGTGGCAAAGAAGTCCTGCACCGCGCGGCTGTCCAGCAGGTTCAGCTCATCACGCGTGCGCAGAACTAGCTCCACATCGCCGCGTTGTTCAAGCTGGCGGGCAATCGCGGAACCCACCATTCCGCGATGACCGGCAATAAAGATACGTTGTTTGCTCATTCTCAGGACTCCAGCGCGATGGCAACCTCGTAGCCGTGAGATTTCAGCAGGGAGTGTTTCTTCGCCGCTTCCAGATCGTTGGCGACCATTTCGGAAACCATCTCCTGCAACGTAATTTCCGGTTTCCAGCCCAGCTTCTCGTGCGCTTTGGTTGGGTCGCCCAGCAGGGTTTCCACTTCCGCCGGACGGAAATAGCGCGGATCGACGGCGACCATGATGTCACCCGGTTTCACGCCCGGCGCGTCATGACCGGTGACCGAAACCACAATCCCTTTCTCTTCCACGCCTTCACCTTCAAAGCGCAGTTTGATCCCCAGTTGAGCCGCCGCCATTTCGACGAACTGACGTACGGAGTACTGCACGCCGGTGGCGATGACGAAATCTTCCGGCTGTTCCTGTTGCAGCATCATCCATTGCATTTTGACGTAGTCTTTCGCATGGCCCCAGTCACGCAGGGAATCCATGTTGCCGAGGTACAGGCAGGACTCCAGACCCTGAGCGATGTTGGCAATCGCGCGAGTGATTTTACGGGTGACGAAGGTTTCGCCACGACGCGGCGATTCGTGGTTAAACAGAATGCCGTTACAGGCGTAGATACCATAGGATTCACGGTAGTTGACGGTTATCCAGTAGGCGTAAAGTTTGGCAACCGCGTACGGCGAGCGCGGATAGAACGGCGTGGTCTCTTTCTGCGGGATTTCCTGCACCAGGCCGTACAGTTCGGAGGTCGATGCCTGATAGAAACGGGTTTTCTTCTCAAGGCCGAGGAAGCGGATGGCTTCCAGCAGGCGCAGCGTGCCCATCGCATCGACATCGGCCGTGTATTCCGGTGATTCGAAGGAGACCGCCACGTGGCTCATGGCCCCCAGGTTGTAGACCTCATCCGGCTGCACTTCTTGCAGGATGCGCGTCAGGTTAGAGGAATCCGTCAGGTCACCGTAGTGCAGATGGAATTTCGGGTTGCCCGCATGCGGATCCTGATAGATGTGATCGACGCGCTCGGTGTTAAATGAAGAAGCCCGACGCTTAATACCGTGAACTTCATAACCTTTTTCCAGCAGAAGTTCTGCCAGGTAAGAACCGTCCTGCCCGGTTACACCGGTGATGAGAGCGACTTTTGACATTTTATTACCTCTTAATTGATCCCATTAGGGTGTAACGTTGTAACGCGTTCACGCGTTGCCACTGCGGGATTGCCACGGCAAATCGTATTTGCCGGTAGCGATTTAAAAACACTGCTGCGCGCACCGACGACGGTGCCATCGCCTATCGTGACGCCTGGTGCCACGAACACATCCGTTGCCAGCCAGCATTTCTCGCCAATCACAATCGGGGTGGCATTAATATCAAAATGCGCACTTGCGTGATCGTGACTGCCGGTACACAAATAACTTTTCTGCGAAACCACCGCATGGGCGCCAATTGTAATATCGCCAAGCGTATATAAATTAACGTCATCCCCCACCCAGGCATAATCACCAATGGTTAATTTCCACGGATAGGTAATTTTCACTGACGGTCGAATGACTACGTTTTTTCCTATTTTTGCGCCAAACAGTCGGAGCAAAAAAGCGCGCCAGCGATACAACACTTGTGGCGACCAGGCAAATAATGTCGCCTGTACCGCCCACCACAACTGGACTTTGATTGCATTACCGCCCCGAAATCCTTTGGGTACGGTGAAACCACTCAGATCCTGCATATTGCATCCTTATATTTTAAACTTTGTTATATAAGGCTTTCGTTTTACCCGTTGTACGTAAACGTAATAGTTTCGATAATTCAGCCCAAAAACCCGGCACGCGTAATATCTGACGCTGCACTTTTTTCGCGTCTTCGCATAATTCCAGATTATTCGTCGTTGACACGCCGCCCATTGAAAATTCAGACACCAGCCCGTCCAGTTTTTTAAAGTCATAGCCTTCTTTATACAATCTGGCGGCCAACGCATAATCCGATGACACTTTATATTGCAGGTCATAGCGCCAGACTTTCAGTCCTGCCAGCGGGAAAAAGATGGCCTGATGACTTGCCGGCAGGCTGTGATAAATATACCAACCGGGTTTCGCGCTACGTTTCGTTTTATGACCATCGCCAAAATCAAGCAGCGCGTCGCCGGTAATCATCACGTCATCTTTTTGTGTCTTGAGCTGACGGACAACGTGGGTAACATCCGGATGGAAAATATCGCCGGAGTTGAGGAACAGCGCGAACTTTCCACGCGCCATTTCAATGCCCTTGTTCATCGCATCATAGATGCCGTTATCCGGTTCGCTGACAAAGCGTAAGTGATAGTGACCACAGAGGTTTTGCAGAAATTCCTCTGTACCATCATTTGAACCGCCATCCACCACGATCCACTCAAAGCTGATGTCACTCGCCTTCGCCAGATGCGCCAGAGACGCATGGGTTTTGGCGATGCCGTCCAGATTGCGAAACGCGACGGTGATAACACTGAGCAGCATAGGATTAACCTCATCATACTTTTGTAATATTCAGCGCTTTGCGCAAAATAAACGGACAAACAATTAAAAATGCATATTCCGGGCTAAATATTGAACCGGTAAAAAACAGCGACACCGGCGTAAAAAGATAAAGTTGCACCCGAAAATTCTGATTATCGCCAAATGCGTTTAACGTCATTTTAAAGATTTTCCACATGTACCACAGCGTCATTAACACCGCGAACCAGGAAAAATAAATAATCAGCAGATACAAACCATTGTCTATTGTTTTCCCGACATCTGCACCGTTAAAGATTCCGAATGATGCGACATATTCATAAAGTGAGCCAAATCTGACTACGCCATCAATATGGGTTAAAGAATAACCGACCATGACTAACGGGCCCACAATGCGATAATAAGAGGACGACCCTTCCGTGCCTAAATCTCCCAGACGCGTAGAGATATAAGGGAATGCAAATATCACCCCTACCAAAAATACGGTTAATGAGATTATCGCCAGCGGTAATTTTTTCTTTATCGCATCCTTATTCAGATACTGAAACGCCCATTCCAGCAGGTAAAACAGGATAAATGTCATTACCCCTGAAAACGATCCTGATAATATTATCCCTGCCAGAATCATAGCATCGGTTTTAGGCGTTTTGATACCAAACTGTTTGATACTGAGCCAAATTGAGATTAACGCCAGAGCAAAAAATGCCGGTTCGAAATAGAGCGCGGTCGTTCGCTTGCCGCCAAATTTAATAAAATTCAGTACATAGCTATTACTGTAAATTAGATACTTCGAAATGCCTTCCATCAGGCTGCTGCCGCCGGTCAGGATAATTTGCGCCATTTCCGCCGCGGCCAATATCACCACCAGCGCCACCACCAGATAGAAAAAACGCAGGATCTTGCGGTAGTTATGCGGGGAAATGGTTTTGAAACGTATGCTCCAGACCATGCCGATAATGATCACGATATAGACAAACAGCATCGTCGACGTGACGTACTTGCTGGCGTCCAGCGACAGACCGAACAGATAGTTAAACGCCGTAAGCCCTGCCCCAATCCCTAACGCAATCATCAGCTTTTTAATGCTGATGCGCTCAACGAACAGCAGCAATAAAACGGGTAAAAAAGTGACAATGGTGATGGGGAAGCTTTCGCCCAGTTGGGCAATTTTGACGTTGACCAGCAGGTAGATCAGCGGCAGCAGCAGATAGCTACAGATTCTGATAGAACGAGACATATTCCTCCAGCATCTGTTGACCACTGTATGCCGCACGACTGCGCTCGCGAAACGCGCTGAGCGAGGTGCCAAAAACGGTCTGCGCGATCCCGGCCTTATCCATCTGCACCAGTTGTAGCACCTCTTCAGCCGCAAACGTTTTTCCGCCCGACTTATGCAGCACTTCTTGCGCCGCGTCGCTGTGGGTAGCGACCACCGGCACGCCTATCGACAACGCCTCGCATAAAATCAGCGGGTAATTGTCCACGCGGGAGCTGAACACCAGCGCGTCCATCTGATTGAGCGCGCTCATCAGCTTGCGCTTGTCGGTTTCGAAGCCATGATTCACCACGTTTGCCCCGTCAAACGGCGAGAATTTGCCAAAGGTATGCAGCTCAACCTTATCGCCCAGTGCCATCATGTCGCGCACCAGACGCTGATTGGTTTTACCGTCGTAGCGCAGGTCATGAGCAACAATCGCAATTTTCGGTTTTCCCCGGGTCTCATTGACCGGGGACAACTCCGCCAGAATCGCTTCGGTCGCCACATCGATACCGTTATTAATAATGCGACAACGCCCCGCGCCGTACAGACCGTTAAACGCGTCGGCAACGTGTTGGCTCGGAGAGATAAACTGACAGCCCAGCGCCAGCATCTGGCGGAACAATTGACGTTTTCCGTCGACCAGCGCATGCGCACGGTCAACCTTCACCGGCGGGTAATTATTCAGCGTCGGGCATTTCTGACAGCCAGATTTCCACCCCTCGCAGCCGTCGGTAAAGGCGCAACGCCCGGTCACACTCCAGTGATCGTGCAGCGTCCAGACCAGCGTCACGTCCGGCTTGTGGTTTTTCACCTTTTCGCAGAACGCCACCACGTCAGCCAGATTCAGCCAGTAGCTGTGCAGAACGTGAAAGTGCAGCACCAGCGGACCCGGTGTGCGGGTCACGGTACGGTAGAGATTGTTCAGATTGCCAAACAGATCGCGATTGAACAGACGAAACAGGGCGATATTGGCTACCGACGTTAAACGTGGCGTCTGTTTGATGACATGGGAATAGTGACTATGGCTGACGCTCTTCTTCCCACCCTTGCCGTAGCCGTAGATAAATTGCGAAGCCAACCCTTTTTGCAGCGCACGCTGATGCAGATCTAATGCCACTCCAGCCGCACCGCCTTCCGCCAGTCGCACATTAAATTGCAGAATGTTCATTTAATTACCTTAACCCGGGCCTTCTCACCCACCACCAGCGTATTGTCCGGGATGCTGTCTAGCACCACGCTGCCTGCACCAATGGTCACGTTATTACCAATGCGAATGTCACCCAGCAGGATAACGTTGGCCCCCAGCTCCACGCCGTTGCCAATCACCGGACAGGCCAGGCTGTCTGCTCCACGATTGCCGATAGTGACGCCATGACGAACCGTGAAATCATCACCGGCCACCACGTTTTTGTTGATCACCACGGCGTAACCGTGATGAATGGTGAAGCGCCGTCCGATGGTGGCCGCCGCCTGAATTTCATAACCGAACAGGCATTCGGTCATCAGCCGATACAGCACCAGCACCGGCGCTGCCCACAGATTGTTCAGCCCGTTTTTTTTGCGCCAGACGGAGCAGAAATGGGCCACCCGGTAGGCCAGCACCATGCAGCACGGACGCAGACTCCAGCTGTTCGCGCGGATATCCTCCAGCATGCTTATCGTCCTCGCAGTCCATCCGCCAGACGCTTGCCGTTGCGCAGTGAGAACAGCGTCAGCAGCGTGCGCCAGGTCATGCGCTTGTTGCGGATCTGGTAGAGCGTAAACAGCTGATATTTCTTGCTGGCGCGGTCGAATTTGTCTTTGTGCTTGCGGTAAAAATGGAAGTAGCCGGAGAACTTCTTCGGCGACGAAGTGATCTGCATTTCGCCATGATTGATGTGCAGGATTTGCGTCGCCTCCTCCACCTTCCACGGCTCGCCGTACTCCACCACCATTCGCAGAAAAATGTCGTAATCCTGCGCGGCCTTCAGTTCGGTATCGAACAGGCACTCTTTGAAACGCCACGCCCACGTAAAGACCTGATTACCAATGATGTTGCGCTTGTAGAACAAGTGACGCGAGTAAGGGGATTTCGGATACAGCGGCAGGCTCGCCGGCTGAGAATAAACCTCGCCTTCGCAGACATAATCGTTGGCGTATAAAAATGCGTGGGTCACCAACTGATGCTTGTGCGCAAGGAACACGCTCAGGCGGTTTGGTGTCCACTCGTCATCATCATCAATTCCGGTGATGTAATGCCCCTGCGCCTGGACGATGGCCTGATTACGCACCGCGCAGGCGCCAGAGTTGATCTCATTATGGGTGTAACGCACGCGGGGGTCGTTTAATCCCTCAACAAACTGTTGTAGCTGCTCATAGGAGGAGGAGCAATCATCAACAATGATCATCTCCCAGTGGGGATAATCCTGGCGCAGTACCGATTTAATCGCCCGAATGGCAAGCTGTTGCCGGTTCCAGGTTGGCATATAAATGGAAATCAATGGCTTGTCTGTTTTCATCTTCATTTCCCAGGAAATATTGCCGGAGGGCCGAACGTGTAGGCCGGATAAGGCGTTTACACCGCCATCCGGCAGCGATGCCTGACGGCGCAGCGTGTAGGCCGGATGACGCTTTGCTTATCAGGCCTACTCAATGAGCAGGCCACTCACGATTTATTATTTTGTGTCTGATTTATATTCGTACTCGTAGTACCCGTAGTCCTGGTACCCGGTGGCGCGACGGAAGATAGAGTTGAGGATCACCCCTTTCACCTGAATGCCGTTTTGCGCAAAGCGGCCCAGACTGGTTTCCACCTCTTTCAGGGTGTTGACGGCATAGCGGGCGACCATCAGCGTCGTACCGGCATGGCGTCCGACAATTGCGGCGTCGGTGACGGCCAGGATGGGCGGGGTATCTATAAGCACCAGATCGTAGTGGCTGCTCGCCCAGCGCAACAGCTCGCCTAAACGATCGCTCATGAGCAGTTCAGACGGATTTGGCGGCACCTGACCACGCGGTACGAGGTCAAAGTTGGCAATGGACGTGGGTTTCGCACAGGAGGCAATATCCCCTTTGCCGACCAGAATCTCAGACAGGCCGTTGACGTTGTTGGTACCGAGCAGTTCGT
The DNA here is from genome assembly GCF_950098555.1 of Citrobacter sp. T1.2D-1. Lineage (NCBI taxonomy): Bacteria > Pseudomonadati > Pseudomonadota > Gammaproteobacteria > Enterobacterales > Enterobacteriaceae > Citrobacter > Citrobacter sp. T1.2D-1. Next base: position 326,586 of record NZ_CATNHH010000023.1, read on the forward strand.
GGGTATAGCCCTTGCGCATATCGCAGTCGATCAGCAGCACACGCTTGCTGGTCTGGCTGATCACCGCCGCCAGGTTGGCGCAGACAAAGGTTTTCCCGATGGACGGACTGACCCCGGTGAGCATCAGCACATTGTTTTGCGCCTGCATCATGGCGAAATGGAGGCTGGTACGCAGGCTGCGCACCGCTTCGATCGCCAGATCGGTCGGATTGCCCACCGCCAGCAGTTGACTCTGTTTGTAACGCTTGACGCCCTTCACGGTCTTGACGTTATCCCGCGCTTTCTGCCATTCCGACAGCGGAATGCTGGCGTACACGCTGATGCCATTCTCTTCCAGCACCTGCGGGCTTTCGATACCGCGGTTGAGCAGTGAACGCAGCAGCACGCCCACAATGGAAAGCATCAGGCCCAGGATGATGCTACCGAGAACGATCAGCGCTTTCTTTGGTTTCAACACGCCGGGCTGAGCAATGGCCGGGTCAACGATCCGCACGTCCCCCACGGTGCTGGCCTCGGTTATCTTCAGCTCCTGCTGTTTGTTCAGCAACTGCATGTAAACCTGCTGGCCGGACTCTACATCACGCGTCAGACGCACAATCTCCTGCTGCGTTTTCGGCATCGCCGTCACACGTCCGTTCAGTTTGGCTTTTTCATCTTCCAGCGCCTGACGTTTTTCCAGCAGCGTGCGGTACGCCGGGTGTGCTTTGGTGAAGAGCTTGGAAATTTCTGCTTCTTTAAAGGTCAGTTCGTTGAGCTGCGCGTCGATGTTAACCATCGAGTCCAGCACCGCTTTGGCCTCCAGCGGTAAGTCGACGGAGTCTTTATCCTGACGGAAGGCATTGAGTTTATTTTCCGCCACGTCCAGATGGTTTCGCACCTCCGGCAACTGTTTCGCCAGGAAGGCCAGGCTTTTCCCCGCCTCTTCCGATTTGCGCTCAACGTTCTGTTCCAGATAGTTGCGGGTAATGCTGTTGAGGATGTCGCGGATCTGTTCGCGATCCTCACCGGTAAAGCTCAGGCTAAGCACCCCGGTATCCTTGCCGTTTTCCGTCACCGTCAGGTTATTTTGCAGATTATTGATCATCCCCAGAGTGGAGAATTTGGTGACGGTAAATTCGGTATCCGGGCGGGCGTGAATTTCACTGACCACCATCGTGACGCCGTCTTTACTTAGCGTCTGACCAGTCTGTCCGTGCGCGCTGAAACCGCCGTCGCTGTACAGCTCATAACGTTTATCGTTCAGTACTTTCAGGGTGAAGGTCTGTTCGTTCATCCCTTTCGGCAGGGTAAAGGTGGTGACTTTCGCCGATTCATTCTGGCGCCCCATCAGCCGTTCCCAGCCCGCACCAAACAGCGGGAAAGTGTTCTTAGTAACCGAAATATCCAGATCCAGATCGTCTACCGTTTTGCCTAATACCAGACGCGACTGGATCAATTGAATTTCCGCTTCGGAGGCCGGCGGTTTATTGGATAACGCAGAGCCAATATCCTGCACCAGTGAGTTGCCGGTGTTTTGTTCAATCTGTACCAGCGCATCCGCACTATAGATAGGCGTAGCGAAAAGCGTGTAAATCACCGCGCATAGCGCAAAGACCGCCGTAATGCCCAGCACCCACCAGCGTGCTTCAATGACGGTTCCCACCAGGCGACCGATATCAATCTCATCGTTGCCCGTTACCGGAGCGGCAGACTGTTTTACTTTTTCTGTCATTATTTTACCTGCTCTGCGTTCAATGCCTGCGCCCACTGGCGAGCAGACCGTTCAAGTAATGCGTACACCGCTTCAAACGCCTCGCGGCTTTTGCGATAGGGGTCGGGAATGTCGCGCTCGTTATCCCAGTGACCGAAAAGCATGACCTTGCCGCGCATCTCGGGCGCCATTTCGTGCAGAGAGGCGATATGCCTTTTTTCCATCGCCAGGATCAGGTCATAGTCCCGGCACAGTCGTCCGGTAACCTGCCGCGCGCAGTGCCCTTCGAGAGAAAGTGCATGGCTGGCTGCGACGTTCACCGCCGAGGCATCAGCGCCTTTTCCCACCAGCGCCCCCAGACCGGCGGATTCCACTGTAATCTGCGGGTGATACTGTCTGAGCAGGCGCTCTGCCGTTGGGGAACGGCAAATGTTCCCCACGCAAACCACTAATATTTTGTTAAACATGACGATTACCAGTTATGAAGGTCGCTGGCCGTATCCGTCATGTAACGGACACCGCTGATGGTCGGCAGCAACTGATTGATCAGACGGTTCCAGCGCGCAACCGGTGCGGTCGTGACATACACCACGTCATACGGTTGTAGACGGAATTCCGTCGCCATGACCAGAGAGGTCGCATCAGACATATCGAGCTGATAGATGTTGGCAATCTTGCCGCCCGGGCCTTTGCCTTTCAGCGGACGGATCACGAAGATGCCGCTGGCGTTGGAGGTGGTCATATCGATACCTTCGGCATTACCCAGAGCTTCGGTCAGCGTCATGCCGCTGAAGTCCATTTTGAGTGTGCTCTGTTTTTTCACTTCCCCCATCACGAACACTTTCAGATCGTCATTACGCGGCACATAGAGGATGTCACCCGGATAGAGCAGACGGTTCTGGCTGAGATCGCCGTTTTGCATCAGCGCCTGCAGTGAAATGCGTTGTTCTTTACCCTCGTGCGTTAGCACCACGTTGCGCCAGTCGGCCACTTCCGTCAGGCCACCGGCGGCGTTAATCGCGTCCAGCACGGTCAGCGGCACGTTGGTGATCGCCTGCTGTCCGGATTTATTCACTTGCCCGGAGATGTAAGCTTTTTGCGAACGGAACGCGGCGATATTAACGTCCACCTGCGGGTCAGCAATGTACTTCGCTAAGCGCCCGGTAATATCACTGCGGATTTCTGCCAACGTTTTTCCGACCACGCTAACCTTGCCGATGTAGGGATAAAACATGGTGCCATCGGGCTGAACCCAGTTGCCGGTATCGCTGGAGCTACGGTATTGCCCAGCAGGCGTGGTGAGTTCCGGGTGATCCCAGACGGTCACACTCAGCACATCCCCCGCGCCAACGCGGTACTGATAGCTGGCGAGTTCCTGGTCCAGCGACATATTCGGTTGGGCGACGTTAGGGCGAGGACGTAATTGTTCAACCAGTCGCGGAGTGAGTGGATACACGTTCACCATCCGGTCGAGATCAAAATCAGCGTCTTGCTGTTTAATCACGTCTTTACCCATCGTAGACATATTGCTGCCCGGAAGTACTGTGCAACCGCTTATCAAGGTTACCGACACCAATAATGGCATCAATTTCATTTTGGATTTCATCATTGATTATTTATCACTTTGGCAGAGTAATTATCCTGTGCAATTTAAATAGCGACTTCGCCGTACACATTTACATTGCAGTTAATTGAAAAGAAATTTAACTGGCATCAGTCCTAAAAAAATTGAATTCATCCGTAAGCTATTGACAGAATAATGCAGACTCGTCATCAGGCGTTCAGGCACGCTACCGCCCCTGGCTTTTTAGCTACCAATACACTGATTAGGTTATGTTTTTCAAGCCTCGTCATTTCGTGATTTGCCGCAACAGAGAAATACGTAAGGCATTCTGAATGTCAGCCATTAATGAAACGGGATCCAACTTAATATATTTACTCTTCCATCATTAACGCTGGAAGAATTGTTACAGCTAACGTAATTGCAGGCAAGGTAACAAGCCTGCTATTCTCTGTTTTTAAGATTAATATTAAGCGATATATTGACCTGTTTTTAGGAATTACTTGAGGTTGACAGAATCTATTTCCTCAATTCACCCTGCGATATTTCCTAAATAGTTTTTAGCTTTTTTAATTATTCCCGACAGAAACTTTATGGTTATTTTCAGTACAGTCAGTAAGATGAATACGCGAGAAATCCCTTCTCGCCATTGCATTTTCCGTCCGCTTTATCCATGATCGAATTGTGACAATTGTCATATAACGAAAGGTTTTACGTTTACTATGGAATGGATCGCCGATCCGTCAATCTGGGCGGGACTGGTCACGCTGGTCGTGATCGAATTAGTCCTCGGCATTGATAACTTAGTCTTTATTGCCATCCTCGCAGAAAAACTGCCACCTGCGCAGCGTGACCGTGCGCGCGTCACCGGGCTTATCCTGGCAATGCTGATGCGCCTACTGCTGCTGGCATCGATCTCGTGGCTGGTCACGCTGACAAAACCGCTGTTTAGCGTGCAGGGGTTGAGCTTCAGCGCCCGCGATTTGATTATGCTGTTTGGTGGCTTCTTTTTGCTGTTTAAAGCCACGATGGAGCTGAACGAACGACTCGAAGGGAAGGACAGCGACAACCCCACCCAGCGCAAAGGGGCGAAATTCTGGGGCGTGGTGGCGCAAATTGTGGTGCTGGACGCCATCTTCTCGCTCGACTCAGTGATCACGGCTGTCGGTATGGTGGATCACCTGGCGGTGATGATGGCGGCGGTGATTATTGCCATCAGCCTGATGCTGCTGGCAAGTAAGTCACTCACCCGCTTTGTGAACAGCCACCCAACCATTGTCATCCTCTGTCTCAGTTTCCTGCTGATGATCGGCTTCAGCCTGGTAGCGGAAGGCTTCGGCTTCCGGATCCCGAAAGGGTATCTGTACGCCGCAATTGGCTTCTCGGTGATGATCGAAGCGCTTAACCAGTTGGCTATCTTCAACCGCCGTCGTTTCCTGTCGGCCAATCACACGCTGCGCCAGCGTACGACCGAGGCGGTAATGCGCCTGCTGAGTGGGCAGAAAGAAGAAGCCGAACTGGATGCGGAAACCGCCTCGATGCTGGTTGACCATGACGACAGCCAGATTTTCAACCCGCAGGAACGTCGGATGATTGAGCGCGTACTCAACCTCAATCAGCGTACCGTCAGCAGTATTATGACCTCGCGTCACGACATCGAACATATCGACCTCACCGCACCGGAGGAGGAGATTCGCGCCCTGCTGGAAAAAAACCAGCACACGCGTCTGGTGGTGACCGGCGGTCATGATGAAGAAGATCTGCTCGGCGTGGTGCACGTTATTGATCTGCTGCAACAGTCGCTGCGCGGTGAACCGCTCAACCTGCGGGTATTGATTCGCCAGCCGCTGGTGTTCCCGGAGACGCTGCCGCTGCTTCCGGCGCTGGAGCAGTTCCGCAACGCGCGGACGCACTTTGCCTTTGTTGTGGATGAATTTGGTTCGGTAGAAGGGATCGTAACGCTGAGTGACGTCACGGAAACCATCGCCGGTAATCTGCCGAACGAGGCACAAGAGATCGATGCCCGCCATGACATCCAGAAAAACCCGGACGGCTCGTGGACCGCAAACGGCCATATGCCGCTGGAGGACCTGGTGCAATATGTCCCGCTGCCGCTCGATGACAAACGGGAATACCACACTATTGCGGGCCTGCTGATGGAAGAATTGCAGCGCGTGCCGAAGCCGGGGGAAGAAGTTCAGGTGGGCGATTACCTGCTCAAAACGCTACAGGTAGAAAGCCATCGCGTGCAGAAAGTGCAGTTAATTCCATTGCGCAACAATGATGAGATGGATTACGAGGTTTAACGTTAAAGGATGCCGGATGAGCGTTAGCCCTATCCGGCATTTCCCGCCGAATCAGTTTGTAGGCCGGATAAGACGCACAGCGTCGCCATCCGGCACACACGCCCTGCCGAATCAGAGTTTATCCAGCAGCTTCTTCACGTCTTTGCCGTTGCGGGAATCTTTATTGCGATCCGCCCAGTCGTTCAGGCGACGCTTCGCTTCATCCTGCATATGCTTACGCAGTAGCTGATCAACCTGCAGATTGTAATTCAGCGCCTGCCAGTTACCGTAGACCCGTAGCGGAACCGGGGTTGCCTTCAGGAAATCGATCAGCTTGCCCTCGCCCTTCCAGCCGTCCAGAACCCGCACGTTAAACTGCGTATCACAGGTTTGTCCGACCAGGTCGAGCGTCCCCTGGCCCGTCAGGCTCAGCATCGTGGATTCCCCTTCCATGTTATCCAGCATCAGCTTACCGCTATCCAGCGTCAGGTCCGTGACAAAGCGCGCCAGACGAGTTGCGTTATCGAAGTTTTGCATCGACTGTACATCGCCGCCGCTGCGTTCTACGGCCTGCTGAATCAACTGCTGGAAGTTCATGCCGTCCATCCGCGTGTCGCGCATGTCAACATGGGCTTTCCCCTGCCAGCTATGGCGGAATGACTGCGCATCGATATCCGCACCAGAGAAATCACCCGCCAGCGACATCTTGCCGGTCAGGGCTATCGGGTAATTGAATGCCTTAAGGATCGTGCCGATTTCGACCTCGTCCAGACGCGGCTGGAACACCACTTGCGGGGTTTGCGCACGCGTATCCAGCGTCCCTGGCAGCGATATCGTTCCGCCGTCGAGCTTGCCTTGCAGTTCGGCAATAGTCAGCACGTCGGACTGATTTGTCATGCGGCTACTGACGTCGGTAAAATTCATCCCACGCCAGATAACGGTATCCGCTTTCAGCGCGATATCCGCACTAAAGCCTTTCAGCCCCTGATAAGCAGGTTCATCCACACGACTTGAAATCACCGGACGCGCCAGCGGCGGCTGACTGCCCCCTTGCTCCGTCGAACCGTTAGTACTGCTGGCGTTCTCAGGTGGGGCTAACAGGTTATCCAGATTCAATCGGGCAAATTGCAGATTGACGAGCCACGCCGGTTGTTCACTCAGCGTCACCTGCACGTTTCCGGTTAGCGAACTGTCGTTCGCCGTCACATTGAGCTGGCTGAAGGTGAGCGTTTTTTTCTCTTCCTGCCACTGCGCCTGCAGTTGTCCCTGCCCCTGGATGCCCTGTTTCGGCAGATCGGCGCCCTGCAATTGCCAGCTTAACTGCTGAATACCGGCGGTTAAATTATGTGGATAGTCGGAGGCATCAACGGTTCCGTTGAGGGCAAGGGTAAGGTCGCGCTGGTCGCGATTCACACGTCCGGAAAATTCGAAGGAACCGCGATGCTGCGCATCCTGCTCCATCTCCAGACGAATATCGCGAACGGTGACCTGTTCATCATTTTCATGCTGAAAGACCAGCACGCTGTCCGCCACGCGCAGACTGGCAACATCAAACGACCAGCCGCGATCTTCGGCGACGTCGGGCAAGGTGTTGTCTCTCGGCGCCACCGGCGCGTTTGCGCGGCGTACCGCTTCCGTTTGCGGCGTCAGCTGAATCACTGCGCCTTTGAGCATCACCTGTTTGACGCTGAGCTGATGGCTCAGCAGCGGCCACAGTGCGACGTCCAGACGCATGTTATCCGCGCGAATCAGAGGCTCACTGGCCCCTTCTGCCGTTAATACCATGCGCCCGGAGAGGATGCTGAGCTGCGGCCAGACGTGCCAGCGCAGTGGGCCGTCCAGTTGCAGTTGATAACCGCTGCGCGCGGCCACCTGTTGCACCATATAGGCACGAAAATCATTCGGATTGACTAGCAATACTAACGCAGAGAAGCCGGCCACCAGCACGACCAGCAAAATCATCAGCGTCGTCAGAAATCGTCTCATGCTATCCTCAATGGATTAGACTCAGTCTTTATCAATCCGGCTGGCGACAGCACCCTGCTGATCGCGATACTTCGCATCTTCACGACGGTTGTACGGTCGAAGCGCAGGCCCCGAAAGCGGCTCGAAGCTCAACGCGCCGATCAGCATTCCCGGGCGCAGCGCCAACGGTAATTTACCGGAATTATAGAATTCCAGCACAATACAGCCGGACCAGCCCGGATCGATACGGTGCGCGGTCACATGGACCATCAAACCGAGGCGCGCCAGTGAAGAGCGGCCATCCAGCCAACCCACCAGATCCGCCGGCAAAGTCACCGACTCATAGGTCACCGCCAGCGCCAGTTCACCCGGATGCAGGTAAAATGCGTCACCTTCAGCCAGTACGATCTCGTCGCTCATCACGCGATCCAGCGCGGCGCTCACTTCCGCTTTTGGCCCGCTGAGATCGATAAAAGCAGCGGTATGTCCACTAAATGTACGAAATTTATTGCCCAGGCGCACATCCACCGTCGCACCATTAATGCGCTCAACGGGCGGACGCGGGTTGATCGACAAACGGCCTTCATCAAGCCAGGCTTCAATATCTCGGTCACACAGACGCATGGCACTTTCTCCTTTCGTGCATCGGGCACTTAACGCATTGTGCATTAAGGGCAAACCAGGTTATCACTGAACGGTACACAATTCGCCGGGCTTATTCAAAGAACTGACTGATTTTCGCTTTCAGAATATCGATAGCGATGCGATTTTTCCCACCACGCGGCACGATAATATCAGCGTACTGTTTAGACGGTTCAATAAATTGCAGGAACATCGGACGCACGGTCTTCTGATACTGCGCCATCACGGAATCCATCGAACGACCGCGTTCATTAACATCACGTTTGATACGGCGCATCAGACAGATATCCAGCGGGGTATCGACAAAAATGGAGAAGTTCATCTCTTCACGCAGGCGCGCGTCGGTCAGTAGCAAAATCCCTTCAAGAATGATGACTTTCTTGGGTTCAACGCGAACCGTCTCTTTCATGCGGGTATGTTCAACATAGCTGTAAACCGGCAACTCGATCGCCGAACCCCGTTTAAGGGCCTGCAGGTGCTGAAACAGCAGACTGTGATCCATCGCGTTCGGATGGTCGTAGTTGGTTTTGACGCGTTCTTCCATCGACAGATGGCTTTGATCTTTGTAATAGCTGTCTTCGGGAATAACGCCGATATGTTCGTCACCGACTTGTTCACGCAACTCGCGATAAAGGGTACTGGCAATAAGACTCTTGCCGGAAGCCGATGCGCCAGCGATACCGATAATGACGCACTGATGAGACTGATCAGTCATAAATTTAGCGACCTGAATAACCTGGTTAGGAAGGACGACGCCGCACGGGCGTCAAACGCGGCAATTATAGGGATTTCAGCCGGACGATACCAGTCGAGATAGCAGGGAGCGTATTTAGCCCCCAATGATTCCCTGTCGCAAATTTATTTGTTCAGATTTGGAGCAACTCGCGGAATTAACCCGATTTCGCAGTAATTAATCGCCATATAATGTCAAATTATGAGCAACTGGGATATAAATTGTAAATTGTTTGTACTAGCATAAACAGAGATTACTACGATGCGTCCGGGCGTTCCGCGACGTTCCGGACACTCGGATACAGGGTAATGAGTAAACAATTCCAACATGTTTTAGTTACCTTGCCGCATCCTCTGCTGCGCGTCGTCAGTTTAGGGCTGACGGCTTTTATTTTTACCCTTTTCTCGCTGGAATTATCACAGTTTGGTACCCAGCTCGCCCCGCTCTGGTTCCCGACGTCTATCATGATGGTGGCCTTTTACCGTCATGCCGGGCGCATGTGGCCGGGCATTGCGCTTGCCTGCTCGCTGGGGAGCATTGGCGCATCGCTGGTCCTGTTTCCCCCCAGCGCGCTGAATTTTACCTACACGGCGATCAACATCATTGAAGCCGCCGTCGGCGCAATGCTATTGCGTAAGCTGCTCCCCTGGTACAACCCATTACAGAATCTCAATGACTGGCTACGTCTCGCCTTCGGCAGTGCGGTTATCCCGCCGTTGTTGGGCGGAATTCTGGTCTGGATGTTGTCTGCGCACGAAACGCCGCTGAAAGCGTTTCTGATTTGGGTCCTGTCGGAATCCATTGGTGCCCTGGCGCTGGTGCCGTTGGGCTTATTGTTCAAACCGCACTACCTGCTGCGCCACCGCGATCCGCGCCTGCTCCTTGAGACGCTGCTGACGCTGACGGTGACCTTAGTCCTGAGCTGGTTCGCCATGAAGTATGTTCCATGGCCCTTCACATTAGTGATCGTGTTACTGATGTGGAGCGCCGTGCGCTTACCGCGGATGGAGGCATTTCTCATTTTTCTCGCCACCGTCATGATGGTGTCAATGATGATGGCATCCGATCCGTCGCTGCTGACCACCCCCAAAGTGCATGTGATGAACAACCTGCCGTGGCTGCCGTTCTTAATGATTCTCTTACCGGCGAACATCATGACCATGGTGATGTATGCTTTTCGCGCCGAACGTAAGCACATTACGGAAAGCGAAGAGCGTTTTCGCAACGCGATGGAGTACTCGGCGATCGGCATGGCGCTGGTTGGTACGGAAGGGCAATGGCTGCAGGCCAACAAAGCGTTATGTCAGTTTCTTGGCTATAGCCAGGATGAATTACGCTCACTGACCTTTCAGCAACTCACCTGGCCGGAAGATCTGGATAACGATCTGGAACAACTCACGATGCTGGTGTGCGGCGACATTAATAGCTATTCAATGGAGAAACGCTATTACACCCGCGCAGGCGAGGTCGTCTGGGCGCTGCTGGCCGTTTCGCTGGTCCGCCATCCTGATGGCACGCCGCTTTACTTTATTGCCCAAATCGAAGATATCAACGATCTCAAACATACCGAATGGGTCAACAAACGGCTGATGGAACGCATCACGCTGGCCAATGAAGCCGGCGGCATCGGGATCTGGGAGTGGGAACTGCAACCCGACGTCATCAGTTGGGATAAGCGCATGTTCGAACTGTACGATGTCCCCGCCCACGTTAAGCCTACCTGGTCGGTCTGGTACAATTGTGTGCTCCCGGAAGATCGCGAGCATGCAGAAAAGGTGATTCGTGACTCATTAGCCGCGCGCCTGCCCTTTAAGCTGGAATTCCGGATTGCGGTCAACGATGGCATCCGCCATATCCGCTCGCTGGCGAATCGGGTGTTAAATAAAGATGGCGAAGTCGAACGACTACTCGGCATCAACATGGACATGACGGAAGTGAAGCAGTTGAATGAAGCGCTGTTTCAGGAAAAAGAGCGTCTGCACATCACGCTGGACTCCATCGGCGAAGCGGTGGTGTGTATTGATGTCGACATGAAGGTCACCTTTATGAACCCGGTCGCTGAGAAGATGAGCGGCTGGCAGCAGGAGAATGCCATTGGCATCCCGCTGTTGACGGTGTTGCGGATCACCTTTGGTGATAACGGCCCGTTGATGGAGAACATCTACAGCGCCGATATGTCCCGTTCCGCCATCGAACAGGATGTGGTTCTCCATTGTCGCAACGGCGGCAGTTACGATATTCACTACAGCATTACCCCACTCAGCACGCTGGACGGCGGCAATATCGGTTCGGTGCTGGTGATTCAGGACGTCACCGAGTCGCGCAAGATGCTGCGCCAACTGAGCTACAGCGCCACCCACGACGCCCTCACCCACCTGACCAACCGGGCCAGTTTTGAAAACAAACTGAAGCAACTGCTGCAAACCGAGCGCAATTCGCATCAGCGTCACGCACTGGTCTTTATCGATCTTGATCGCTTTAAAGCGGTGAACGACAGCGCCGGTCACGCGGCGGGCGATGCGTTGCTGCGCGAACTGGCGCAACTGATGCTTAGCATGTTGCGTTCCAGCGACGTGCTGGCGCGGTTGGGTGGCGATGAGTTCGGACTGCTGCTGCCGGAGTGTAATATTGAAAGCGCGCGCTTTATCGCCACGCGGATCATTAACGCCGTCAACGATTACCACTTTATGTGGGAGGGCCGCCTGCACCGCATTGGTGCCAGCGCCGGGATTACGCTTATCGACGAAAACAACTGTCAGGCGGTTGAGGTAATGTCGCAGGCGGATATCGCCTGTTATGCCTCTAAAAATGGCGGACGTGGTCAGGTGACCGTGTATGAACCACAGCAGGAACTGGCGCATCACGAGCGCGCGATGATGTCGCTGGATGAGCAGTGGCGGATGATTAAAGATAACCATTTGCTGATGGTCGCCCGCGGTGTGGCGTCCCCGCGCATTCCCGAAGCGAGCAATTTCTGGCTGATCTCGCTGCGCCTGTGGACCAGCGAAGGGGAAGTCATGGAAGAACAGGCCTTCCGGGCCAGCTTAGTCGATCCGGCGCTCAACCATGCGTTAGATCGCCGCGTACTCCATGAGTTTTTTCATCATGCAGCTCCGGCAGTTGCCAGTAAAGGATTCAGCGTCGCCCTGCCCCTTTCCGCTGCCGGGTTGACCAGCGCAACGCTTATCGATGAGATCCTGGATCAACTGGAGCAGAGCACCCTGCCGGGACGCCTGCTGCATCTGATGGTGCCTGCAGAAGCGCTGTTGCTGCATCCGCAGGAGAGCGCCTCGGCACTCCAGAAATTACGTCAGGCAGGTTGTCACATTATTGTGAGTCAGATTGGCCGCGATCTGCAGATCTTCAATCTGATGACCAAAAGCATGGCGGATTACCTGCTGCTCGACAGTGATCTGAGCACCAGCATTCACGGCAATATGATGGATGAAATGCTGGTGTCGATTATTCAGGGTCACGCCCAGCGTCTGGGCATTAAAACCATCGCCGGGCCGGTGCAAACGCCGATCGTCATGGATACGCTATCGGGCATTGGTGTCGATCAGATTTATGGCGACATCATCGCCGAAGCGCAGCCGCTGGATCTGCTACTCAATACCAGTTATTTCGCTATCAACTGACGGCTGCCATCCCTCGGTATACCAGATATGTAATAACGCGTAGGAGCGCCAGGGTTTCCAGCGCTCCGCATAGCGACGGATTTGCGCGGGGGTCATCCCCGGAAAACGCTGCTTGATCAGATAGTCGTCAGGCAAAAACACATCCTTCGCCTGCCAGCCGCGCAGGGCAAAATAGCTTGCTGTCCAGCGGCCTATTCCCGGAAATTCCTGTAGCGTTTTAATCCCCTGTTCGATATCTTCCGGCGGCTGGGTTATCAGTGTTCCATCCCGCGCGACCTGCGCCAGATGGATGAGCGCGTTGGCGCGCATCAGCGGCATACCCAACGTTTTCAACTCCAGCGGATCGGCTGCGGCTAACCGTTCAGGGGTCGGAAAGCAGACGTACTGCGGTGCGTCCGCTAACACGTCGCCATATAAACGTGCGACTTTCGACGTCAGCTTTGCCGCCATCGCCACACTCACCAGTTGGCCCAGAATCGCACGAACACCCTGCTCAAAGGCGTCCACCGAACCCGGCAGGCGCAGCCCCGGACGCGCCGCGCCCAGTTCACCTAAAACATGGCCTATCTGCTGAGGTTTACAGCGCAGGTCGAAGAGTCGTTCCATTTTTTCAAGACAGATATCCGCGACCGGCAGCAGCCCTTCGCTCAGCGTGACCTGAAGCGTGTGAGTTACCGTGTCGGGGACGACGGTGATGATTCCCGTGTGCTGACCTATTGCCAGACTCCGCGTGTAGCGTAACGCCTCTACCGTTTCCACACCGCTGACCGCACGAGCGGCAAGAAAACCTAAAATCCATGACCAGTCATACGGCGGCTGCCAGCTCAGGGTAAACATCATCTTCTCCTTTTTCTGCAAACCTTCAGCATAAACGCTATTCAGGCGTTGTGCTTTGCTTTCATATTCCAGTTGTCGCGACGACGACATTTCGCTAAAGTCACGCCCCTTCTTCACTGGCATGGGGATTTCTAAGGTGTTTATTGGATTTGATTACGGTACCGCTAACTGCTCTGTCGCCGTCATGCGCGACGGCAAGCCGCAACTGCTGAAAATGGAAAACGGCAGCACGCTGCTGCCCTCCATGCTTTGCGCGCCGACGCGTGAATCGGTGAGCGAATGGCTCTACCGCCATCATGATGTGCCGACACCGGACAATGAAACGCAGGCGCTGCTGCGCCGGGCCATTCGTTTTAATCGCGACGAGGACATTGACGTTCACGCCAGCAGCGTACAGTTTGGCCTGTCATCGCTTGGGCACTATATTGACGACCCGGAAGAGGTGTACTTTGTTAAATCGCCGAAATCCTTCCTCGGCGCCAGCGGGCTGAAGCCGCAGCAGGTCGCGCTGTTTGAAGATTTAGTCTGCGCAATGATGCTGCATATCCGTCAACAGGCGCAAAACCAGCTCCCTGAAACCATCACCCAGGCGGTCATTGGACGTCCTATTAACTTCCAGGGATTAGGCGGCGATGAAGCAAACCGCCAGGCGCAGGGCATTCTGGAGCGTGCGGCAAAACGAGCCGGATTCCAGGATGTCGTTTTCCAGTATGAGCCCGTCGCGGCTGGGCTGGACTACGAAGCGACATTGCAGGAGGAAAAACGTGTCCTGGTGGTAGACATCGGCGGTGGTACCACCGACTGTTCGCTATTGCTGATGGGGCCGCAGTGGCATCACCGCGCCGACCGCGAGTCCAGCCTGCTCGGGCACAGCGGCTGTCGTGTTGGCGGGAACGATCTGGATATCGCGCTGGCATTTAAACACCTGATGCCGCTGCTCGGAATGGGAGGCGAAACGGAAAAAGGGATCGCCCTGCCAGTACTGCCCTGGTGGAATGCGGTGGCTATCAACGATGTCCCGGCGCAAAGTGATTTCTACAGCAGCGCCACGGGCCGCCTGCTGAACGACCTGGTGCGCGATGCCCGCGAACCGGAACAGGTGGCACTGCTGCTGAAAGTCTGGCGTCAGCGTCTCGGCTATCGTCTGGTCCGCAGCGCTGAAGAGGGCAAAATTGCACTGTCCGCCCAGCCCGAGATAAACGCAACGCTCCCGTTTATCCGTGACGATCTGGCAACCGTTATTAGTCAGCAGGGACTGGAGAGCGCGCTGGAACAGCCGCTCACCCGAATTCTGGAACAGGTGCAACTGGCGCTGGATAACGCCCAGGAAAAACCGGAGGTCATCTATCTGACCGGCGGTAGCGCCCGCTCGCCGCTGATCAAAAAAGCGCTGACCGCCAAACTGCCGGGCATTCCCGTTGCCGGAGGCGATGACTTCGGTTCCGTCACCGCCGGTCTGGCCCGCTGGGCTGAGGTGGTATTCCGCTAAACGCCTCGCATGCTGAATGCGGATGGATTGACATTCCTGTTTGTGTGGCTTAACGTCAGGAGTGAGGGCAAGGGAGGGTTACCCCTCCCCCTGGTATCTTAGTAAGTGTGGAAACTGATCACTAAGAGTATCACCAGTATGATGACTAGCCTCATCATAACCCTTTCCTTATTTTGGCCCCTTCCTCGGGAGGGGCTTTCCCGTTCCAGCATCCTGCTGAAATCCGTGGCTTACCTCCTTTTTGCCGTGCCGCCACTGTAGCGCACAATTTTACATACGTTTTATTCGACGATGATTGCTGCGTAGCGCCTCGCAAAGCGCGCCGCCATTCGGATGAATCCGTACCGGGTTTCATAATTCCTCCATTTTTCTCCCTTGATGGCTGACTAAACTAGTATCATTCCGTGAAACGTTTCAGGATGAGAAACTCATAACGATGAAAGGCAGTAACAAATCCCGCTGGACGATCGCCATCGTGGTGGTCATCGCCGCCATCGCCGCATTCTGGTTCTGGCAGAACCGTAGTGAACCGCAGAGCACAGCGCCCGGCGCAACCGGGCAAGCGAAGCCAACGGCTGGCGCAGGTCGTCGCGGCATGCGCTCGGGCCCACTCGCGCCGGTTCAGGCCGCGACCGCCACGGAGCAGGCTGTTCCTCGCTATCTCTCCGGACTGGGCACGATTACCGCTGCCAACACCGTCACCGTGCGTAGCCGCGTGGATGGACAACTGCTGGCGCTTCATTTTCAGGAAGGACAACAGGTTAAAGCCGGTGACCTGCTGGCGGAGATCGATCCCAGCCAGTTTAAAGTGGCGCTGGCACAGGCGCAGGGCGTCCTGGCGAAAGACAAAGCCACCCTCGCCAACGCGCGGCGCGATCTGGCCCGTTACCAGCAACTGGTCAAAAGCAATTTAGTCTCCCGCCAGGAGCTGGATGCCCAGCAGGCGCTGGTGAGCGAATCCGAGGGCACGATTAAGGCCGATGAGGCCAGCGTCGCCAGCGCGCAACTGCAACTCGACTGGAGCCGCATCACCGCGCCGGTCGATGGTCGCGTCGGTCTGAAACAGGTCGATGTCGGCAATCAGATTTCCAGCGGCGATACCACCGGCATTGTGGTGATTACTCAAACACATCCCATCGATCTGGTGTTCACCCTGCCAGAAAGTGACATCGCCACCGTGGTACAGGCACAAAAAAGCGGACAGCCGCTGGTGGTTGAAGCCTGGGATCGGACCAACTCGAAAAAGCTCAGCGCGGGTGTGCTGCTGAGTCTGGATAACCAGATCGATGCCACCACCGGAACGATTAAAGTGAAGGCTCGCTTTGATAATCAGGATGACGCGCTGTTCCCGAACCAGTTTGTCAATGCCCGGATGCTGGTCGACACTGAACAAAACGCCGTGGTGATCCCGACCGCCGCTCTGCAAATGGGCAACGAGGGTCACTTCGTCTGGGTGCTGAACGATGAAAATAAGGTCAGTAAGCATCTGGTTAAAACGGGCATTCAGGACAGCCAGAGGGTGGTGATCAGCGCCGGGATTTCGGCAGGCGACCGCGTCGTTACCGATGGGATTGACCGCCTGACGGAAGGGGCGAAGGTGGAAGTGGTGGAAGCACAGACCGCCACCACAACCGATGCAAAAGCCACCAGCCGCGACTACGGTAAGAAAGGAGCACGCTCCTGATGCAGGTGTTACCTCCGAGCAGCACAGGCGGCCCGTCGCGCCTGTTTATTATGCGTCCTGTCGCCACCACGCTGCTGATGGTGGCAATTCTTCTCGCCGGGATCATTGGCTATCGTTTCCTGCCCGTCTCTGCGCTGCCAGAGGTGGACTACCCCACCATTCAAGTGGTAACGCTGTATCCTGGCGCCAGCCCGGACGTGATGACCTCTGCGGTTACCGCGCCGCTGGAACGGCAGTTTGGTCAGATGTCTGGTCTGAAGCAGATGTCGTCGCAAAGCTCCGGCGGCGCATCGGTGGTGACCCTCCAGTTCCAGTTGACTCTGCCGCTGGATGTGGCCGAGCAGGAAGTTCAGGCGGCCATTAACGCCGCCACCAATCTGCTGCCGAGCGACCTGCCAAACCCGCCGGTCTACAGTAAAGTCAACCCTGCCGATCCGCCGATCATGACGCTGGCGGTGACGTCCACCGCCATGCCAATGACTCAGGTGGAAGACATGGTAGAAACCCGCGTAGCGCAGAAGATCTCTCAGGTCTCCGGCGTCGGGTTAGTGACGCTCTCCGGCGGTCAACGCCCGGCGGTCCGCGTGAAGCTCAATGCGCAGGCCATTGCCGCGCTGGGCCTGACCAGCGAAACCGTCCGTACGGCGATTACCGGGGCGAACGTCAACTCCGCCAAAGGCAGCCTCGATGGCCCCACCCGGGCGGTCACGCTCTCGGCAAACGATCAGATGCAGTCCGCCGACGAATACCGCCAGCTTATCATTGCTTATCAAAATGGTGCGCCGGTTCGTCTTGGTGACGTCGCCACCGTTGAACAAGGGGCGGAAAACAGCTGGCTTGGCGCATGGGCAAACAAAGAACAGGCCATAGTGATGAACGTCCAGCGCCAGCCTGGCGCTAACATCATCTCAACGGCAGACAGCATTCATCAGATGCTACCACAGCTCAAAGAGAGCCTGCCGAAGTCGGTGAACGTAACGGTACTGTCCGATCGCACCACCAATATCCGCGCCTCGGTGAGCGACACCCAGTTCGAGTTAATGCTGGCCATCGCGCTGGTCGTGATGATCATCTATCTTTTCCTGCGCAATATTCCCGCCACCATTATTCCTGGCGTCGCCGTCCCGCTGTCGCTGATCGGGACCTTTGCGGTGATGGTGTTTCTCGATTTCTCTATCAACAATCTGACGCTAATGGCGCTGACCATTGCCACTGGCTTTGTGGTGGATGATGCGATCGTGGTTATCGAAAACATTTCGCGTTACATCGAAAAAGGGGAAAAACCGCTGACGGCCGCGCTGAAGGGGGCTGGCGAAATCGGCTTTACCATTATTTCGTTAACCTTCTCGCTGATTGCGGTCCTGATCCCGCTATTGTTCATGGGCGATATTGTGGGGCGCCTGTTCCGCGAATTTGCCGTGACGCTGGCAGTGGCGATTTTAATCTCCGCCGTGGTGTCGTTAACCCTGACGCCGATGATGTGCGCCAGAATGCTGAGCCAGGAGTCATTGCGTAAGCAAAACCGCTTCTCCCGCGCGTCGGAAAAAATGTTTGACCGCGTGATTGCGGGCTACGGACACTGGCTGGCGAAAGTGCTGAACCATCCGTGGCTGACGCTGAGCGTGGCGCTGGGCACCCTGCTGTTAAGCATCATGCTGTGGGTGTTTATTCCGAAAGGCTTCTTCCCTGTCCAGGATAACGGCATCATTCAGGGCACGCTACAGGCACCGCAGTCCAGTTCCTTTACCAGTATGGCCCAGCGCCAGCGCCAGGTGTCGGATGTGATTCTGAAAGATCCGGCGGTTGAGAGCCTGACCTCCTTTGTCGGCGTCGATGGTACCAACCCGTCGCTGAACAGCGCGCGTCTGCAAATCAACCTGAAGCCGCTCGACGAGCGTGACGACCGCGTCCAGAAAGTGATCGCCCGTTTGCAGGACGCGGTGGCAAGAGTGCCGGGCGTCGATCTGTATCTGCAACCGACGCAGGATCTGACGATTGATACCCAGGTGAGTCGCACGCAGTATCAGTTCACTCTACAGGCCACCTCGCTGGATGCCCTCAGCACGTGGGTGCCGCAATTGATGGAAAAACTGCAAGCGTTACCACAGCTTTCTGACGTCAGCAGCGACTGGCAGGACCAGGGCCTGGTGGCGTATGTGAATGTCGATCGCGACAGCGCCAGTCGGCTGGGGATCAGCATGGCGGATGTCGATAACGCGCTGTATAACGCCTTCGGTCAGCGCCTGATTTCCACTATCTACACCCAGGCGAATCAGTATCGCGTGGTGCTGGAACACGATACCGAAAACACGCCTGGGCTGGCGGCGCTGGATTCAGTCCGTCTGACCAGCAGCGACGGCGGCATGGTACCGCTCAGCGCCATCGCTAAAGTGGAGCAGCGCTTTGCGCCGCTCTCAGTCAATCATCTGGATCAGTTCCCGGTCACCACCATCTCGTTTAACGTTCCGGACGGTTATTCGCTGGGTGATGCGGTCCAGTCGATTCTGGACGCCGAAAAAACGCTGAATCTGCCGGTAGATATCACCACTCAGTTCCAGGGCAGCACCCTCGCCTTCCAGGCAGCGCTAAGCAGCACTATCTGGCTGATTGTTGCGGCGGTGGTGGCGATGTATATCGTGCTCGGCGTGCTGTATGAAAGCTTTATTCATCCGATCACCATTCTCTCAACGCTGCCCACGGCGGGAGTCGGGGCGCTGCTGGCGCTGATGATTGCCGGTAGCGAACTGGGCGTTATCGCCATCATCGGCATTATTTTGCTGATCGGCATCGTGAAGAAGAACGCCATCATGATGATCGACTTTGCCCTTGCCGCTGAGCGCGAACAGGGGATGGCGCCGCGCGAGGCGATTTTCCAGGCCTGTCTGCTGCGCTTTCGTCCGATCCTGATGACCACACTGGCGGCGCTGCTGGGCGCCCTGCCGCTGATGCTGAGTACGGGTGTGGGGGCGGAACTGCGCCGTCCGCTGGGGATCGGCATGGTAGGCGGCTTACTGGTCAGCCAGGTTCTGACGCTTTTCACCACCCCGGTTATCTATCTGCTGTTTGACCGCCTGTCGCTGTATATGAAAAACCGCTTCTCTCACCGGAAAGAGGAGGCGTAAATGAGGTTTTTCGCCCTCTTCATTTACCGTCCGGTGGCGACGATTTTAATCTCCCTCGCCATCACCCTGTGCGGCGTGCTGGGCTTTAGACTGTTGCCCGTTGCCCCGCTGCCGCAGGTCGATTTTCCGGTGATCATGGTCAGCGCGTCGCTGCCGGGTGCCTCGCCAGAGACGATGGCGTCATCCGTAGCCACGCCGCTGGAGCGCTCGCTGGGCCGCATTGCCGGGGTCAGTGAGATGACCTCAAGCAGTTCGCTGGGCAGCACGCGCATCATTCTGCAGTTTAACTTCGATCGCGATATCAACGGCGCAGCGCGGGATGTACAAGCGGCGATTAACGCTGCGCAAAGTCTGCTGCCAAGCGGGATGCCAAGCCGTCCCACCTACCGCAAGGCGAACCCGTCCGACGCGCCGATTATGATTCTGACGCTGACATCAGAAACGTATTCACAGGGTGAGCTGTACGACTTCGCCTCAACCCAACTGGCGCAGACCATCGCGCAAATCGATGGCGTCGGCGATGTTGATGTGGGGGGGAGTTCGCTGCCCGCCGTGCGCGTTGGGTTGAATCCGCAGGCGCTGTTTAACCAGGGCGTCTCGCTGGATGACGTGCGCACGGCCATCAGCAACGCTAACGTGCGCAAACCGCAGGGCGCGCTGGAAGATACCACGCATCGCTGGCAGATCCAGACCAATGACGAACTCAAAACGGCGGCGGAATATCAGCCTCTGATTATTCACTATAACAATGGCGGTGCCGTACGGCTGGGCGATGTCGCCACGGTGACGGATTCGGTGCAGGATGTACGCAACGCCGGGATGACCAACGCCAAACCGGCGATTTTGCTGATGATCCGCAAGCTGCCGGAAGCCAACATTATCCAGACGGTCGACAGCATCCGGGCCAGACTCCCGGAATTGCAGTCCACCATCCCGGCCTCGATTGATATGCAAATCGCCCAGGACCGCTCGCCAACCATTCGCGCTTCACTGGAAGAGGTCGAACAAACGCTGATCATTTCTGTGGCGCTGGTCATTCTGGTGGTCTTTTTATTCCTGCGCTCCGGACGCGCCACGCTGATCCCTGCCGTGGCGGTTCCGGTTTCGTTAATTGGCACCTTTGCCGCGATGTATCTGTGTGGGTTCAGCCTCAATAACCTGTCGCTGATGGCGCTAACCATCGCCACCGGATTTGTGGTCGATGATGCCATCGTGGTGCTGGAAAATATCTCGCGCCATCTGGAAGCCGGAATGAAACCCTTGCAGGCCGCGCTTCAGGGGACGCGAGAAGTCGGCTTTACCGTGCTGTCCATGAGCCTGTCGCTGGTCGCGGTGTTCTTGCCGTTACTGCTGATGGGCGGGCTGCCGGGGCGATTACTGCGTGAATTTGCCGTCACGCTGTCGGTGGCAATTGGTATTTCACTGCTGGTTTCGCTCACGCTCACCCCGATGATGTGCGGCTGGATGCTGAAATCCAGCCAGCCGCGGGAGCAGAAGCGGCTGCGCGGATTTGGCCGCATGCTGGTCGCGCTGCAACAGGGCTACGGTAAGTCGTTGAAATGGGTGCTCAACCATACGCGACTGGTCGGCGTGGTGCTGCTCAGCACCATTGCGCTGAATATCTGGCTCTACATTTCGATCCCGAAAACTTTCTTCCCGGAGCAGGACACCGGCGTACTGATGGGCGGGATTCAGGCCGATCAGAGCATCTCGTTCCAGGCGATGCGCGGCAAGCTCCAGGACTTTATGAAGATCATTCGCGACGACCCGGCGGTGGATAATGTCACCGGGTTTACCGGCGGCTCACGGGTCAACAGCGGGATGATGTTCATCACCCTTAAGTCCCGCGACGAACGTCGGGAAACCGCGCAACAGGTGATTGACCGCCTGCGGGTGAAACTGGCAAAAGAGCCAGGCGCCAATCTGTTTCTGATGGCGGTACAGGATATTCGCGTCGGCGGACGCCAGTCCAATGCCAGCTACCAGTACACGCTGCTGTCAGACGATCTGGCCGCGCTGCGCGAATGGGAACCGAAGATTCGTAAAGCCTTAGCCGCTCTCCCCCAACTGGCGGACGTCAATTCAGATCAACAGGACAACGGGGCGGAGATGAATCTCATCTACGATCGTGAAACCATGTCGCGACTGGGCATTGACGTGCAAGCGGCTAACAGCCTGTTGAACAACGCCTTTGGTCAGCGGCAAATCTCCACCATCTATCAGCCGATGAACCAGTATAAAGTGGTGATGGAAGTCGATCCACGCTACACCCAGGACATCAGCGCGCTGGAGAAAATGTACGTCATTAACAGCGACGGCAAAGCGATTCCGCTCTCCTGGTTTGCCAAATGGCAACCGGCGAACGCGCCGCTGTCGGTGAACCATCAGGGCCTGTCGGCGGCGTCCACCATCTCCTTCAACCTGCCAACGGGCTCCTCGCTGTCAGAAGCCAGTGATGCCATTCATCGGGCGATGACCCAGCTTGGCGTACCGTCCACCGTGCGCGGCAGTTTTGCCGGTACCGCGCAGGTTTTCCAGGAAACGATGAATTCCCAGGTTATCCTGATCATTGCCGCGATTGCCACGGTCTATATTGTGCTCGGTATGCTGTACGAAAGTTACGTTCATCCGCTGACCATCCTCTCCACCCTTCCCTCGGCTGGGGTGGGCGCGCTGCTGGCGCTGGAGATTTTCGATGCCCCGTTCAGCCTAATCGCCCTGATAGGGATCATGCTATTAATTGGCATCGTGAAGAAAAACGCCATCATGATGGTCGATTTTGCGCTGGAAGCGCAAAGGCATGGCAACCTCACCCCGGAGCAGGCGATTTTCCAGGCCTGTCTGCTGCGCTTTCGTCCGATAATGATGACCACGCTGGCCGCGCTGTTTGGCGCGCTGCCGCTGGTGCTTTCCGGCGGCGACGGTTCTGAACTGCGCCAGCCGCTGGGGATTACCATCGTCGGCGGTCTGGTGATGAGCCAGTTGTTAACGCTTTACACCACTCCAGTGGTGTACCTCTTTTTCGACCGTCTGCGGCTGCGTTTTTCGCGTAAACACCGTAAACCGATAACAGAGACATGACAGAACTTCCCAACAGCACCCGCTGGCAACTGTGGATTGTGGCATTCGGCTTTTTTATGCAGTCGCTGGATACCACCATCGTCAATACCGCGCTTCCCTCGATGGCAAAAAGCCTCGGGGAAAGCCCGTTGCATATGCACATGGTCGTGGTCTCGTATGTGCTGACCGTGGCGGTCATGCTCCCTGCCAGCGGTTGGCTGGCGGACAAAATCGGCGTGCGGAACATTTTCTTCACCGCCATTGTGCTGTTTACCCTGGGCTCGCTGTTCTGCGCGGGCTCCAGCACGCTGAATGAACTGGTCATGGCGCGGGTGTTGCAAGGCATCGGCGGAGCCATGATGGTGCCGGTCGGTAGGCTGACGGTGATGAAAATTGTCCCGCGTGAGCAGTACATGGCGGCGATGACGTTTGTCACACTGCCGGGCCAGATTGGTCCGCTGCTCGGCCCGGCACTGGGCGGGATCCTCGTGGAATACGCCTCCTGGCACTGGATTTTCCTGATCAATCTCCCGGTCGGAATCATTGGTGCTATCGCCACGCTGATGCTGATGCCCAACTACACCATGCAAACCCGGCGCTTTGACCTCTCGGGTTTTCTGCTGCTGGCGGCAGGGATGGCGGTCCTGACCATCGCGCTGGACGGCAGCAAGGGAATGGGGATTTCGCCACTCGCCCTCGGCGCGCTGGTGGCGTGCGGTGTGGCGGCCATTTTATTCTATTTGGTACATGCCAAAGGTAATCCGCGGGCGCTGTTCAGCCTCCACCTGTTTCGCACGCCGACCTTCTCGCTGGGGCTGTTCGGCAGTTTCGCCGGGCGCGTCGGCAGCGGCATGTTGCCCTTTATGACGCCGGTCTTTTTGCAAATCGGTCTTGGCTTCTCCCCGTTTCACGCCGGGTTGATGATGATCCCCATGGTGCTCGGCAGTATGGGCATGAAACGTATTGTCGTGCAGGTGGTTAACCGCTTTGGCTATCGGCGGGTGCTGGTGACCACCACGCTTGGGCTATCGGTGGTGACCCTGCTGTTTATGTCCACCGCCCTGCTTGGCTGGTATTACCTGCTGCCGCTGGTGCTGTTTGTTCAGGGCATGGTCAACTCGACGCGTTTCTCCTCCATGAACACCCTGACCCTGAAAGATCTGCCGGATGAATTAGCCAGCAGCGGGAACAGCCTGTTGTCGATGATTATGCAACTCTCGATGAGTATCGGTGTTACCGTCGCCGGGTTGCTGCTAGGGATGTTCGGGCAGCAGCACATGACGGTCGATAGCGGAACATCCCATACCGTCTTTATGTACACCTGGCTGTGTATGGCTTTTATCATCGCCTTGCCCGCCGTGATCTTTGCTCGCGTCCCGAATGATACCCACAAAAATGTCGTCATTGCGCGACGTAAAAGGAGAACCTGATGAAGCTCTGGCGACCCGGTATTACCGGCAAACTGTTTCTGGCGATTTTCGCCACCTGCATCGTACTGTTGATCAGTATGCATTGGGCGGTGCGCATCAGCTTCGAGCGAGGGTTCATTGATTACATTAAGAACGGCAACGAACAGCGCCTGACCATGCTCAGCGACGCGTTAGGCGAACAGTACCAGTTGCACGGCAACTGGCGCTTTCTGCGCAATAATGAACGCTTTGTGTTCCAGATCCTCCGCTCATTTGAACATGACAACGACGATGACAAACAGGGGCCCGGTATGCCGCCGCACGGCTGGCGTACTCAGTTCTGGGTGGTGGACCAGGATGCCCATGTGATGGTCGGCCCGCGCGGCCCGGTTCCCAAAGACGGCACGCGGCGTCCCATTCTGGTGAACGGCCTTGAGGTCGGCGCGGTGATCGCCTCCCCCGTCGAACGCCTGACGCGTAACACCGACATCAATTTCGATAAACAGCAGCGGCGTACCAGTTGGCTTATCGTCGCGCTCTCGACGTTGCTGGCGGCGCTGGCGACCTTTCCACTCGCGCGCGGACTGCTGGCCCCGGTCAAACGTCTGGTTGAAGGCACGCACAAACTGGCTGCGGGGGATTTCACCACCCGTGTTACCGCCACCAGTGCCGATGAACTGGGCAAACTGGCGCAGGACTTCAACCAGCTCGCCAGTACGCTGGAAAAGAATCAGCAGATGCGTTGTGACTTTATGGCCGATATCTCGCACGAGCTGCGCACACCGCTGGCGGTCCTGCGCGGTGAACTGGAGGCGATTCAGGATGGGGTGCGAAAATTCACGCCGGAATCGGTAGCCTCGTTACAGGCGGAAGTGGGTACGCTGACCAAACTGGTCGACGATTTGCACCAGCTTTCGATGTCTGACGAAGGCGCGCTGGCCTATCAAAAAACCTCCGTCGATTTAATCCCGCTACTGGAAGTGGCAGGTGGCGCATTCCGTGAACGTTTTGTCAGTCGTGGGCTGACGTTAGAATTTTCCCTGCCCGATAGCGTGACCGTGTTCGGCGATCGCGATCGCCTGATGCAGTTATTCAACAACCTGCTGGAAAACAGCCTTCGTTACACAGACAGCGGCGGCGGATTGCGCATCAGCGCAGAACAGCGAGACAAACGCGTCCTGATCACCTTTGCCGACTCCGCGCCGGGGGTCAGTGACGAGCAACTTCAGAGACTGTTTGAGCGATTCTACCGCACCGAAGGTTCACGCAACCGCGCCAGCGGAGGCTCCGGTCTGGGGCTGGCAATTTGCGTCAACATCGTCGACGCGCATAATGGTCACATCCACGCAGCCCATTCGCCTTTTGGCGGGGTTAGCATTACAGTAGAGTTACCGCTGGAACGCGATTTACAGAGAGACGTATGACTGAGTTACCCATTGATGAAAACACACCACGCATCCTGATTGTGGAAGATGAACCCAAGCTGGGACAGTTACTTATCGACTATCTGCGTGCCGCAAGCTATGCCCCGACGCTGATTAGCCATGGCGATCGGGTTCTGCCCTATGTGCGCCAGACCCCGCCGGATCTGATCCTGCTGGACCTGATGCTGCCGGGTACCGATGGCCTGACCCTGTGTCGAGAGATCCGCCGCTTCTCCGAAGTGCCTATTGTGATGGTCACCGCCAAAATTGAGGAGATAGACCGCCTGCTGGGGCTCGAAATCGGCGCGGATGATTACATCTGCAAGCCTTATAGTCCGCGTGAAGTGGTCGCCCGCGTGAAGACCATTCTGCGCCGCTGCAAGCCACAGCGTGAACTACAACAACTGGACGCTGAAAGCCCGCTTGTCGTCGATGAAAGCCGCTTCCAGGCCTCCTGGCGCGGTAAAATGCTTGACCTGACGCCTGCGGAATTCCGCTTGCTCAAGACCCTGTCTCACGAGCCGGGAAAAGTGTTTTCCCGCGAACAGTTGCTGAATCATCTCTACGATGATTACCGCGTGGTGACGGATCGCACCATCGACAGCCACATCAAAAACCTGCGTCGCAAGCTGGAAGCGCTCGACGAAGAGCAGTCATTTATCCGCGCGGTGTATGGCGTCGGGTATCGCTGGGAAGCGGACGCATGCCGGATTGCCTGAGGCTGTAGCGCAAATTGCGGCCCGATAACGCAACACTTATCGGGCCAGGCGTTTTCCTTTACCTCCCTGCCCCGCAGCGCTACAATGCCCGCCCTTAAAGTGAGGACTCTCCTCTAGCCGCTTCATCAGGTGAAGCGGATCTGACCTGTCATCAGAACGAGAAAATTATGTTTAAACCGGAACTCCTTTCCCCGGCGGGAACGCTGAAAAATATGCGTTACGCTTTCGCCTATGGCGCAGATGCCGTCTATGCGGGCCAGCCACGTTACTCTCTGCGCGTGCGCAATAATGAATTCAACCACGAGAATCTACAGCTCGGCATTAATGAAGCCCATGAGCTGGGTAAAAAATTCTACGTGGTAGTGAATATCGCGCCGCATAACGCGAAGCTGAAAACCTTTATCCGCGATTTGAAGCCGGTGGTGGAAATGGGTCCGGATGCCCTGATCATGTCTGACCCGGGGCTTATCATGCTGGTGCGTGAAAACTTCCCGGAGATGCCAATTCACCTCTCCGTCCAGGCCAACGCCGTAAACTGGGCCACGGTAAAATTCTGGCACTCGATGGGGCTGACCCGGGTGATTCTGTCTCGCGAGCTGTCGCTGGAAGAGATTGAAGAGATCCGCAATCAGGTGCCGGAGATGGAGATTGAGATCTTCGTTCACGGCGCGCTGTGCATGGCCTACTCTGGCCGCTGCCTGCTCTCTGGCTACATCAATAAGCGCGACCCGAACCAGGGCACCTGCACCAATGCCTGCCGTTGGGAATACAACGTGCAGGAAGGCAAAGAAGATGTGGTCGGTAACATCGTTCACAAATACGAGCCGATCCCGGTACAAAATGTGGAGCCGACGCTGGGTATCGGTGCGCCAACCGATAAAGTGTTTATGATTGAAGAGGCCCAGCGTCCGGGTGAATACATGACCGCGTTCGAAGACGAGCACGGCACCTACATCATGAACTCGAAAGATCTGCGCGCCATCGCCCACGTTGAACGCCTGACACAGATGGGCGTGCATTCGCTGAAAATCGAAGGCCGTACCAAATCCTTCTACTACTGCGCGCGTACCGCACAGGTTTATCGTAAAGCAATTGACGACGCCGCTGCCGGCAAACCGTTTGATCCACAGCTGCTGGAAACGCTGGAAGGCCTGGCGCATCGTGGCTACACCGAAGGTTTCCTGCGTCGCCACACTCATGACGATTATCAAAACTACGAATATGGTTACTCGGTTTCCGAGCGTCAGCAGTTCGTGGGCGAGTTTACCGGTGAGCGGAAAGGCGACCTCGCCGCCGTGGCGGTGAAGAACAAATTCTCCGTTGGCGACAGCCTGGAACTGATGACCCCGCAGGGCAACGTTAACTTCACGTTAGCGCAGATGGAAAACGCCAAGGGCGAGCCGATGCCGGTAGCGCCTGGTGACGGTTATACCGTATGGATCCCTGTTCCGCAGGATCTGATGCTGGATTATGCGCTGTTAATGCGCAATTTCTCCGGCGAATCGACGCGTAATCCGCACGCTAAATAGTTAATCAGGGTTATTTTTTCACGCCAGGATGAATCTTAGAAACCGATCACATACCGCTTCGTTCTTTAAGGGTATTATCCATTTCGCTGAAAAACATAACCCATAAATGCTAGCTGTACCAGGAACCACCTCCTTAGCCTGCGTAATCTCCCTTACGCAGGCTTATTTTTTTGCTGCCTGAATCGCGGTACTGATGCGTTGGCTGCACTCACTCACCCTAGTCACATAGTAATTCTATGCTCCCAGGGATTCGTTCATTTGCCGCCTTTCTGTACCGCGATTTAGTTTGCAAAAATAGTATATTGTGTGCGTATTTTAGTCCTGTTCTGACCTCCTCCTTTCGTTTCTGCTATACACTTTCTTCAAGTCTTTCAAAAACAAACAGGCAAAAAAGGAATGGATCATGTCCCGTCCAGCGTATTGATTCTGAATGGTAAAAGTGCAGATAACCCCGTATTGCGGGAAGCCATTGGGCTGCTCCGCGACGAAGGGGTTGAGATTCACGTTCGCGTCACCTGGGAAAAAGGCGATGCTGAACGTTATGTTGAAGAAGCCCGCCGTCTGGGCGTTGAAACGGTGATCGCGGGCGGCGGTGACGGCACGATTAACGAGGTGTCGACAGCCCTGATTCACTGTGAGGGTCCCGATATTCCGGCACTCGGCATCCTGCCACTGGGCACCGCCAACGATTTTGCCACCAGCGTCGGGATCCCTGTTGAGCTGGATAAGGCGCTGAAGCTGGCGATTGTCGGCAACGCCATTGAGATTGATATGGCGCAGGTCAACGATAAAACCTGTTTTATCAATATGGCCACCGGCGGCTTTGGCACACGTATCACCACTGAGACACCGGAAAAACTGAAAGCCGCGCTGGGCGGCGTGTCATACATCATTCACGGCCTGATGCGCATGGATACGCTTAAGCCAGATCGCTGCGAAATCCGTGGCGAAAACTTCCACTGGCAGGGTGACGCGCTGGTGATTGGAATTGGTAATGGACGTCAGGCTGGCGGCGGACAGCAGTTGTGCCCGAATGCGTTGATCAACGACGGTCTGCTGCAACTGCGGATTTTTACCGGTGAAGAAATCCTCCCCGCGCTGTTTTCCACCCTGAAACCGCAGGAGGAGAATCCCAATATCATCGATGGTGCCTCCGCCTGGTTTGCTATCCGGGCCCCGCATGACATCACCTTTAATCTGGACGGCGAACCGTTGAGCGGACAGGAATTTCATATCGAAATTCTGCCCGCCGCCTTGCGGTGTCGGTTGCCGCCGGATTGTCCTTTACTTCGCTGAAATCATCGTAGACAGTCCTCTCCCGCTGCGGGAGAGGAATGTGTGACATCAGGCAATCGTCACTTTGCTGTCGAGATAGACATCCTGCACGGCGTTGATCAGTTTCACGCCGTCAGCCATCGATTTCTTGAAGGCTTTGCGACCGAGGATCAGACCCATTCCGCCCGCGCGTTTGTTGATAACCGCAGTACGCACCGCGTCGCTCAGGTCGGTCTCGCCGCCCGCTGCACCACCGGAGTTGATTAACCCTGCACGCCCCATATAGCAGTTTGCCAGTTGGTAGCGCACCAGATCGATAGGGTTATCCGTGGTCAGCTTGCTATAGACGCGATCGTCGGTATAGCCATAGTTCACGGCTTTGTATCCGCCGTTATTTTCTGCCATTTTTTGTTTGACGATATCCGCGCCAATGGTTGCCGCCAGATGGTTCGCCTGCCCGGTTAAGTCGGCGGAGACGTGGTAATCGACGCCATCTTTTTTAAACGCAGAATTTCGCAGATAGGCCCACAGTACGGTGACCATCCCCAGCTCATGCGCCCGTTCAAAGGCGGCAGAAATCTCTTCAATCTGCCGGCGCGACTCTTCTGAACCAAAGTAGATGGTTGCGCCTACGGCCACCGCCCCCAGATTGAACGCCTGCTCCACGCTGGCGTACAGCGTCTGGTCGTAAGTATTCGGATAGCTGAGGGTTTCGTTATGGTTGAGTTTTACCAGAAACGGAATGCGATGCGCATAACGGCGCGATACGGAGGCCAGCACGCCATAGGTCGAGGCTACGCAGTTACACCCGGCTTCGATCGCCAGTTCAACGATGTTTTTCGGGTCGAAATAGAGCGGGTTGGCGGCAAACGAGGCACCTGCCGAGTGTTCCACCCCCTGATCGACCGGTAAAATTGACAGATAACCCGTTTTCCCCAGACGCCCGGTGTTATACAACGTCTGCATGTTACGCAGCACCGCAGGCGGACGGTTGTTATCCACCATCACGCGGTCGACGTAGTCATGTCCGGGTAGATAGAGTTGGTCAGAGGGTATGGTCATGCAACGATGCTGTAAGAGGCTGTCGGCGTCTTTGCCAAGCAACTGCGCAATATCAGTCATAGCTATGCTCCCGTAAGTTCCGAATGAGTCGGAATGTGAATTGTCCTGATCCGCGTTTTGCGGGCAGCCATAAGTCTGGTACTGACCGGCCATTTTTTCCATCTTTCGGGCATTTTTCAGCGTTATCCGCTGGCACGATTCACTGACGAAAAAGTGTTAAGACGGTCAAGGTTTCGCCTCAAAGGTATTTAAAAGGTATTATTAAATGGTACTGTCATGACGTACCTTACCTGTCATGAAGGATTTAAAGATGAAAACTACAGTGAAGCTGTCGTTCATGATGTTCGTTGAATGGTTTATCTGGGGAGCCTGGTTTGTTCCGCTCTGGCTCTGGTTGAGTAAAAGTGGTTTTACCGCCGGTGAGATTGGCTGGTCTTACGCCTGTACCGCAATCGCCGCGATTCTGTCGCCGATCCTCGTGGGCTCTCTGACTGACCGATTTTTCTCGGCGCAAAAGGTGCTGGCAGTTCTGATGTTCGCCGGTGCGGTGCTGATGTATTTTGCCGCTCAGCAGACGACGTTCGGTGGATTCTTCCCGCTGCTGCTGGCCTACTCGCTGACCTATATGCCGACCATTGCGCTGACCAACAGCATCGCATTTGCCAACGTGCCGGACGTGGAGCGCGACTTCCCGCGCATCCGTGTGATGGGCACCATCGGCTGGATTGCCTCCGGTCTCGCCTGTGGATTCCTGCCGCAAATGCTGGGTTATAACGATATATCACCAACCAACATCCCACTGCTGGTGACGGCTGCCAGCTCTGCGCTGCTGGGCGTATTTGCCTTCTTCCTGCCGGATACGCCGCCGAAAAGCACCGGCAAGATGGACTTCAAAGTCATGTTGGGTCTGGATGCGATTACCCTGCTGCGTGATAAAAACTTCCTCGTCTTTTTCTTCTGCTCGTTCCTGTTCGCGATGCCGCTGGCGTTCTACTACATCTTCGCCAATGGATATCTGACGGAAGTGGGGATGAAAAACGCCACCGGCTGGATGACCCTCGGTCAATTCTCTGAAATCTTCTTTATGCTGGCATTGCCTTTCTTTACCAAGCGCTTTGGTATCAAAAAGGTATTGCTCCTTGGTCTTATCACTGCCGCGATCCGCTATGGCTTCTTCATTTACGGCAGCGCAGACGAATACTTCACCTATGCTCTGCTGTTCCTCGGCATTTTGCTGCACGGTGTGAGCTATGACTTCTACTATGTGACGGCATATATCTACGTCGATAAAAAAGCGCCGGTGCATATGCGTACCGCCGCACAAGGGTTGATTACACTCTGCTGTCAGGGGTTCGGCAGCCTGCTGGGCTACCGTCTCGGCGGCGTAATGATGGAAAAAATGTTTGCCTATCAGGAGCCGGTCAACGGCCTCACCTTCAACTGGGCGGGCATGTGGACATTCGGGGCGGTGATGATCGCCGTGATTGCCGTGCTGTTTATGATTTTCTTTCGCGAATCGGACAAAGAAATTACCGCTATTGAGGTTCGCGATACTGCGTTGACACAAGGGGAAGTGAAATGAAAGCAGAACGTATTCTCGGTGCTCTTTACGG
Source organism: Citrobacter sp. T1.2D-1 (assembly GCF_950098555.1). Classification (NCBI taxonomy): domain Bacteria; kingdom Pseudomonadati; phylum Pseudomonadota; class Gammaproteobacteria; order Enterobacterales; family Enterobacteriaceae; genus Citrobacter; species Citrobacter sp. T1.2D-1. Next base: position 358,323 of record NZ_CATNHH010000023.1, read on the forward strand.
GCAGGCGTTAGGGGATGCGATGGGTATGCCGTCAGAACTGTGGCCAAGAACCCGCGTTAAAGCGCACTTTGGCTGGATTGACCACTTTCTGCCGGGCCCGCAAGAAAACAATGCGGCCTGCTATTTTGGCCGCGCAGAATTTACCGACGATACCTCAATGGCGCTCTGTCTGGCAGATGCCCTGCTGACGCGCGACGGTGAAATCGACCCGGATCTGATTGGGCGTAACATTCTCGACTGGGCGCTGCGCTTTGACGCCTTCAACAAAAACGTCCTCGGACCGACATCGAAAATCGCCCTGAACGCCATTCGTGGCGGGAAACCGGTGGCGGAACTGGAGAACAACGGCGTCACCAACGGCGCGGCCATGCGCGTGTCGCCGTTGGGATGCCTGCTGCCAGCGCGCAATCTGGATGCGTTTATCGACGACGTCGCGCTGGCCTCCAGCCCGACGCACAAATCGGATCTGGCTATCGCCGGTGCGGTAGTGGTGGCATGGGCGATTTCACGGGCGATCGAAGGCGATTCCTGGGCAGCGATCGTTGATTCGCTCCCCGCCATCGCCCTGCATGCCCAACAAAAGCGAATCACCACCTTTAGCGCGTCGCTCTGTGCACGTCTGGAGATGGCGCTAAAAATTGTGCGTCATGCCGACGGTGCCGAAGCGGCCAGCGAACAGCTGTATCAGGTGATTGGTGCGGGAACCAGCACGATCGAATCGGTGGCGTGCGCTATTGCGATGGTCGAACTGGCGCAAACCGATCCCAATCGTTGCGCCATTCTGTGCGCGAATCTTGGTGGCGACACCGATACCATTGGGGCGATGGCAACGGCCATTTGCGGTGCGTTGCAGGGCGTCGGCGCCATTAATCCGGCATGGAAACAGGAGCTGGATACGGTCAATCAGCTCGATTTCAACCGCTATGCTACGGCGCTTGCCCGTCTGCGCCAACGTCGGGAGGAGTCATGAACGCTTCACGTTTAGCCGAACTGCTGCCAGGTTAAACGACTCACCAACCGGTCACGGTCATCGGCGCAGCGGTTATCGATGTCATTGCCGATGCGTATGCTCTGCCCTGGCGCGGTTGTGACATTGAGCTAAAGCAGCAAGGTGTTAACGTCGGCGGTTGCGCGCTGAACATCGCCGTCGCGTTGAAACGGCTGGGCATTGATGCCGGTAATGCCCTGCCGCTGGGCCAGGGCGTGTGGGCAGATATCATTCGTAACCGGATGGCGAAAGAAGGGTTACACAGCCTCATTGAGACCGCAGAAGGCGACAACGGCTGGTGTCTGGCACTGGTCGAGCCGGATGGCGAGCGCACGTTCATGTCATTCAGCGGCGTTGAGAACCAGTGGAACGCTGACTGGCTGGCTCAACTCACCGTCCCGCGTAATAGCCTGATTTATCTCTCGGGCTATCAACTGGCCTCCCCCTGCGGCGAACTGCTGGTGCAGTGGCTGGAAGGTCTGGATCAGATGATGCCGTTTATCGATTTTGGTCCGCGCATTGGCGATATACCTGATGCGCTAATGGCGCGCATTCTGTCCTGTCGCCCGTTGGTGTCGCTCAATCGTCAGGAAGCTGAAATCGCGGCCCAACGGTTCGATCTGAGCTCGGATGTGGAAGACCTGGGCGCGCAATGGGTGAAGCGATTTGCGGCACCTTTGATCGTTCGCCATGACAAAGAGGGCGCCTGGTTTTTCAGTACGTCATCCTCTGGTCATGTCCCCGCCTTTCCAACGCTGGTCGTTGATACGATTGGCGCGGGTGACAGTCACGCGGGGGGGATGCTGGCCGGGTTGGCGTCGGGCTGGTCGCTGGCGGACGCGGTGCTGCTCGGCAACGCCGTGGCCTCGTGGGTCGTCGGACATCGCGGCGGTGACTGTGCGCCGTTTCGCGAGGAGTTACTCCTCGCACACAAAGACGTATAAATCGCTTCGGCAGTAGCTGATGCTGTACTCGATGGGGCGCTGCTGCTGGTCAAGCGCCACTTGCTTTATCACCAGCACCGGCACTTTGCTGTCCATCTGGATATGCGACTGGAACTCGGCATCCGGCATCTTTGCGCTCACCCGCGAGCGGGTGCGCTGCGGGTGGATGTGCTGGCTACGGAAATAGTCGTACAGCGATATGCCTATCTCATCGGCATCATGAATGAGGTGCGCGGGCACCCACGACTCTTCAATAGATACGGCATCTTCATCAACGTAGCGAATACGCTTAAGCAAAAACACATCGCTGCCGGCGGCAATCGCCAACTGTTGCGCTACCTCTTCCGGACACTTAACGACTCGTTTGTTGACCCATAAGGTGTCCGGCTTTTTCCCGCGCAGGACAACCTGCTGAGAAAAACCACGCGCCTCTTTCAGCGAATACTCAAAGATATTGTTGATCTGCGTACCATAGCCGCGCGCACGCGTCACCACGCCCTCTTCTTCCAGCGCCTGCATCGCTTTACGCACCGTGATGCGTGAGACGCCGGTCAACTGGCTGAGATCTCGTTCGCCGGGCAAAATATTGCCATGCTCAAGCACTCCACTGCGCACGGCATTTTTTACCGTCTCGGCAAACTTGATATAGAGCGGCGTATTATCCACCGCTGAAATACGTTCGTTCAGTTGCGCGATAAGTTGAGTATGCGCTTGTTCCATGAGTCTTTTTCCTGACAGCCAGTCTGCTGCCAGTATATACGCTACCAGTACGCGTGGAAATGATGAACAGGTCCAATGCCGTGCCCAACCTCCAGGGTATCCGCCTGCGCCAGTGCCGCCGACAGCCAGACTTTCGCCTCCTGCACCGCCCCTGCCCAGTCAGCATGCCGAGGACGCAGTGCGGCCAGCGCCGCAGAGAGCGTGCAACCGGTGCCGTGCGTGTTTTTGGTCATCACCCGCGGTGCGGTAAAGCGCTGCTCACCGTCAGCCGTAAAGAGCCAGTCAGGGCTTTGCGCATCATCCAGATGGCCGCCTTTCATTAGCACCGCGCCACAGCCCATCGCCAGCAGCGCCCGTCCCTGTTCCAGCATCTCTTTTTCTGCGCGCGCATGCGGGCAATTCAGCAACGCTGCCGCTTCAGGCAGGTTGGGCGTAATCAGTGAAACCTGCGGCAGCAGTCGCTTGCGCAATGTCTCAACGGCAGAGGGCGACAGCAACGGATCGCCGCTTTTCGCCAGCATGACCGTGTCGAGCACCACATTCCGCACCCGATGGCGCTGTAAACGCTCCGCCACAGCCTCGATGATATCGGTTTCCGCCAGCATGCCGATTTTGGTGGTATCAATGCGTACATCGCTGAACACCGAATCGAGCTGCGCGGCGACAAAATCCGGCGCAATGCGATATACCGACTGCACGCCGCGCGTATTCTGCGCCACCAGCGCGGTAATCACCGAACAGCCGTAAGCGCCGAGCGCCGAGAAGGTTTTCAGATCGGCCTGAATACCTGCGCCACCGCTGGGATCGGTGCCGGCGATGGTCAAGGCGTTAATCCGCTTCATGCTGCGACCTCCGTCTCCAGGGTGTAAAGCGCGTCGAGAAACGCCGGAATGAAACTGCCGGGTCCGTGACAGGTTTTGCGGGCAATCCGTCCCGCCTGTTTCATCCACCCGCAGGCCGACGCGATATTTTCGATTCGGTTTCCGGGCAGCGCGCAGCTGGCGGCCACCACGGCGGAAAGCGCGCACCCGGTGCCCACCACCTTCGTCATCAACGGGTCGCCGCCGGTGACGCTCAGCGTGCGCTCGCCGTCCGTGACGTAATCCACTTCACCGGTGACCACCACAATAGCGCCAGTCTGACGTGCCAGAATCTGCGCCGCCGGCAGGGCCGTTGCGACCGCGTCGGTGGCGTCCACTCCACGTCCACTGGCGTCTTCACCGGCTAACGCCAGGATCTCCGAAGCATTACCGCGAACGGCTGCCGGTTTTAAGGTCAGGAGTTCAAAGCAGAAGCGACGACGATACTCGAGCGCGCCCACGGCAACGGGGTCCAGTGTCCAGGGCGTTTTTGCGCTATTCGCCTGCTCAACCGCCGTTCGCATTGCGCGTGCGCGCGGCTGCGTCAGCGTACCCACGTTAATAAGTAACGCGCTGGCAAGGGCAGCGAACTGGCGAGCCTCTTCCGGCTCGATCACCATCGCCGGAGAAGCGCCCAAAGCCAGTAGCGTATTGGCGGTAAAACTCTGCACGACGTCATTGGTCATACAGTGTGTCAACGGAGAAAGGGTACGAAATTGTTTTAAGGTACGAACCGCATGTTCGCGGCTGTGCAGGTCAGGCTGCATGATTACGCTCCTGCCCGCGCGAAGAAGGGACACGAGCAGTGTCTGACTTCCCTACGCTGGCATTATCCAGATCAGGTGGTACGGGTATTTCTCAGCCCTTCGTGAAAAGGGGCACCCCGAGTCAAATTACTTATAAAACAATGAATTACATATAAAATGTCAATATTTAGTGTAACCGCCGGTACCGAGCAGGTGCAAGGAGTTTTTCTGTGCGTAACAACAACAGCATCTTCAGGACAAAACGAGTGCAACGCTCATAAGCAGCACAATCATTATTAATGTAAGAAATCCATTATTTGAACCAGGCATGAAAAAATATTTTCGCCTCTTCAGTAATATATTTATTATGCCGACACCTTATGCTGCATGGGTTATTAATGTTTACATTAAAATAATCCAACCATAACTCGACACGCCTCTTTACTTATTAAATTCAAATGTGATCCAAGTCAAGATTATTAGCCCTCCATTAGTGGATAGTTCGCCTCACGAATTAAGGAAAATCTTAATCAAGATGCTCTGAACGTATTATTAATGTTGACATCCATTTTTATTAACAACTGTTAAATCACACTCGCAATTAAAAAGAGTGGAAATAACTGTTTATATATCGTGTTTTGAATGTGAGACTTTGAAATGAAATCTGTAAATAAATCCATTATTGCTGTTGCCGTTTTCTCTGCTCTGTTTGCTTCCCTTGCCCCTGCGGCCCTGGCGGCTAACGTTGATGCAGTGGTCACGAATCCCACGACCAATGGGGCTTTTTTTGTCTCTGGTATTGATGGCGCTACGTATGATTTACAAAAGCATGAAGGACAAATATCCGCTCTGGAAGCGGGTAAAGCGGATGTAACTCAGGTGAATAATGTTGCCACTTATGCACAACAAATTCGTACCGATCATGATAACCTGGTAAAACGTGTCACTCTGGATGAACAATATGACGGCCAGGCAATCATTAAGAATCGTGATGATATTGCCACTAACAAAGCAAACCAGAAAATTGTCGATAACGATCAAAACGTGTTAATTAGCACTAATGGTAGTAAAGCAGACACGGCTTTACAGCATACAACGACTAACCAGGTCGCTGTGGCTAACGTGCAAACAAAACAAAAAGCGCAAGATGGCGTCATTCAGACTCACACCACACAGTTAGCTAACCATGAAACGCGTATTACCACCCTGGAAAATCAAAATAATTCGCGCTTTTCTGCGATGGAAAAGCAGCAAAACGACGATCGTAAAGAATACCGTAGTGGTATTGCTGGAGCCGCATCTATCGCCGGACTTCACTATGTAGACACCGATAATGCTATTGCTGTTGGCGCTGCTGATTTTAAAAGTGAACAAGGTTATGCCATGGGCTATCGTCATAAATTCGCGGAGAATGTCGCCGCAACGGTTAGCTATGCCGGAACGTCTGATGGTGATTCCGTCGTCGCGGCTTCTGCTTCATTAGGCTGGTAAGAATATCGTGAAACGACGCTAAGGTAGCGGTTAAAATGGTGGCGCTTCAACCTGAAGCGCCACATGAATATTGATATCGTCGGCGTTTATTGTCTTATTCCTGGCGCGACTGAAATCAGCTTTGCCTGACCCGCGGTAAGAACAGCAGATTAGAAAGTGATGGTTTTTTATTTTGCCCAGCCCAGCATCTGACGCTGGTTATTAAGTACTGCCAGGTGTCCCGTGTTGTACACGATAAAATAATGTAAACCTTGCTGATAAACGGTAGCGCTTTCCTCTTTCTCCACGAGAGACGCTGGCAAACCATTAATATTCAAACCCGTGCTCACCTTTTTGATTTCCATCCCTTCATAGTAATAGACGCTTTTTTTCTTCGTGGCCTGCGCATGCTGTTTTACCGCAGCACGGGCATTGGCATAAGCGCTTTGTTGCGCATTGTTGTCGATCATTTGCTGATTAGCACGATCGACCTGATAACAAACATCGCGGCTCACGCCTTTAGCTTCACAGCGCGCGAGGCGTTCTTCTTCCGAAACACAACCAGACAATACGCTGGCTATAACCAGAACATAAACACTCTTTTTTAGGCTTAACGCTTTCATCACTGCCATCACCATCATTAGTTAACAAAAAGAATAACGCAGCTGGCCAGCCGCGAATTTTATATCAACAGATCACGTGCAGGATATTTTTGCCGTTCTGTTCTGTCAATATAATTCATGTAGTGCTGATATCAAAACGCGCTCCCGGCATGAATAATAAGAGTACTCCTGGCTGTTTTTTCATTCTGATTTATTCAATTAGCAATTAATTAACGAAGGAGGTACAAAGATACAATGTCATCATATATTCTTTTATCCACAATCTTAAATACATTTAATATTATGATATTTATCAAGATCAGAAATCGCCTACTACGCCATAGTATCGTGCAAAGTAATTTATATGTTGCCATTGATTAACTGTTATCTTCGAAAATATTTAAAACGTCTCTGTTTATGAAACCTATTTCAATATGAAACCCAGTGCGTTAAAGTTGATAGTCCTTTATCTTTTTCTGTATCTCCTTCTGGTCTCTATGGGCTTCATCGCTGGAGTGATGTATGCCGAACGCCTGCATTTCTGCATCTGGGGATCGTGGCATGGGTAGCCAGTGGTCCGAAAACGCTGTCTGACGCCATCATTTTTGGCCGAATTCTTCTATAGTGCAGTTGTCAGACGAAAAACAGGTTTACATTTTTTACGAAATTTCCGGGAATCTAACAAACCAGCGCTTGTCAGTCATCATGAAGGCCGGGAAAGATACACGATTGATTTTGAAGGTTCTAACAGTGGAGCGTAGAAGTATGAAGAACAAATTGGTGATGGGCGCGCTGCTGCTCGCATCCAGCGCGGTCTGGGCCGCACCCGCCACAACCGTCGCCGCGAAGGGGATTGATCAGTACGAACTCAGCGGCTTCATCGCTGACTTCACCCATTTCAAACCAGGCGATACGGTGCCAGAGATGTATCGCACCGACGAGTACAACATCAAGCAGTGGAAGTTGCGAAATTTACCCGCACCGGATGCCGGGACGCACTGGACCTATATGGGCGGTGCGTATGTGCTGATCAATGACGCTGACGGCAAAATTATCAAAGCCTACGATGGCGAGATTTTTTATCACCGCTAAAAATCCCCCCTCGGACTGAGGGGGAATTCAAGCGCTTGCTTTATCGTTAACGTAATCAGGATAACCCCAGGCACAGTCAGTCATACTTCACATAAATTAACGCGGTAGCGCTGAGATTGCCCGGTTTCACCTTACTTTTGTCATAAACGTAATAGCTGGCAACGATGGGAATGTTCACAGTATTGCTGTTCACCGCGTCTCCTGGCTTATCCACTTTCCATAATGTGGTTGCGTCACCTTGTCCGGTCACGCTGGATATATTGACGACTTGATTATTATTCTCCAGAACAAACCCAACGCCATTGTCTGTACTGCCACGAAGAATAAAACTGCTTCCCGCGACTAAATCACTGCTGGAGAGATACGTCACCATTTTGCGTGACGTCTGTTTGCGGTCACCAAAAAGATTATCACACTGCAATCGAATATTTTCGGTAACATTTTTGCTGACAATCTTTCCGTTTACAGCAAGTTCTGAAAGAGCAATGTCAGGCAGTACAATATTCAACTCTTCAGGTTTGCAGGTCGTCTGCTTTCTGTTGTAGGTTAAACGCAAATTCGCAGAGTAAAATCCGCCGTCCTTTGCAAGCGAGTTATGATAACTTGTGATGCAAGGTTCCCACGCTTTACCCGACAGTAAACAAACCACTAAGGTAAAGAGTGCTGAACTTTGAGAAGTAGCCGTTGCGCTGGAAAGTGAAGTCACATCTTTGATATAGACGCTGTTCCCTGACCCCGCTGAGATGTTCACAGATGCAGCACTGCTTGCAGGCGAGACATCGACCCGATAGCTCGCTGAAAAATCACCTTTCCCACTTGCCAGACTGATATCAGAACTATTTACCCACGTAAATTTCAACGCTAGCTTAACGGTATCATCATACAATCCAACAATAACATCCGATGTTTTTAATGGATTAATAGTATTCGTCCCTACGCAAGTGAGATCGTTAAACTGATGAGTATAGGATTCTGACTGTGAGGAATTTATAGAAAAATCTTCACGTATAATAAGATTATCCTCGTAGGAGATATTTCCTTTACACCCTGCGTAAGATGCGGGCAGCACCACCATCAGAACCAGTAAAAGTAAAAAATTGAGTTTCATAGCGATATCCGACACTATCGGCAAATATAGACTTTACTTTCATCAATCGTCTTATCGAAAGTGATTGAACATGAAAGTCCCTTTTCTTTATCAACCGCCACGCTGACTTCAGGCGGAATTTCATTCGTGCGGATAAAAAGCTGGCTTCCCTGCCCCACGACCCCCACGTTGTACCCGTGGACATCATTCACTTCGTAGCCAAAGGTTAATGGCGCGCCATCCGGGCGTTGGGCCTTAATAAACCACGGTTTGCGCTGGTCGGTATCAAAACGCACAAGCAAAACTGCACCACGGTATGAGGATGCGTTTTTACGGTTACCACGTAGTTCGGTTTCACTGTCGCTTTGCGATACATCAAGCAGCAGGTGATTCTCGCGATAGGGCGTCAGATTATCGTAGACGACCGTCCCGTTAGCATTGGTCGTCCGATATTTTTGTCCATTAACGTAGGCGCCTTCCAGACCCGGCGCTTGCATAATGGCAAACGTATCCGAAAGTCGATTCGATAAATTCACGCCGCCAGACCACACCACTACGCCCCCGTAAAGACTTCCGCCAGCCTGATGATATTGCGACGACTGACTGTAGTTGCCGTTAATGGCCGCTATCGGGGTATTCCAGGTGACGTTTCCACCCACGGCCGTTTCATTATCCTGTCGCTGGTGGTTCAGGTTAACACCATAAATAAATTGATCGCGATCGCCCGTCGTTCCGTTTAAGCCGATATTATTTGACGCCAGTCCATTCTCATCAAAGGTGGTTGAATTTGACATGCTCAGGTAACGATGCGGTGTGGTAATACCGTCCCCCCAGTCAAGCGGAACCGAAATAAACAGGTTAAAACGTTTATCTTCGCGATGGTCTTCATCATAGGTCTGGCTCGCTGAGAATGTATAGCTAATCCGCCGCCAGCTATTTGAATAACTGAGTTGATAGTCTTCACTATTCCCCCCTCGTCCCCAATAATCTCGCCACAGCGAACTCAATGAAACAGCGCCCCATCCCTCCGGCAACGTCTGACTGATGTTTGCAGAGAAAGTATTTTTACGGCCAAAATCGTTTTGATAATAATCAGCGACGTCGTAAACGTCGTTTTCATCACGATGATAGCTGTTTTTGTTATTCGCCCAGACGTGATCGTTGAATGTCCGATAACCGCGCGATGAATAACGATATGCCGCAAGTCCAAAACGGGTCGCGGTTTGCGCCAAATACTTGTTATAGGCGAGTTGGTAGCTCTGTCCGTCAAATACCTCGCCGCTATCCTGCTCGCTGTGTGACCGGGTGGCGTCCATAGAAATCGCGCCAATGCGCGTATTCCAGCCCGTACCAAAGGTAAACGCATGGTAGTGATTAGAAAACATGGTACCGCCAAAAAGTGTCAGTAAATTGTTTAATCCGTACTGATAACTGGCCTGTGCAAAATCGGACTGGTTGCTCGCACCTTCGATATGGCTACGCCCGGCCGCAAAATCGTATTTTGACACCCCCGGCTGTAGCATATTGGGGACTGAAGCATAGGGCACCAGATAGGTTGTTACTGAACCGTCCGCTTCGCGTACCGTTACATCCAAATCTGTCCCGCCGCCTGCCAGTTGCATATCAGCAATTGAGAACGGCCCTGGCGGAACTTCTTTTTGATAAACGATAAAGCCATTCTGCTCGATGGTAACCAAAGCATTACTCTGCGCGATCCCCTGCACCCGCGGCGTAAAATTTTGCTTTGAGTTCGGTAGCATTTGCATATCGCGAAACAGGCGAACACCGCTAAATCGTACGGACGAGAATATATCGGGTGACGTATACATATCACCGGCACGTAATGTGCCAAGAATTGGCGCAAAACCGCGGTAATGACTCCAACTTATTGATAGTGTTTTATGTTCAGATAATGCCCGATGACTTTGTCATGCAGCTCCACCGATTTTGAGAACGACAGCGACTTCCGTCCCAGCCGTGCCAGGTGCTGCCTCAGA